>VGEV01000125.1 GCA_016869175.1 Alphaproteobacteria bacterium
ACAGGGTCAAACACTTCCGAGCCATCGCCACGCGCTACGACAAGCACGACGCCAACTACCTCGCCCTCATCAAGCTCGCCGCATCACGAATCTGGATGCGTGCTTATGAGTCCGTGTCCTAGCGCGGCCTCTCGCACGCTGCCAGCCCGCTTGGTTGTGGCCGGCCGCTCCGTTAGCATCGTCAACCAAGAGCAGAACCAGGGAAGGGTGCGGCATGTACAGCTATCAAGTGGTGGAGTTCGGCAAGCCGCTGGAACGGCGCGACTACCCGACCCCGAAGCCCGCCGGCACGGAGGTGGTCGTTCGCCTGGCCGGTTGCGGCGTCTGCCACTCCGACCTGCACCTTGCCGACGGCTTCTTCGACTTGGGCGGCGGCAAGCGCATCACGTTGGCCGATCGCGGCACCAAACTGCCGTTCACGCCGGGCCACGAGATGGTGGGCGAGGTCGAGGCCTTGGGGCCCGAGGCCAGCGGCGTCAGGCCAGGGGACCGGCGCATCGTGTTTCCCTGGATCGGCTGCGGCACGTGCGAGAGCTGCGCCGCCGGCGAGGAGACGCTGTGTCCGAATCCGCGCTTCCTCGGCGCCAGGCGCGACGGCGGCTACGCCACCCACATCGTGGTGCCGCATGCCAAGTATCTGGTGGCCTACGGCGATGTGCCGGAGGATCTGGCGGCGACCTATGCCTGTTCCGGCATCACCGCCTTCAGCGCGTTGAAAAAGATTCCCAAGACCACCGCGCGCGAATGCCTCGTGATGATCGGCGCGGGCGGCGTTGGCACGGCCGGCATCCTGCTGGTCAGCGCCGTGCACGAGGCCAAGCTGATCGTCGCCGACGTGGACGCAAAGAAGCGCGAGACCGCGATGAAAAGCAATCGCGTCGCGGCGGCGGTCGACCCGGCCAAGCCGGAAGCGGTGAAGCAGGTCCTGGAGCTGACCGGCGGCATTGGCGCCGCGGGCGCCATCGATTTCGTCGGTGCGCCCGCCTCGGCGCAGTTCGGTCTCGATGCCATCCGCCGCGGCGGCACGCTGGTCTCGGTTGGCCTCTATGGCGGCGCGGTACCGGTGTCGCTGCCCCTGCTGCCGATGCGATCGGTCAACTGGCGCGGCTCCTATGTCGGCACGCTGGCGGAAATGCACGAGATGATGGGCCATATCCTGGGCGGCAAGGTGCCGCGCATGCCGATCGAGCCGCGACCACTTGCCGCCGCCAATGGCGCCATGAGCGACCTGCGCGCCGGCCGCGTGAATGGCCGGGTGGTATTGAAGCCGGCGCTGGACCCGAAGTAGCAGCCGACGATCGGCACGGTCTTGTAGGGCGGCGCCGGCGCCGCCCGCCCACGCAGTGGCGGTTCATGAGATGCAAGGCATTCGCAACGCCATCGCCGACATGGAGCAGCAACGCATCGGTGCCGTGGCCAACCTGGCGTTGGGCAACCCCGACGTGATCCCGCTCTGGTTCGGCGAGTCGGACGTGGTGTCGCCCGACTTCATTCGACAGACAGCGAAGCGGGCACTGGACGCCGGCGAGACCTTCTATGTCAACAAGCGCGGCATTCCACCACTGCGCCAAGCGCTGATCGGCTATCACCGCGGCATCCACGGCATGGAACTCGCGCCGGAACGGCTGACCGTCACCGGCTCCGGCATGACCGCGATCATGATCGCGGTCCAATGCCTGGTGGGCCAGGGCGACAATGCCGTGCTGATCTCCCCGATCTGGCCCAACATCTTCTATGCCGTGCGCACGATGGGCGGCGAAAGCCGGCATGTGCGCCTGCAACAGACCGCGATGGGCTGGAAGCTGGATCTGGACCGGCTGTTCGCCGCCTGCGATGCTCGCACGCGCGCCATCTTCATCGCCAGCCCGTCCAACCCCACCGGCTGGTTGATGAGCGAGGACGAGCAGCGGGCGGTGCTGGACTTCGCCCGGCGGCGCGGCATCTGGATCATCGCCGACGAGGTCTATCACCGCCTGGTCTATGACCGGCCGGTGGCGCCGTCCTTCCTCAATCTCGCCCTGCCCGACGATCCGGTGTTCGTCGTCAACAGCTTCTCCAAGAGCTGGGCGATGACCGGCTGGCGGCTCGGCTGGCTCATTCACCCGCCAGCCCTGGGCGACCGCATGGGCGATCTTTCGGGCATCAACAATACCGGCGCCACCACCTTCGTGCAGCATGCCGGCGTTTGCGCCATCGAGCAGGGCGAGGCCTTCATCGCCGAGATGGTGGAACGCTGCCGGCGCGGCCGCGACCTGGTGCACCAGCGGCTGGCCGGCTTGCCGCGCGTAGCCATCAGTCGGCCGGCCGCCGCGTTCTATGCCTATTTCAAGGTGGACGGCGTGAGCGACGATCTCGGCTTCGCGCAAGACTTGGTCCGCACCGCGCGCGTGGGCCTGGCTCCGGGCAGCGCCTTCGGGCCTGACAACGCGGGCTATTTCCGGCTCTGCTTCGCCAGTGCCGAAGCACGCCTGTCAGAGGCGCTGGATCGGCTGGTTCCGGCCTTGAGCTAGGTCGCCGGGTGCGTCGACGCCTGCAAGCGCTGTTCCCGCTCGATCCGGCGATGGCCTATCTGAACCATGGAACCGTCGGCCTGACACCATGGCCGATCCTGCGGCAGGCCGCCGCGTGGCGCGAGGCGATCGAGAGCAACCCGGCGCGCTTCCTGCGGCTCGAACTGCCCGACCGCCTGGCCTGGGCGCGCGGCGAAGTTGCCCGCTTCGTGGGTGCCCGACCGGACGACCTCGTCTTCGCGGTCAATGCCACCGCCGGCTGCGGCGCGGTGCTCGGCTCGCTGCGCCTCGCCCCAGGCGACGAGATCCTGTTGACCGACCACGGCTATGGCGCCGTGCGTCACGCCGCACAGCATGTGGCCGGGCGGTCGGGCGCCCGCCTGGCCACGCTTGGGCTGCCCTTTCCGGAAAGCGACCCCGCCGCCTTGCCGGCGTTGCTCGGCCGCGCGCTGCGCCCCCGCACGCGCCTGGTGGTACTCGATCACATCACCTCGGAGACGGCGCTTCCGCTGCCACTCGCCGAAGCTGTCGCGCTCTGTCGCGGCGCCGGGGTGCCGGTGCTGGTGGATGGCGCGCACGCGCCTGGCCATCTGACGCTCGACCTCGACGCGCTCGCCGCCGACTGGTATGTCGGCACGCTGCACAAATGGGCCTTCGCGCCGCGCGGTGCCGCCTTCCTCTGGGCCCGTTCGGATCGGCAAGACGATCTGGAACCGTCGGCGATCTCGTGGGGCTACCGGCAAGGCTTGCAGGCGAGCTTCGGCTGGACCGGGACGTCCGACCCGACGCCATATCTGGCGGCGCCGGCCGGCTTGGTTTTTCTTGCCGGACTGGGCGGACCGGCGGTGCGGGCCCGTAACGCCGCTCTGGCGCGCGAGGCGGCTGCGATGCTGCGCGGCTGTTGGCGCGGCCCGGAACCAGCGGTCGGCGACAATGGACTGGCAATGCATCTCGTCGCGCTGCCGGAGGGTTTCGCCGCCAACCCTTCGGCCGCGCTGCGGCTGCGCGATCGCCTGTTGCGATCCCATCGCATCGAGGTGCCGGTGATCGCGCGCGCCGGCCGGCTGTGGCTGCGCTTGTCGGCGCAGGTCTACAACGAGCTCGCGGACTACGAGCGCCTGGTGCCCGCTATCGCCGCGGAGCGCGGCTGACCCTTCGGCGCCAAGCTTGCCGGGCGAGCCCCGCCCGGCCGGAACGCTATGATAGCCGGCCGATTCCCGCGAGGACGCGCGACATGCTGCAAACCTTGGCGCTGACGACGCTGCTGCTGCTGGCGGCCGCGAGCGCGGTGTTCGCTCTGCTGGCCTGGCGGCGCGCCGGGCGTCATCCAGCGGCGCCGACGCAGGCCGAGATCGCCCAACTGCTTCGCAACGAGATCGAGCGCCTGCGCGGCGCCGGCGAAGAGCAGGCGCGCGGCCTGCGCCAGGAGCTTGCCGGCAATCTGCGCGACTTTCAGAACGTCTCGCTCAATGCCTTTCAGGCGCTGGGCCAGTCCTTGGGGGACCAGGTGAAGGGCTTCGGCGAGAGGCTGGACGGCGGCCTGGACCGAGCGGGCGAACAGCAACGCGAACGGCTGGAGCAGGTTGGCGGCGAACTGAATCGGCTGACCGAGGCCAACACCGCAGCACAAACGAACTTGCGCCAGGCGGTCGAGAGCCGGCTCGACGCCATCCGCCAGGAGAACGCCGGCAAGCTGGATGCGATTCGCCAGACGGTCGACGAGAAGTTGCAGACCACACTCGACCGGCGCCTGGGAGAATCCTTCGACCGCGTCGTGCAGGCGCTGTCGGACGTGCACAAGGGCCTGGGCGAGATGCAGACCCTGGCCGCCGGCGTGGGCGACCTGAAAAAGGTGCTGTCGAACGTCAGTGTGCGTGGCGCCCTGGGCGAGATCCAGCTTGCCATGCTGCTGGAACAGTTCCTCTCGCCCGAGCAGGTCATCGCCAACGCCAGTGTCAGGGCAGGCAGCCAGGAGCGCGTCGAATTCGCCGTCAAGCTGCCCGGCCGCGACGGCGAGAACGAGGTGTTGCTGCCGATCGACGCCAAGTTCCCGCAGGAGGACTACGAGCGCCTGCTGCAGGCCGGCCACGACGGCGACGCCGAAAAGGCCGCCGAGGCCGGGAAGGCCCTGGAAGCCCGCATCAAGAGCTTCGCCAAGACCATCCGCGACAAATACATCAACCCGCCGCGCACCACTGACTTCGCCATCCTGTTCCTGCCGACCGAGGGGCTGTTCGCCGAGGTGCTGCGGCGGCCCGGCCTGTTCGAGCACCTGCAACGCGAACACCAGGTGACGCTGACCGGGCCGACCACGCTGACCGCCTTCCTCAATGCGCTGCAGATGGGCTTCCGCTCGCTCGCCATCCAGCAGCGTTCGGCCGAGGTCTGGCAGCTGCTGGCGGCAGTGCGCACGGAGTTCACGAACTACAACGATGTCGTAGACAAGATCGAGAAACAGCTGGGCACCGCCGCCAAGTCGGTCGAGCAGCTTGGCACCCGCACACGCGCCATGCATCGCAAGCTGCGCGATGTGGACAGGCTGCCGGAGACGGAGGCGGAACGCTTGTTGGGTCTGGATACAGTGCAGGCCGACGACGAAGGGAGATAGCCGCGTTCAGCCCGGTTCGGGCAGACGGTAGGCGGCGAAATGCCGGCGCAGTTCGCTCTTCTGGATCTTGCCGGTGGCGGTATGCGGCAGCGCCTCGACGAACACGATGTCGTCGGGCAGCCACCAGTGCGGCATGCGCTGGGCGAGATAGGCCAGCAGTTCCGCCTTGTCGATCTGGGCGCCCGCAGCCTTGACCGCCACCAGCAGCGGCCGTTCCTGCCATTTCGGATGCGCCACGGCGATGACCCCGGCCTCCGCCACGGCCGGGTGGCCGACCGCGGCATTCTCCAACGCGATCGAGCTGATCCATTCGCCGCCCGACTTGATCACGTCCTTGGCCCGGTCGGTCAGCTTCAGCGTGCCGTCGGGCGTGAGGCAGCCGACATCGCCGGTCGGCAGCCAACCGTCCGCGAAAGCCGGCAGGCCGCGGTAGCCGGCGGCGATGAAATTGCCGCGCGCCCTGACTTCGCCGACCGACTTGCCATCCCAGGGCAAGAGCCGGCCCGCCTCGTCGACGATGGCCAGCTCGGTGCCATAGGCCGGGCGGCCCTGCAATTCGATCAGATCGAAATCGTCCAGCCGGTCGTTGCCGCGCGGCAGGAAGAAGGTGACGCCGCCGGTCGTCTCGGTCATGCCCCAGGCATGAATGGTGCGCACGCCGTGTTCGCGCCAGAGCTGCTCCATCATGGCGCGCGGCGGCGCCGCGCCGCCGCAGGCGATGCGGGCCAGCGGCTTCAGATCGCCGCCGTTGAGCCGCAGATGCTCCAGGAGCGAGAGGAAAATGGTCGGCACGCCCAGCGCGATGCCGACGCCCTCGCCCCGGATCAGGTCGAGCAGCGCCGGCGCCTCCAGCTGCCGGCCGGGCAGCACCAGCTTGCAGCCGACCATCGCCGCGGCATAGGGCATGCTCCAGCCGTTGACGTGATACATGGAGGCAACCGGCAGCGCGCAATCCTGCGCCGACAGCGCGAACCCGTTGTTGCTGGCAATCGAGTAGGCCTGCAGCATCGAGGCGCGATGGCTGTAGACCACCCCCTTGGGCTGGCCCGTGGTGCCGGAGGTATAGCAGATGACCGAAGCGGCGTTCTCATCGAAGCTCGGCCAGTCGTAGCCGTCGTCCTCCGCCGCCAGCAACTCTTCGCAACAAAGCGCGCCCGGCAGGCGGTCGGCCGGCATCTCGCCGCGTGTCGCCATCACCACCACCCCCCGCAGGGCCGGCAGTTTCAGCCACAGCGCTTCCGCCAGGTCGAGGCAATGCAGATCGACGAACAGCAGGCGATCCTCGGCATGCTGCATCGTGTAGAGGACCTGTTCCGGCGGCAGGCGGGGATTGGCGGTGTGCAGCACGGCGCCGCTGCCGGAGACGGCGTAGAACAGCTCCACATGCCGGAAGTGGTTGAAGGCGAGCGAGCCGGCCGTCTCGCCCGGCCGGAGGCCCAGCCGGCCGAGCGCCCGGGCCAGCCGCCGGGCACGCGACGCCGTTGCCGCATAGCCCTGGCGATGCAGGCTGCCGTCCGCCTGCCGGCTGACGATCTCGGTGGCGGCGTGATAGCGGCCGGCATGCTCGATGAGACCGGCCAGCAGCAGCGGCCGGTCCTGCATCAACGCCCGCATGGCCTCAGCGCTTGTCCTTCACGAACGGGAAGATGCGGGTGAAGTCGACGCCCGGTTCCGCCGCGACGAAGCGCTGCCACAAGGCCACCAGGGTCTCGCTCATGTCCTTGGCCACGCCCGCGCCGCGCGCGCCCTCGAGATAAAGCGTAATGTCCTTCAGCAGCAGGTTGTTGAGAAAGCCGGCATCGTAGCGGCCATGCTGGATGCGATTCTTGAACTTGTCCGAGGTCGCCGTGTTCTGCCCGCTGGAGGCGTTCAGCACGTCGATCATCGTACCCATCTGCAGGCCCTGGGCCAGGCCGAAGCTGATCGCTTCCGAGGTCGCCGCCATGGCGGTGGCCGACAGGAAGTTGTTCAGCACCTTCATCGCCTGGCCCTGGCCCGGCTTGTCGCCGACATGGAAGATGTTCTTCGACATCGCCGACAGGACCGGTCGCAGCCGTTCGAGCGTTTCGGCGCTGCCGGAATACATCAGGGCGATGGTCGCCGCCTTGGCGCCGGCGGTGCCACCGGAGACCGGCGCGTCGACATACTCGATCCTGCCCTCGCGGGCGCGGCTTTCGACCCGGCGGGCAAAGTCGACGCCGATGGTCGAGGTATCGACGATGGTGCGCACCACGCGGCTGTTGGAGCTCAAGATTTCCTCGAGCACCTGGCCGCTCACCTTGCCGTCGGGCAGGCTCAAGATCACCATGTCGGACGCCGCCGCCAATTCGCCGATGCCGCCGGCGATGCGGGCACCCGCCGGTGCCCGCTCGCGCGTGCCGGCCTTGTCGTAGACCAGCATGGCATGGCCCGCCTTGGCCACGTTGGCGGCCATGGGACCGCCCATGTTGCCAAGGCCGATGAAGCCGACCGGGCGGCCGGCCTCACTCACGGCTTGCCCCCTTGCGCCTTCATCTCGTCCACCACCTTGCGGGCGGTGCGGAAGGCCTCGACGCCGGCCGGGATGCCGCAATAGACCGCGATCTGCAGCAGCACTTCCTTCAATTCGTCCAGCGTCAGGCCGTTGCGGATGGCGCCACGGAAATGCAACTCGAACTCGTGCATGCGGTTCAGCGCCGCCAACATGCCCAGGTTGAGGATCGAACGCTGCTGTTTGGCCAGCACGCCGCGGCCCCAGGTGCCGCCCCAGCAATATTCCGTCACCATCTGCTGAAAGTCGCGGTTGAAGTCGTCGGCGCTGGCGAGCGAGCGCTCGACATACTCGGCCCCCAGCACTTCCTTGCGCATCTTGAGACCGATTTCGTACTGCTGCTTGTCCATGTTTCTCCCCTTTGCTGCGATCAAGCGGGCGTCAGGCCGCGCGTCTTCAACACTTGCGCGGCATGCCGGAAGGCCTGGCTCGCCGTCGGCACGCCGCAATAGATCACGGTCTGCCAGAGCACAAGCTTCAGTTCCTCCGGCGTCACGCCATTGTTGAGCGCGCCGTTGCAATGCACCTCGAATTCGTGCCAGCGGCCCAACGCCGCCAGCATGCCGAGGTTCATGATCGAGCGTTCGCGCCGCGGCAGGCCGCCCGCCGCCCAGGCGCTGCCCCAGCCCCATTCGACGATCATGTCCTGCAGCGCCTTGTTGTAGTCGTCCTGCGCGGCCATCGAACGCGCGACGTGGGCCTCGCCCAGCACTTCCTTGCGCACTTTCAGGCCATGCTCAAAGCGGTCCTTGTCCATGCCTTCCCCCTCTCTGGCCAGCAGTATGCGGCGACGACGGCGCTTGGCCAACCGGCGCGCGGCATGCTCGAATGCCGCCGAACGGGGGAGGAGCCATGACGCGGCTGCAGGGCAAGGCGGCGCTGATCACGGGCGCGGCGTCGGGCATCGGGCGGGCGACGGCCCGGTTGTTCGCGGCCGAGGGCGCCGCCGTGGCGCTGAGCGACCTGGCGGACGACCAGGGCAAGCCGGTTGCCGCCGCGATAACGGCCGCTGGCGGCCGTGCCCTCTACCTGCACCACGACGTCGCCAGCGAGGCCGACTGGGAGCGCGTGATGGCCGCCACGTTGGCGCAGTTCGGTGGCGTGGACGTGTTGGTCAACAATGCCGGCGTCGGCGGCACCGGCACGGCCGTGCCCGACACTAGCCTGGAGGCATGGCGCCGGGTCATGGCGGTCAACCTTGAAGGGGTCTTCCTGGGCACCAAGCACGCCATCCGGGCGATGAAGGCAGGCGGCGGCAACGGCTCGATCGTCAATGTCTCGTCCATCCTGGGCAAGGTCGGCCTGCCGATGACCGGCGCCTATGCCGCCACCAAAGCGGGCGTCAAGCTGCTGAGCAAGTCCGCGGCGCTGGAATGCCTCAAGGCCGGCACCGCCATCCGCGTCAATTCCGTGCATCCGGGCTTCACCGACACCGCCATGGTGCAGGCCCGCCTGCAATCGCCCGACGGCGAGCGCATGGCCCGCGTCATCGGCCGCGCCCAGCCGGGTGGCGAACTGGGCCGGCCGGAGGACATCGCAGAAGGTATCCTCTACCTCGCTTCGGACGCCGCCCGCTTCGTCAACGGCGCGGAACTGGTGATCGACGGCGGGGCGACCGCGCAATGACCGCGCTCTCGCTCGCCGGCAAGGTGGCGCTGATCACCGGCGCCGCGTCCGGCATCGGGCGGGCGGCGGCCCGCCGCTTCGCGAGCGCCGGCGCCAGGCTGGCGCTGGCCGACCTTGCCGACTGCGCGCCGCTGGCCGACGAACTGGCGGCGCAAGGCTGCGAGGCCCAGGCGCTGGCGCTCGACGTCACCAGCGAGGCCGCCTGGCAGTCCGCGGTGGCGGCGGTGCTGGCACGGTTCGGGCGGCTCGACATCCTGATCAACAATGCCGGGATCAGCGGCCCCAACATCGCCATCGACAACATGACGCTGGAAGGCTGGCGCAAGGTCACCAGTGTCAACCTGGACGGCGCCTTCCTGGGCATGAAGCACTGCATCCCCGCCATTCGCGCCGCAGGCGGCGGCGCGGTCGTCAACACCTCTTCCATCGCCGGCCTGATCGGCATGGCGGGCGGCTCGGCCTATGGCGCGGCCAAGGCGGGCTTGGCGTTGCTGACCAAGGTCTCGGCGCTGGAGGAGCAGGCGCTGGGCAGCCATGTGCGGGTCAACTCGGTCCATCCCGGCTTCATCGATACCGCCATGCTCAGGCGCATTGTGGATCACCCCAACCGCGGTCCGGCGGCGCGCGAGGTGATCCGCGCCATGCAGCCAGGCGCCGCCACGGGCCAGCCCGAGGACATTGCCGAGGGCATGCTCTACCTCTCTTCCGACGCCGCCCGCTTCGTCACCGGCGCCGAACTGGTGATCGACGCCGGCGTCACGGCGCAGTAGCCTTGACGGAGGATCGGGGGAAGCCGTCTTGAGCCAGCCGGAAAGCTACGAGGTGTTCGCCGTCAAGTTCGGCTCCTGGCCGGAACGGCGGCGCCACAACAACTTCATCATGGCCGACCCGCATGACGGGCCGGGGCAGCTCGACTTCTATGTCTGGGCCTGCGTCAACGACAAGCGCACGGTCGTCGTGGACCTGGGCTTCGACCGCAAGGAGGCGGAAGCGCGCGGCCGCAAGATCGACCGCCTGCCGCATGAAGGGCTGGCGATGCTCAATATCGATCCGGCCAAGGTCGGGCACGTGGTGATCAGCCACATGCATTGGGACCATGTCGGCACGCAGGATGCGTTTCCCAATGCCCTGTTCCATGTCCAGGACCTGGAGATGGAGTTCGTCACCGGCCGGCTGATGAACGACTATTTCTTCCGCCGGCCGTTCACGCTGGAACACGTGCAGGCGATGATCCGGCGCATCTATGCCGGCCGGGTGCGGTTCCACGACGGCGAGGGCGAGGTGGTGCCCGGCATCAGCGTGCACCATATCGGCGGCCATACGCTGGGCATGCAATCGGTGCGCGTGCTGACCCGGCGTGGCTGGGTGGTGCTGGCCTCGGATGCGTCCCACACCTACGAGAATTTCGAGCAGACCCAGCCTTTCCCGACCGTGATCAACGTCGCCGACATGGTGGCCGGCTACAAGAAGCTGGTCCGCCTGGCGGAGACGCCGAAACACGTCATCCCCGGCCACGACCCCCTGGTGCTGAAGCGCTATCCGGCGCCGCGCGCGGGGCTCGAAGGCATCATCGCGCGGCTCGACGTCGCGCCGAACGCGTAATCGCGAGGACCAGCCGCATGACCGGTTCCGACAGCTACGAGGTGTTCGCCGTGCGCTACGCCACGCGCGGCCAGCGCAAACGGCTGGAAAGCTTCATCATGGCCGACGACCATGACGGCCCCATGCCGATCGACTACTTCGTCTGGGCAGTGGTCAACGCCGAGCGCACGATCATCGTCGATACCGGCTTCGACCATGCGGAAGCGAAACTGCGCAACCGCGTGTTGACCCGCCTGCCGCGCGAAGGCCTGGCAATGCTGGAAATCGACGCCAACCGGGTCAAGGACGTCGTGGTCACCCACCTGCATTACGACCATGCCGGCACCACCGACCATTTCCCGCAAGCGCGCTTCCATTTGCAGGAAAAGGAAATGCGCTTCACCACCGGCCGGCACATGTGCCAGCACGTGTTCAGCCACGCCTTCGCGCCCGAGCATGTCTGCAAGATGGTGGAGCATCTCTACAAGGGACGCCTCGCCTTCCACGACGGCGATGCGGAGATCGCCCCCGGCGTCAGCGTGCACCTGATCGGCGGCCACACCATGGGCATCCAGTGCGTGCGGGTGAACACCGCGCGGGGGCCGGTGCTGCTGGCCTCCGACGCCACGCACTTCTATGAGAATATCGAGAAGACGGCGCCCTTCCCCATCGTCTACTCGGTCGGCGACATGGTGGCGGGCTACGACAAGATGCGGAAGCTGGCGGCTTCGCCCAAGCACATCATCCCGGGTCACGATCCCCTGGTGATGCAGCGCTATCCCACGCCGAGAGCCGCGCTGGATGGCGTCGTCGTGCGGCTCGACGTGGCACCCGCCGGCTGAGGCGGCCCAACAAGCGCAACGGCCGGCCGTCGATCGCGGCCAGGCCGAGCCCGATCAGCATCATGCCGGCGAAGTGCCTGGCCGCCGGCGCTTCGCCCAGGATTAGCATGCCGAGTGCCAGCGCGCTGACCGGGATGAGCAAGGTCACCAGCAGGAGGTTGGCGGCGGCTTGTAAGCGCCGGGGCAAAAATCCCTCACTGAAGCGGCCGGATTGTCCGGTTGCGCCGGAGTAAAAATCCAGCAGCAGATAGCTCTTTGCGGTTTTGGCAGAGGGCGGGGGGATGAAGGGC
>VGEV01000126.1 GCA_016869175.1 Alphaproteobacteria bacterium
GGCGATCTTCGCCTTGAATGCCGCATCAAACTTCCGTCTTGTCTTCGCCATCGCTCCCTCCGTCACAATGACGGATCAGAACGCGGCTCCACTCAAGCCCCTGGTCCCAAAACCGGGGTCCACTTCTCTTTGGGAATCCCATTTATGAGTTCATGACCTAGAGTGGAATGCCCTCAACGGGAACTGGGCGCCGGCGTTTCGTTGCCTTCGCCCAGCGCCCGCTGCATCAGCACGCTGTCGAGCCAGCGGCCGAATTTCCAGCCGATGTGCCTGAGCGTGCCGACCATCTGGAAACCTGCCTTCTCGTGCAGTCGGATGGACGGGCGCTGTTGACTGTCGCCGATCACCGCCACCATCTGCCGCATGCCGGCTTGCGTCGCGCCATCGACCACCGCGCGCAGCAGCGGCAGGCCGATGCCCCGGCCGGTCAACTCGGCCGCGACATAGACGCTATCCTCGCAGGTGAAGCGATAGGCGGCGCGGGGTCGATACAGCCCGGCATAGGCATAGCCCGCAATTTGGCCCTCGCGTTCCGCCACCAGATAGGGCAGGCCCAACTCCATGATCGCCCGAACGCGCCGCGTCATCTCCGGCACATCCGGCGGTTCGATCTCGAACGACGCCGTGCCATGGCGCACATGATGCGCATAGATCGCCTGGATTGCCGACAGGTCGCGCTCCTCCACTCGCCGAATGACGACCCGCTCGGCCATGCCCCTCTCCCGTTCGCGTTCAGCGCCGGCGTTGTAGCACGAAGGCCAGCACGCCCAGGCTCAAGACCCCCAGCAGCAGCAACGTCGCCAGGGCGTTTATTTCCGGGCTCAGCCCCAGGCGCACCTTGGAAAAGGCCAGCATCGGCAACGTGCCGGCGCCGGGCCCGGTGGTGAAGCTGGCGATCACCAGATCGTCGAACGAGAGCGTGAAGGCGATCAGCCAGCCGGCCGCCAGGCCCGGCGCGATCAGCGGCAGGGTGACCCGCAGGAAGCCCTGGAAGGGCGGGCAGCCGAGATCGGCCGCGGCCTCTTCGAGCGCGGCATCGAAGCGGGCGAGCCGGGCCTGCACCACGATCGCGACATAGGCCGAGGCAATGCTCGCATGCGACAGGATGACCGTCACCAGGCCGCGCTGGGCCGGCCAGCCGATCGCCTGGTCCAGGCTGACGAACAGCAGCAACAGGGCAAGTCCCAGCGCCACTTCCGGCACTACCAGCGGGGCTGCGCCCAAGGCGGCAAACAGGCCACGGCCGGGAAAGGCGCCGAAGCGGGCAAGGGCATAGCCGGCTGCGGCGCCGAACACCGTCGCCAGGCTGGCCGAAGCCGCCCCAACCAGCACGCTGCGACCTAGCGCCTCGTGGATGGCCGAATTGTCGAGCAGCCGCCCATACCACACGGTCGACCAACCGCCCCAGACCAGCACCCGCTCGGATGCATTGAAGGAATAGACGACCAGCGCCGCCATCGGCGCATAGAGCAGGCCCAAGCCGCCCAGCAATGCCAGCATCAGCGGCCAGCCGATCGCCCTCACTCGGCGCCCCCGCGCAGGCGCGGCCGCAGCCATTGCAGCGTCGCCAGCGGCGCCAGCAGCAGCAGCAAGAGCGCCACGCTCAGCGCCGCCGCCATCGGCCAGTCGGCCGCCTGAAAGAATTCCTGCCACAGCACGCGGCCAAGCATCAACGTGTCGGGCCCGCCAAGCAGGTCGGGCACCACGAACTCGCCGGTCGCCGGAATGAACACCAACGCCCAGCCGGCGGCGACCCCGGGAAGCGACAACGGCAGGGTCACGCGAAGCCAGCGCTGCCAAGGCGAACAGCCAAGGTCGGCGGCGGCTTCCTCCAGCGCCGGATCGCGCCCCTCCAGCACCGCATAGAGCGGCAGCAGCATGAACGGCAGGTAGGCATAGGCGATGCCCAGCACCACCGCGCCCTCGCCATGCAGCAGCGCCAGGGGTTGCGCGATAAGACCCAGCTCCAACAAGGCGGCATTCAGCACGCCGCCACCTTGCAGGATGACCTTCCAGGCATAGACGCGGATCAGAAACGAGGTCCAGAACGGCAGGATCGCCAAGGCCAGCAGCAATGGCCGCCATCGCCTGGGCGCTCGCGCCATCGCCAAGGCCATCGGATAGGCAACGAGGAAGGCGGCCAAGGCGGCAAGGAACGCGATCCGCAACGAACCCCAAAGGCCGGCGCGATAGATGTCATCGGCGGCCAGTCGGGTGAAGCTGTCGATGGTGAGCGCGAGCGCCAGGCTGCCGTCCGGCGCGGTCTGCACCAAGGCCGAATAGGGCGGCACGCCAAGCTCGGCCTCCGACAAGGCGATCTTCAACAGGATGACGAGCGGCGCGGCCACCAGCAGGACGAGCCAGAGCGTCGGCAAAGCCAGCAGCAAAAGGCGTTCGCGCCCGATGCCGCGCCCCGGCCGCGTCACGGCGGCAGCAGGCGGAAATCTTCCGCCCGCCAGGCGAGCCATGCCGGCTCGCCCGGGCGCGGACACCAGCCATCGACTTTGGCCAGGTTCGCCCGCACCAGGCGACCGGTGGCCAAGCGCAACTCGCAATGTCGCTGGGCGCCCCGGAACACCACGTTCTCGACCTGCGCGGCGACGGCTTCTCCGACCGCGGCCTGCGAGACGGGTTGGAGCGCCAGCCGCTCGGGCCGGATGGACAGCCAGCAGTCGCTTCCCATCTGGTCGCTCGGCAAGCGCAGTTCGCCGCCCAGTTCGGCACAAGCCACCCTTACCCATCCGCCCTGGCTGGCCACGATGCGCCCGGCGAACAAGTTGGTCTCGCCCAGAAAATCGGCGACGAAACGATTGACCGGCCGATCGTAGACCTGCATCGGCGGTCCCGCCTGGACGATGCGACCCGCCGCCATCACCGCCACCCGATCGGCCAGGCCCATGGCCTCTTCCTGGTCATGCGTCACCACCAGGAAGGCCATGCCCAGTTGGCGCTGGATGCGGCGCAGCTCGAATTGCATGGCATCGCGCAGCTTGCGGTCGAGCGCCGCCAACGGCTCGTCCAGCAGCAGCGCGCGCGGCCGACAGGCGGCGGCCCGCGCCAAGGCGACCCGTTGCCGCTCGCCGCCCGACAGCTGATGAGGCCGCTTGGCGGCTGCCGTCTCGAGTTGCACCAGCGCCAGCATCTCCGCTGTCCGCATCGCCACCTGGCGACGCGACAGGCCTTGCCGGCGCGGACCGAAGGCGATGTTGTCGGCGACCGAAAGGTGCGGAAACAAGGCATAGGACTGGAACATCATGTTGACCGGCCGCCGATGCGCCGGCACGCCCGCCATGTCTCGGCCATCGATGCTCACGCGCCCGCGGTCGGGCGTCTCGAAGCCGGCGATCAGGCGCAGCACCGTGGTCTTGCCGCAGCCCGACGGGCCCAGCAGCGCCACGATCTCGCGTGCCGCCAGGCACAACGACACATCCTCGACCGCGCGTTGCGCGCCATAGGCCTTGCCGACGCCGACCAGTTCGACGAGCGGCGAGGCCGTCACTTGCCCGACGTCACCTTCTGCCAAACCCGGGTGCGGGCGCGGGACACCTCACGGGGAACCGCCTTCTCGGTGAACAGGCGCGCCATTACCTCCGGCGTCGGATAGATCGCTGGGTCCCGGGCGATCGCCGGGTTGACCAGCGCCGTCGCCTTGGCGTTGGGGTTGGCATAGAAGACCGCATCGGAAATCTTGGCTGCCACCTCCGGGCGCAAGATGTAGTCGATGAAGGCATGCGCGTTGTCGGGATGGCGGGCGTCCTTGACGATCACCATCAGGTCGAACCAGAGCAGAGTGCCTTCCTTGGGAATGGCATAAGCCACCTCAACGCCTTGCTTGGCTCGCTTGCGCGCCTGGAACACATCGCCCGAATAGCCGAGCGCGAGGCAGATCTCGCCGTTCGCCAGGTCGTCGATGTATTGCGAGGAATGGAAGTATTTCACATACGGCCGGATCGCCAGCAGCATGGCCTGCGCCTTGGCCAGTTCCTCCGGCTTGCCGGTGCGCGGATCGAGGCCGAGATAGTTGAGCGCGATCTCCAGAACCTCGGAGGGGGTGTCCAGCAGGGCAATGCCGCAGTCGGCGAAGCGGCGCGCGATCTCCGGCTTGAACAGCATGTCCAGACTGCCGGTCGGCGCGTCGGCCAGGCGTTCCTTCACCTTGGCGAGGTTGTAGCCGATGCCGGTCGTGCCCCACATGTAGGGCACGGCATGGCGGTTGTCGGGATCCTTGCTCTCGAGTTGGCGCATGATGGCGGCGTCGAGATTGCCAAGGTTGGCGAGCTTCGCCTTGTCGAGCGGCCGCAGAATGCCGGCCTTGATCAATCGCTCCAGGAAGGCGCTGGAGGGCACCACAACGTCGTAGCCGGTCTTGCCGGCGAACAGCTTGGCTTCCAGCGTTTCGTTGGAGTCATAGACATCGTAGGTGACGCGGATGCCGCTCTCGCGCTCGAAGTTGCCGATGGTGTCGGGCGCCACATAGTCCGACCAGTTATAGATGTTGAGGCGCTTGCGTTCGGCCGTTTCGCCCACGCCGGCCTGACCGCCCAGCAGGATCGCCAGCAGCATCAGCATGCGGCCCATCGCCACTCCCCGAACCGTCGGCCCGAATCGGCGATAGATTGCGACACCTCGCCGGCTTGTCAAACCGACCGTTCGCTCGTGCCCAGATGAACGAAAGCCAACTCGCCGCCCGCCTGAGCGACACCAGCAGCTTCCGGCATTGGGTGCGGGAAGCCATCCGCTTCTCCGACCAGGACAGTTCCGGCCGGGTCACCAGCACCGCCTATCTCAGCTTCGCCGAGGCCGGCCGGCTGGCTTTCGTCTATGGCGTGCTGCTGCCCGAACGCGCCGCCGGCGAACGTTTCATTCTGGCGCGCAATCGCCTGCGCAGCCTGGCCGACGCGCACTGGCCCGGCGAGGTATCGATCGGCACCTGCCTGACAACCATCGGCACGCGCTCGCTGACCGTCGGCAGCGGGCTGTTCGTCGCGGGTCGACCGATCGGCTGGGCCGAAGCGGTCATCGCCTACCGTCGCGATGGCCAGACCGCGGCGCTGGGCGAGGCCTTGCGGGCGCGGCTGACGGCGCTGTTGCACGCCTGAGCGGCTCAGCCGCGCGCGAAGTCCACCATCGTCGCACCCGGCCGGCGACCTCCGGCATAGCCGCGCGCCGCCCCGCCAAACGCCGACAGGATGCGGAAATGCACCGGCGTCGTCTCCGGCTCGAACTCTGCATGCCACTGCACACCCAACGCGAAACCCGGCGCAGCCACCACGCGCAGCGCCTCGACCGTGCCGTCCTCCGCCACCGCTTCGACCGCCAGGCCGGCACCCAACCGGTCCACCCCCTGGCCGTGCAGGCTGTTCACCCTGGCCTCCGTCGCGCCGATCAACTCGCGCAGCTGGCCGCCGGCGGCGGTGGCGATGGGGTGGCGGGGCTGGTAGCGCTCCAACAGCGGCTTGCGCTTGTCGCTGCGGTGATCCATGCGGCCCGGTACCTCATGCAGATGCTGATGCAGCGAGCCGCCGAAGGCGACGTTCATTTCCTGCAGGCCGCGGCAAATGCCGAGCACCGGCTGACCCCGCGCCACCGCGCCGCGCACCAGTGCCAACGCCAACGCGTCGCGGCCGGGATCGTGCGGCGTGCCCTCGCGGCTGGGACCACCGCCATAGTGATGCGGCTCGACGTTGGAGACGCCGCCGGTCAGCATGACGCCGTCCAGCCGCTCCAGAAGGCAGTCGGCGTCCAGCGCACGGCCCAGCGCCGGCAGCAGTACCGCTTGGCAGCCGGCCCAGAGCACGGCCTCGACATACTTCTGCCCGGCAATCTGGCAATGATGTCCGTCCAGGTCGCGGAAGTTGCACACGACCCCGACGAGCGGCAGGGATGCACTCATGCGAATTCGCTAGCACGTGCCGTGCCTTCCCGGCAAGGCACGGCTGCGCAAGGGAGTTTCGCCGCCCCGGCCAAGCATTGCGGCCTCGACGGCAGGGAGTATAAGTCGCCCATGACAGAGTTGACGGTGCTGGCGGTTGGCTTGGTCAGCTTGCTGGCGAGCTGGCTCGCCACCAAGGCCTTGCTGCCGGCGCTGCGGCGGGGCGGCGTGCTGGACCGGCCCGGCGCGCGGTCCAGCCACATCCAGCCGACGCCACGCGGCGGCGGTGTGGCGGTCATGACGGTCGTGCTGACGGTCTGGCTGGGAGTGAGCCAGTATGCCGAGGGCCTGGGCGACACCGTTTGGCCCATCCTGGCGGCGACCGCGGGGCTCTCGGCGCTCGGCTTCCTCGACGACGTGTCGGACCTGCCGATCTGGCTGCGCCTGCCGGCCCAGCTCTGCGCGGTGGGCATCGGCGTCGCTATGCTGCCGCTGCCGGCTGGCACCCCGCTGGGTCCGCTGGCCACCGCCCTGGCACTGGGCGTGATTTGGCTCTGGTTCGTCAATCTCTACAACTTCATGGACGGGATCGACGGCCTGGCGGGTGTGCAAACCGCTTCGCTGGGCCTGGGTGTGGCGGCGGTGGCGCTGATCGCCGGGCTGGGCCTGGCGCTGGCCTGTGCCGGTGCCGCGCTGGCCGGCGCGGCGCTCGGCTTCCTTTATTGGAACTGGGCGCCGGCACGGCTGTTCCTGGGCGATGTCGGCAGCGTTGGCCTTGGCTACCTGGTCGGCTTCCTGCTGCTGCAACTCGCCTTGGCGGGGTATTGGGCAGTCGCGGTGATGCTGCCGTTCTACTACCTCGCCGACGCCAGCATTACGCTGGGGCGTCGCCTGCTCGGCGGCGAGGCCTTCTGGCGACCGCACCGCCAGCACTATTATCAGCGCGCCGCGCGGTCGCTGGGCGCGCATGCGCCGGTCAGCCGGACAGTGCTGATCGCCAACCTGACCATCCTGGCGATCGCGCTGGTGGTGCTGATGTTTCCAGGGACGGAGTGGCTGGGTCTGGCGCTCGCCGCCGCCACGGTCGGCATCGTGCTGGCCTATTTCGCTCGGCTTGAACAACCGGTGCGCCGTGGCTGAGCCCGCTGCCGCGCACCCCGCCGGCCGGCTGAACTGGCGGATCCTGTCGGTCGCGCTGCATGACGTGGCGATGGCCGGGATCGCCATGGAGGCGGCCCTGTGGCTGCGCTACCAGACCTATGGCGCGCCGCAGGAAGTGTTCTTCCTGTGGCCCGCGACGCTGCTGTTCATGGCGGTCGCGGCGGCAGTGTTCTATTTCCAGGGCCTCTACCGTGGCATCTGGCTCTACGCCTCGATGTCGGACGCCCTGGCCATCCTGAAGGCCGCAACCCTTGCCATCCTGGTGTTCTTGCCGCTGCTGTTCGCGCTAACCCGGCTGGAGAATTTTCCCCGCAGCGCGATCCTGCTGCTTTGGCCGCTGCTCGTCGCGCTGTTGAGCGGGCCGCGCATGCTCTATCGTTATGGCAAGGATGGCAGCTTCGCCCGCGTGCTGGCGCGCGGCGGCGATGCCCGCGTGCCGGTGCTGCTGGCCGACGCCAGCGACGAGGCGGACGCCTTCATCCGCGAGATGGGCCGCTTGCGTCAAGCAAGCTATCGCGTGGTCGGGCTGATCGACGACAAGCCCAAGCGCGTCGGCCGCGACATTCGTGGCGTGCGCGTGTTGGGCGGGCTCGACGACCTGGCGCAGGTGGTCGAGCGCCTGAGCCGTGAAGGCGACCGGCCGCAGCGGGTGATCGTCACCAGTTCGCGCCTGCAGGGCGAAGCGGTCGAGCGGCTGTTGGCGGCCGGCGAGACGTTGGGCCTGACGCTCGCCCGCCTGCCGCGGCTGACCGAGTTCACCCCGACCGATCAGGCCGCGCGTTGGCAGACCCGGCCGATCGATCTCGAGGATCTGTTGGGTCGGCCGCAGAGGGTGCTGGACCGTGAGGCGATGCGGCGGCGCATTGCCGGAAGGCGCGTCTTGATCACCGGCGCCGGCGGCACCATCGGCGGCGAACTGGCGCGACAGATCGCGGTCCTGGAGCCGCAGCGCCTCCTGCTGCTCGACCATTCCGAACACGCGCTCTACCAGATCGACCAGGAACTGGGGCAGTTGCCCGCGCAACCGCCGCGTGAAACCTGGCTCGCCGACATCCGCGACTGGGATCGCCTCAATCAGGTGTTCCGCGAGGGCCGGCCGCAACTGGTCTTCCACGCCGCCGCCTGCAAGCACGTGCCGTTGGTCGAGCTCAACCCGGAAGAGGGACTGCTGACCAACGTGCTGGGCACCCGCAATGTCGCCCGCGCCTGCCGCCAGCATGGCAGCGACAGCATGGTGCTGATTTCGACCGACAAGGCGGTCAATCCCGCGAGCGTCATGGGCGCCAGCAAGCGGCTGGCCGAATTGCTGTTGCAACGCGAGGCGGAGGCCGGCCAGCCGCCGCGTTTCGCGACCGTCCGTTTCGGCAACGTGCTGGGTTCGACCGGCTCGGTCGTGCCGCTGTTCCAGCGGCAACTGGCGGCCGGCGGCCCGCTGACCGTGACCGATCGCTCGACCACGCGCTACTTCATGACCCAGCGCGAAGCCGTGGAGCTGGTGTTGCAAGCGACCGCCCTGGCGGCCGAGGCCGCCGGCGCGCCGCTCTACCTGCTGGAAATGGGCGAACCGGTGGCGATCGACCGTCTGGCCCGGCAGATCGTCCGGTTAGCCGGCAAGCAGCCCGATCTGGACGTGGCGATCGCCTATGTCGGCCTCAGGCCCGGCGAGAAGCTGCACGAGGAGCTGTTCTATCCCGACGAGGCGCCGGCGCCGACCGGTGTGCCGGGCGTGCTGCGGGCCAAGCCGCGGGCGGGCGACATGGCGATGCTGGACAGCCTGCTGCCCACCTTGCTGCGGACCGCCGAACGTGGCGAACGGGCCGAGATGCTGGCGCTTCTTAGAGCGCTGGTTCCGGGCTATGCGCCGGCCGCGCACAGCCAACGGGCGGGCGTCGCCTGAGGCAACAACACGCCTAGTTCAATTGGCGGCGAAGATCGCGTATCGCCTGGTCGACGATGTCCGTGTCGCGGGCCGCGTCCAGATGCTGGGCCAGCGCCGCCCGCGTCGCGCGGATCGCCAGCTCGACCGCCTGCTCGCGCACGTCCTTCTCGGCCTGCGCCTCGGCCAGCCGGATCTTCTCCAGCGCTTGCTGTTCGCGCCGGGCGATCTGCTCGGCCAACTTGCGTTCGGCCGACGCCGCCTCGCGCTGGGCTTCTTCCCGCGCATGCACCAGCATCGCCTCGGCCTCCTTCTGGGCCTCGCGCTGGCGGCGTTCGTAAGAAGCGAGCAGCGCTTGCGCCTCGTCCCGCAAGCGCTCGGCCTCTTCCAATTCCTTGCGGATGCGCTGGGCGCGTTCATCCAGCCTGCTGACCAGCATCGCCGGCACCTTCAGGTAGACCAGCAGCGCGGCAAAGATGACAAAGCCGACGCCGACCCAGAATGTCGCGTCCATCAGCCGCCCCCGCCGCCGCCTTGCGCCACCGCCGCACGCGCCTCGGCAACCCCCAGTCTCACGCCAATCAGCCGTTCGACGGCACTCTGGGCAAGTTCGGCCGCCACGTGCGACATGTCGGCCAGCGCTCGCTCGCGCGAGCCCGCAATGCGCTCGGCCGCCGCGGTGGCCTCTTTCTGCAGGCGCTCGGCCAGCGCCGCCTGCTTGCGGTCGGCTTCGGCGGTGACCCCCGCCAAGCGTTCCGCCAGCAGGGTTTGCGCCGTGTTCCGCGCCTCCGCCAGCGTCGCCTCGTAGCTGGCCAGCGCCTCCCTCGCCTCGGCCTGCAGTCGCTCGGCCTTGTCCAGGTCGGAGGCGATCCGCGATTGCCGCGCCTCCAACACCTCGGCGATGCGTGGCAGCGTCACCCGCGACAGCAGCAGGTAGAACAGCGCGAACGCCACCACCAGCCAGAACAGCTGGGGAATGAAGTCTTCTAGCCAGAATTGCGGCATGGCGTGCCCGCCAGCTCGCGCGCTTGGCCTAGAACACGAACAGGATGATCAGCGCCACCACCAAGGCGAACAGCGCGATGGCCTCGGTCAGGGCGAAGCCCAGAATGACGCGGCCGAACACCTGCTGCGCCGCGCCGGGATTGCGCATGGCACCAGCGACGTAGTTGCCGAAGATCATGCCGATGCCGACGCCGGCACCGCCCATGGCGATGGCGGCAAGACCGGCGCCGATCAGCTTGGCGGCTTCAGGACCCATGTTGATGCTCCCTAGCAAGCGTGGGGTTGAACGCGAGGCGGTAATGCCCGGCCGGGCGATACCGTTAGTGCTCCAGGTGGATGGCGTCGTTGAGGTAGAGGCAGGTGAGGATGGTGAAGACATAGGCCTGCAGCAACGCGATCACCACTTCCAGGCCGGTCAGCGCCACGATGAGGGCCAACGGCAGAATGCCGAACACACCCATCTGCACGACGAACAGACCGAACACCTTCAGCATGGTGTGGCCCGCCGTCATGTTGGCGAACAGGCGCACCGAATGGCTGATCGGCCGCATGAAGTACGACAGCACCTCGATCGGCACCACCAGCAGCAGCAACGGCGCCGGCACTCCCTTGGGCACGAAGAACGAAAGGAAGTGCGCGCCATGCCGCTGGAAGCCGATCACCGTGACCAGCAGGAACACCATAAGCGCCAGTATGCCGGTCACCGCGATGTGGCTGGTAACGGTATAGGAATAGGGCAGCATGCCGATCAGGTTGCAGAGCGCGATGAAGCTGAACAGCGAAAACACGAAGGGGAAGTAGCGCCGGCCTTCGCCGCCGACGGTTTCCTTCACCATGTCGGCGATGAATACGTACCACAGTTCGGTGACGGCCTGCCAACGACCCGGCACCAGCGCCCGGCCGCGCACCGTCAGCGTCAGAAACAGCACCACCACGGCCATCGCCGCGAACATGAACACCGCCGCCTTCGACAGGCTGGCGTCCAAACCGAACACATGGAACTCGCCGAACCTGCCAATCACGAACTGATGCATCGGGCTGTCGTGACCGATCTGCCGTTCTGCCGCCACGCGTTCCCCCGACCGTCCTTAACCCTAGCGCGCCTGGCCGTCGCGCCGCTCCGCCGCCAGCCGTTCGGCGGTCTGCCGATCCATCCGCAGCGCCGCACGGACGGCGTTGTTGATGCCCGCGGCGAAACCCAGCACCAGCATGCCCAACATCAACCACGGCCCGGTGCCCAGCCAGCGATCGAACACCCAACCAAGCCCGGCGGAGACCACCACCGCCACCACCAGCTCGATGGCCAGCCGCATCGCCATCGCCATGCCAGAGGCCGCTTGCGCCTGCTCGCGTTCCGGCGGGGGCTTGGCCAATCCCGCCGTTTCGCGCACCTTGGCAATGCGCGCGCCCAGCTCGCGCAACGGTTCCGGCTCGCTCGGTTCCCCCATCGACGTGACCAGCCGGCGGCCCAGCCGCCCGCCACCGCTGCACCGCCAACCGGCCCGGCACAGTCGAGGCGGGCGCAAACTACGAATGGCATCCCAGGCTGTCAACCGCGGGATCGCCGTGCACGAACCGGCGGATCGGCCGGTGCGCGATTGTCAGTAATGCTGACTTCCCCTATGATTCCGCCACTGTGGACTCGTAGCTCAGTTGGATAGAGCGCTGCCCTCCGAAGGCAGAGGTCGGAGGTTCGAATCCTCTCGAGTCCGCCATATTCGTCAATGATTTAGTTGTTCGTTCGATCTTGCCGCTAACGCTTGTGCGACCAATATGCGACCAACTGGCACGATTTCGCAGGGCTGCGGTCGGGCGGCGGGGCAAAAACCTCGCCCCTGCAAAAGCTGAACGCAACGATGCCAGCTTGAGCGCAATCTGCCCCACAGCCGGCCGCTACGCAAGATTATTACGCAATATTATTTCGTATCCGCCAGATGGTCGGCCAGCATGAACAGCGCCAGCCGCAGCAGCGCCCCGCCGACCCGCTCAAGGCTTCTGGGGTCCCTCGCCACGATAAGCTCGGCCGCCAGCGGCACCTCGCGGAAGGTCTTGCCTTCGA
>VGEV01000127.1 GCA_016869175.1 Alphaproteobacteria bacterium
ATCCCAAACCAATAACCCGACACCCGACAAACCAACCCGCGATGAAAAAGACGCAACGACCACGCATGCCGCGTGATCGCCTTGCCTCCCTGCCCATCACATCATGGCCTCTCGTGAATAAACCGGGCTAGAGGATCTTGATCCCAACGGCTGATCGGGGTGGCCGCCATTGCGCCCGGGCCAAGGGTCGCCCTAAATATACCCGCGACGTGCGGATGGCCGACGGGTTCGGCCGGGCAGGCGCGGGGAAACAAGGCGATGGGCAGCATGATCGATCCCTACGGCCGCGGTATCCGGTACCTGCGGGTGTCGGTGACCGACCGCTGCGACTTCCGCTGCGTCTATTGCATGGCCGAGGACATGACCTTCCTGCCCAAGGCCGAGGTGCTGAGCCTGGAGGAACTGGACCGCCTGTGCAGCGCCTTCGTGGCCAAGGGGGTGCGCAAGCTCAGGTTGACCGGCGGCGAGCCGCTGGTGAGGCGCAACGTGATGTGGCTGGTCCGCCGGCTCGGGCGGCATCTGGGCTCGGGCGCGTTGGACGAGCTGACGCTGACCACCAACGGCAGCCAGCTCGCACGGCACGCCGCCGAGCTGCGCGACGCCGGGGTGCGCCGGATCAACGTCTCGGTCGATACGCTCGACGCCGCGAAGTTCCAGCGGATCACGCGCTGGGGCCGTCTCGACAAGGTGCTGGCCGGTATCGAGGCGGCCGAACGGGCGGGCCTGGCGATCAAGATCAATCTGGTCGCCTTGAAAGGGGTGAACGAAGACGAGCTTGAGGACATGGTCGCCTGGTGCCATGGCCGGGGCTACGATTTGACCATGATCGAAACCATGCCGATGGGCGACATCGACGGCGATCGGACCGAGCAATACCTGCCGCTGTCGGTGGTCCGGGCGCGGTTGATGCGGCGCTACACGCTGGAGGACATCGACTATCGCACCGGCGGCCCGGCGCGCTATGTGCGGGTGAAGGAGACTGGCGGGCGGCTTGGCTTCATCACCCCGCTCACCCACAATTTCTGCGAGAGCTGCAATCGTGTCCGGCTGACTTGCACCGGCATGTTGTTCATGTGCCTGGGCCAGGATGATAGCGCCGACTTGCGCGCCCCACTGCGCGCCAGCGCCGACGATGCGGCGCTCTGCGCCGCGATCGACGAGGCGATCGGACGAAAGCCGAAAGGGCACGATTTCATCATCGACCGCCGCCACCGCGCTCCCGCGGTCGCCCGGCACATGAGCGTCACCGGCGGCTGAGCGGCCGGCGCGCTGGCTCGCGCAGGCGGCTCGGCTATACTGTCGGCCCGCCCGTCTAGAACACCCAGGTGCCGTTTCGCATGGCTGCAAGGAAAATCGGCTTCGTGGCCAGCGAGTCGCCGGTGGCACAGGAGGCGTTGAGCGAATTCCAGGCGCGCTATGCCCACTGCGCGGCCGACGACGCCGACCTGATCGTGGCGCTGGGCGGCGACGGCTTCATGCTGCAGACGCTGCACCGCTACATGGGTGCCAACAAGCCGATTTACGGCATGAACCGGGGAACGGTCGGCTTCCTGATGAACGAGTATCGGCTGGCCGACCTGCCGGATCGGTTGGAGCGGGCCGAACTGTCCACGCTCTATCCCTTGCGCATGCACGCCTGCGATCAACATGGTAGGCCGCATGACGGTCTGGCGATCAACGAGGTCTCCCTGCTGCGCGAGACACGGCAGGCCGCCAAGATCGCCATCGCCGTGGACGACCGGATTCGGGTGCCGGAACTGATTTGCGACGGCGTCCTGGTCTCGACCCCGGCCGGCAGCACGGCCTACAACCTCTCGGCACATGGACCAATCCTGCCGCTCGATGCGGGCGTCTTGGCCCTGACGCCTATCAGCGCGTTCCGGCCGCGCCGGTGGCGGGGTGCGTTGCTGCCGCGACGCGCCAACATCCGGCTGCAGATCCTGGAAGCCAACAAACGACCGGTCAGCGCGGTGGCCGACAACACCGAAGTGCGCGATGTGCAGGAAGTGCATGTGCTCGAGGAACGCGGCATCGCCCTGCAGCTCTTGTTCGATGCCGAGCACAGCCTGGATGAACGCATTCTGCACGAGCAGTTCATTCCGTGAGCCTGCCAAGATCCAAGGCGGCGATCCTGGAGCGGTTTGGCGATCGCTTGCAGGCCGACCGGGCGAAGCATGCACCCGATTGGCTCGTCGGATGGCACTACCAGCAGGTCCGGGCGGGTAAGTATCCCGCGGACTACCCGCAGGACTTCACGCGATATGAAGGTCCGGCGGATCTGGTTCGCTGGTTCAACTGGGGCCGCGGCGCGCCGGTGCTCAACTATCTGCCGCTCGATCGGCTGAAGCCGCTCATCGAACAAGCGGAAGCGCGCGATCGTTCGGTTCTGGAGCGGCTCGGCATCGGTGTGGAGCCGCCGGTTTTGCGTGCCTTCGCGCTGCTCGACGCGCAGGACTATCTGTTCCCCCGGCTCTACCCCCGTCCGGAGCGGCATCGGCTGCGGCGGGTGCTGGATTTCGGCGCCGGCTTCGGCCGGCAAGCCAACCTGCTGCTGGCCCTGGAACCCGGCGCCACCTATGTCGCGATGGACGCCATCGCGCTGCCGTATTGCCTTCAGCACGTCTATCTCGGCGCTTTGGCGGGCGGCCTCGCCGACTATGTGGAGGAGGGCCGGTTCGCGCTGGACGACACCGCCACCGGCTGCCACCATCTGCCGACATGGCGGCACGATCTGTTGCCAGATGGCTATTTCGATCTGGCGATCTGCTCGCAAGTTCTGCCGGAACTGTCGCCGTTGCTGGCCGTGTTTGTGGTCGAACTGCTGCGCCGGGTCCTGCGCCCGGGCGGCGTGCTTTACATCCGCGACCACGGCGCCGTCGACTGGAACCCGTCCGGCATCGAACTCGCGCGCTACCTGGAGGCGTCCGGCTTCTGGCTGGAGTTTCGCCCCATGCTGCGCGATCGGGTCGACCTGCACGGCCTGCCGCGCATCTGGCGCAAGCCGGAGGCCTGAATGGGTGGGCCGGCATGACGGATGCTTTCGAGTTCCCGGCGCTCGATCTCCAAGCCCATCGGCAAGGGAATACCGGCATCGCCTACGCGCACCGCCTGGTGGCAGAAATTCCTGGCCCCACGACGCTGATCACCGCCCTGACACATGGCAACGAACTATGTGGCGCTTATGCCCTTGATCGGTTCCTGAGGCAAGGCTTCCGGCCGGTCCGCGGCACGCTGCTGCTCTGCATCGTCAACGTCGACGCCTATGGCCGTTTCGATCCCGCTTCCCCGTGCAATAGCCGATTTGTCGATGAAGACCTGAACCGGCTGTGGTCCCCCGCCATACTGGACAGCGAGCGGCAGTCGGTCGAGCTGGCGCGGGCGCGTGCCATACGCCCGCTAGTGGAGGAAGCCGACTTCCTGCTCGACCTGCACTCGATGCAAAGCGAATGTCCTGCGCTGACCCTTTGCGGCGTGCTGCCGCGTTCGCTCGACCTGGCCCTCAGGGTGGGCGGTCCGCGCCATCTCGTGGTCGATGCCGGGCATCGTGCCGGCCCGCGCATGCGCGATCATGGCGGTTTCGCCGATCCGGTTTCGCACAAGACCGCGTTGCTGGTCGAGTGCGGGCGGCACGGCAGCCTGTCGAGTGTCGCGGTCGCGCATGAGGTGAGCCGGCGGTTTCTCGCCGCGGTCGGCATGACGGACGCTGCCGTGGCGCCGTGCCGGGATCCGCTCGTCATCGACGTGGTGCAGGCGGTCACCGTCGAGAGCGAGCGCTTCCGCTTCGCGGAGAGCTATCGCGGCCTCGAATGCATCGCCAAGGCGGGCACGCTCATCGCGCATGACGGCGAGCGGGCCGTGCGGACGCCGCATGACGAATGCGTCCTGATCATGCCGGGCCGCGACTTGAAACCGGGACAGACGGCAGTCCGGCTGGGACGGTACCGGCGGTGAAGGGGCGCCGGCGGCTGCAAGGCATCGCGTTGACCGTGGCGGTCGGCGCAATCGGCGGCACGATCTTCTATCTGCTTCACTTGCCGCTGGCCTGGATGCTGGGCGCGATGTGCGCCACCACGCTGGCAGCGCTGGCCGGCGCGCCGCTGCGCATGCCGCGGCCCGTGCGATCGGCCATGGTGGCCGTGCTCGGCACCTTGCTCGGCAGCAGTTTCACGCCGCAGGTGCTGGGCCAGCTCGTGCATTGGGCGGCGGCGGCGGTCGCAATCCTGGGCTACGTCGTACTGGCCACTACCCTGGTCACGCACTTTTTCCACCGGCTTGGCGGGTTCGACCGGGTGACCGCGTTCTTCTCGGCAACGCCGGGCGGGCTCGGCGAGATGGCGCTGGTCGGCGAGGCAAGCGGCGGCGACCCGCGCCGGATCGCCCTGTCGCATGCGACGCGCATTCTGATCCTGGTGTTCGTCCTGCCGTTCTATTTGCGTGACGTGGCGGGCCTGCCCATCGGCGCCAGTGCGGGGCCGATCGGCGGGCGGCCGGTCGCCAGTCTGCTCGAGCTGTCGATCCTGGCACTTGCGGCCGGGGTGGGGTTCTACGTCGCGCGGCTGGTGCGTATTCCCAGCGCGCAATTGCTCGGCCCGCTCGCCTTCAGCGCCGCCATCTATCTCCTGGACATCGTCCAGGGTGGGCCGCCCTGGCAATTGGTGGCCGGCGCCCAGGTGGTGGTCGGCGCGGCGGTGGGCGCCCGCTTCGTCGGTCTGGATTTCCGCGCCCTTGGCAAGGCCGTTCTGCTGGCGGTCGGTGCCAGCGCCATCATGCTGCTGCTGGCGGTCGGCTATGCCGAGGCCATGGCGCCGCTGCTCGGTATCGACCATCATGTGCTGCTGCTGGCGCTGGCCCCCGGGGGCCTGGCCGAGATGGCGCTGATCGCCCTGTCGTTGCACTACGATGCCGCCTTCGTCTCCACCTTGCATCTCTGCCGCGTGATGTCCATCGTGCTGCTGGCGCCCTTGCTGTTTCGCTGGCTCGGCTGGAGAACAGCGACCTAGTTGCGACGCGAACCGGCCCTGTTGCGGCCACAATCGCCGACCAGGATGGCCGCCGGGAGGAGGCCAAGCATGCGCAACGCACGAGCCATTGTCGTTCTGGGCCTGGTGCTGGGCACGTCGCCGGCCCTGGCGCAGGATCTCGCGCTCAAACGGGTATTGCTGTCGACCGGCGGGGTTGGCTATTTCGAGTTCGAGGCGAGCGTAACGGGCGATGCGCAGCTCAGCCTGCCGGTTCGCGTCGACCAAGTGGACGATGTGCTGAAAAGCTTGGTGGTGTTCGACGACGCCGGCCGCGTGGGCGCGGTGCGTTTGCCGGGCCGTGCGCCCATCGAGGAAGCCTTTCGCGACCTGCCCTTCCCCCAAGCGGCGCTGGAATCGCCGGTAGCGTTGCTGAACGCGTTGCAGGGCGCGGAAGTGCAGGTGGCCGGCCCCCGGCCGCTCAAGGGCTGCATCATGCAGGCGCTGGTGGAAGAGATCCAGTTGCCGAACGCCGCCGGCACGGTGCGACGGCATCGGGTCGGCGTGATGACCGTGGCAGGATTGCAGCAGTTGTTGCTGGAAGAGGCCGAGACACTCACGTTCGTCGATCCGGCCTTGCAGGCCCGGGTCGAGCAGGCGCTGGCAGCGGTGGCGCGGCACGGCGTTCGGGAGCGGCGCGTGCTGGCGCTGGAAAGCCTGGGCCGCGGTCAGCGCAAGGTCCGCGTCGGCTATGTCGCCGAGGCGCCGTTGTGGAAGGCGAGCTACCGGCTGGTGCTGGATGGCGCTCCGTCGGCAAAGCAGGGCCGGTTGCAGGGCTGGGCGGTGCTGGAAAACCTGAGCGGGCACGATTGGCGGCAAGTCGAACTGACGGTGGTCGCCGGCAACCCGGTCACTTTCCGTCAGGCGCTCTACACGGCCTATTTCATTTCCCGGCCCGAGGTTCCGGTTGAAGTGCTGGGCCGTGTGCTGCCGCCGGCCGACGAGCGCACGGTTCCGGCGGCTCCGGCGCCAAGGGAGGCGCGACTGCAAGATCGCCAGCTGATGGGGATATTGGCCTCGCCTGCGGCGGTGCTAGCCCGCCAGGTGGCGAACGAAAGCGACGAAGCGGCGGGGCAGAAGGCTGACCAGGAACTGGCCAAGGGTGCGGTGGCGACGGAAGCCGAAGAGGCGACGACGCAAGTCGTCTTCCGTTATGGCCGGCCGGTCGATCTGCCGGCGGGTGAGACGCTGCTGCTGCCGCTCATCGACCGCGACCTGCCGGTCGAGAGCGTGGCGCTCTACCAGCGCGAGACGCATGCCCGGCACCCGCTTGCCGCGGTCCGGTTTAGGAACGACGGCGCGAGCGGCCTGCCGCTTGGCGTGCTGGCACTGTTCGAGCGCGGCGGCGGCGGCGCGCCGGCCTTCGCCGGCGACGCGCGTCTTGCGGCTCTGCCGGTGGGGGAGAGCCGGATGCTGAGCTTCGCGCTGGACAGCAAGCTGACCGTCGACCGTGAGGATCGCAGGACCCAGCGTCTGGCCAAGGGCACGATCGCGGGCGGCCTGTTGCGCTTGCAGCTGATCGAGCGACGCAGCGCGAGCTATCGCGTCGTCGGGGCGCCCGGCGAGGAGCGGCTGGTGATCCTGGAGCACGAGCGTCTGGGCGGCAACTACAAGCTGGCGCAACCGGGTGAGCGCGACGTCGAACTGACCCCGCGGCATTACCGGTTGCGCACGGCGCTGAAGCCGGGCGCAACGGCGGTGCAGGAGGTGGTGCTCGAGCGTCCGATCGAGCAGAGCTACCGGCTGTTCGACCTGACAGCGGCGCAGATCGCCGCCTATGTGAGCGCGCCGGAATTGGAAGCCAAGCTGAAGCGCGCCCTGGAGGAGATGGGCAAGCTGCGCGCGGCGATGGACGGGCAGCGCCGCCAAGTGGAACAGCTGGAGCAGGAGCGCAAGGAGATCGCCGCGGATCAGACGCGACTGCGCGATAACTTGGCACGGATCCCGCGCGACAGCCAGATCCATCAGCGCTATCTCGACAAGCTGGGCCAGCAGGAAAACCGCTTGGAGCAGTTGGCGCCGCTGATCGAACAGGCCCGCGGCGCCCTTGCGCGCGCGAGCCAGGCGTTGTCCGACTACGTCGCCAAGCTGGAAGTCTGACGCCGATTCAGGGCTTCGGTGGGGCCAGCGTGACGACGCCGATCATGCTGTCGCGGCTGATCAGGGCGGCAAGCTCGGCTTCGCCCATTCCCTCCGTTCCGCTCGGCCGGCGGGGCAGCACCATGTAGCGCATGTCGGCGGTGCTGTCATGCACCCGCACCGCCACATGGTCGGGGATCGCCGTCCCGAACTCGGCCAGCACGGTGCGTGGCTCGCTGACCGCGCGGCTGCGATAGGCCCTCGCCTTGTACCAATCCGGCGGCAGACCCAGCAGGTTGCGCGGATAGCACGAGCAGAGCGTGCAAACAACGAGGTTGTGCTCACGCTCCGTGTTCTCGACCACGATGAGATGGACCGGCTCGATTTCGATGCCGAGCTCGCGCACCGCCGCCGTGCCGTCCTGCAGCAGTCGCTGACGATAGCCAGGATCGACCCAGGCGCGTGCCACAACGCGGGCGCCCTGTTCGGGACTGCGCCGGTCCATCGCCTCGATTTGCCGCCGGATCTCGTCGGCCGTCAGAATGCCCTTTTCGAGCAGCAGTTCCCGCACCGCTGCCTCAAGATACTGCGCGTCGCTCCAGGCGCCGTCGCGATCGGGCAGCGGCGCGTGGTCATGCGCGTGGTTGTGATCGTGCTGGCCGTGGGTCTCATGCGTCGCCATCGCTTTGCTCCATGGCCGCTCAGGCGGCCGGTTCCAGCCAGAACTCGTATAGCTCGATGTCGACCGTGTCCTCGGACTTGCCGCGATAGCCGGGCCACAGGTCCTGTTGGCGGAAGCGCACCCGGTAGAGCGGCGACTTGGGCAGGCCCTCGCCGGAATAGGCCAGCTCCTGGGGATTGCGGAAAGCGCCACACAGCCGTTCGATGATGCCGGTCTTGCCGCGGCAGTAGAACGGCGTCCGACAATGCGTCCGTGGCCAAGCCTGCAGCACCGTGACGGGTTGGCCTGTGCGGAATCGCGGTTTCATGTCTTGCCCACCCCGCGCCGGCGCAGATCAGCGATACGGGCATCGATCTCGGCACCGCCGAGCACGCCCTTCTCGACCATCAGCCTGCTGATGGCCGCGATCCAACGTTCGTAATAGCTGAGCCGATCGTAGACGTCCGGGCCCAGGCTCTCGATCGCGCGGCGCAGTTCGTCGACCCTGATCAACTGTCGCTGGGGCGAGCTCAGCAGCACCATCAGGGCATCCACCCGCTTCTCCCAGAAGGCGTAGTCGTGTTCACCCCGTTCGACCGGGCCCGCCGGCCCACCGCCCATGTCGTGGTGGGAATGGAAATGCGGATCGCTCATCATCTTGCCGTCTCAGCCGCTTACGCGGGGAGCGTAGCGATGGCGTCGGGTCGCGGCAAGCGGCCATGTTCATACTTCATCTAGATTGACGCGGGTAGGCTCGCGAACCTTCACCTTGGCCACTGCGGCAATGACCCCACTGGAACTGCATGAGCTGTTGGTCAAGCACAAGCGCTGGCTCCGCACCCAGAACGGTGGAATTCGCGCCAACCTGACAATGGCGGATCTGCGCGGCAGTAACCTTGACGCGGTTGAGCTGCGCGGCGGCAAGCTGACCGGCGTGAAGCTGTCGGACAGCAGCCTGGCCAAGGCCGACCTGCGCGAAGCCGACTTGTTCGCAGTCGATCTGCGACGCGCCGACCTGACGCAGGCCAACCTGACCGGCAGCGATCTGCGCGGGGCCCAGCTCCGCGGCGCCAACCTGTCGGGCGCCTATCTCGCCAATGCGATATTGTCGCAGACCGATCTGACCGATGCCGTGCTGCGCGGCGCCAAGCTGATTGGCGCCGATCTCGGCAAGTCGATCCTCAAGGACGCCGATCTGACCGGCGCCGACCTGACCGGGGCCAATCTGGCGGGTGCCAACCTGACCGGGGCCGACCTTTCCGGCGCCACGGTCAAGGACTGCAACCTGCGCGGCGCCAGCCTGCTCGATGCCAAGCTCGACAATGTCGACCTGAGCGGCGCCGACCTGACGGGCGCGGTCATGGTGGTCTCGCTGGATCAGATCAACCCAGATCTGCGGCGCACCCTGCTGGAGCACCAGGACTGGATCGTTTCGTTCGGCGCGCGCGGGCAGCGTTGCGTGCTGGAGGGTGCCAGTCTCGACTGTGTCGATCTGTCCGGCATGAATCTGTCCGGCGCCAGTCTGCGCAACGCCTCGCTGTCCGGCGCCCGGCTGAGCAAGGCACAGCTGGCCATGGCCGACTTTTCGGGCGCCAACCTGGCGCGCGCCAGTTTCGTCGAGGCCGACTTGTCGGGTGCTGCCCTGAAGGGCTGCGATCTTACCGAGGCCGACCTGACGGGCGCCAATCTGGCGGCCGCCGAAATCCGCGACCGCGCGGGCAAGTCGACCGGCCGGTTCTGGCCGGCGAACCTGGTGGATGCGAACCTGAGCGGCGCCAGCCTGAACCGCACCAGGCTGAACGGCGCCAACCTGCTGGGCGCCAGCCTGGCCGATTGCGATCTGTCGACCGCCGACCTGACCGACGCCAAGCTGCCGGAACCGGCCAAGCCGGCGAAACAGGCCACGGCCCGTCGCTAGGGCGCAAAGCCGCCGTGCTGGTCAAACCCCAGCCCGGGCGGGCAAGATGACCCCCGCGACACAGGGCTGGGGGGGAGCGATGGCGGGTGAAACGTTGCAGGCGGTGTTCCGGCGCCGCGGAGCGAAACTCGGCACCATGGTGATCGAGTTCGACACGCCCGGAATCGGGCACATCCTGAAGGCGTGCGGTCCCGATTTCGTGTTCCTGGACATGGAACACAGCGGCTTCGGCATTGAGACCGTGAAGCGTACGCTGCGCTATCTGGAGGCGGCGGGCCTGCCCACCATCGTGCGCCCGCCGGGCAAGGACTATTCGCAGATCGCCACCGCGCTCGACGTCGGCGCCGAAGGACTGATGCTGCCGATGCTGTCCTCCGCCGCCGAGGCGAAGCGGATCCTGGGTTTCATGAAATACGTGCCGCAGGGCGGTCGCGGCGTGGCGCTGGGCGTGGCGCACGACCGCTACACCGCCGGTCCGGTGATGGCGAAACTGACGGCCGCCAACCGGCGCACCACCTTTGTCGCGCTCATCGAGACGGCGGAGGGGGTGGCCAATATCGACGAGATCGCGGCGACGCGCGGTGTCGATGTCTTGTGGATCGGGCATTTCGACCTGAGTTGCAGCCTGGGTATCCCGGGCGAGTTCGAGCATCCCGACTTCAGGCGCGCCATCGCCGCCGTTCTGGCGGCCGCCAAGCGGCATGGCAAGCCGCTGGGGCGGATGGTGCAGAACGTGAAGGACGGGCTCGCCTACCAGCGCATGGGCTTCGACACGATCTGCTATTCGGGCGATGTCTGGCTGTTGCAGGCGGCGCTGCGCGAAGGTCTGGACGGTCTGCGGGCGGGCACCCGTGGCCGCGGCCGCGGGGGCAAGCGATGAGCAAGTTCCGGGTCGGCTATAGCGCCTATCTCAAGCGCCCGGACGGGCGGCCTGGTTTCCCGGCCTATGACCTGTCGCCGCTGGGCGGCGATCCGCGCATCGACCTCGTCGAACTGCCGCAGGGCCAGCCGCTCGCCGCCGGCATGCTCGGCCAGTTCGACGCCGTGGTGCTGCTGGGCGAACAGGTATCCGCGCCATCGTTGCAGGGCGTCGGCCGGCTGCGTCTTATCGCCCGGATGGGGGTAGGCTACGATACGCTCGACGTGCCGGCCTGCACTTCGGCGGACGTGGCGATCGCCATCACGCCGCCGGGGGTCCGGCGGCCGATGGCGACGACCGTGCTGGCGTTCCTGCTGGCGCTCTCCCATCGCCTGATGGCCAAGGACCGCATCAGCCGCAAGGGCGCGCCCGGTTGGAACGAGCGGCTGGATCAGCATGGCACGGGGCTCGTCGGCCGCACGCTGGGCATTGTCGGGCTGGGCAACATCGGGGCCGAGGTGGCACGGCTCGCCAAGCCGTTCGAGCTCAGGCTGATCGCGCACGACCCCTATGTCTCGCCCGACTTGCCGCGGGCGCTCGGCGTCGAGATGCTGGCGCTCGACGACGTCTTCCGACAGGCGGACTTCCTCAGTCTCAACTGTCCGTTGAACGAGGAGACCCGATATCTGGCCAATGCCCGGCGGCTCGCGCTGATGAAGCCGACCGCCTTCCTGATCAACACCGCGCGCGGACCGGTGGTGGAGCAGGCGGCGCTGGTGGCGACGCTCAAGACCGGTCGGATCGCCGGTGCCGGGCTCGACGTGTTCGATCCCGAGCCGCCGCCGGCCGACGACCCCATCCTCAAGCTCGACAACGCATTGTTCGGGCCGCACGCGCTCGGCTGGTCGGACCAGATGTTCGCCACCATGGCCGAGGTCAACCGCGCGCAGATCGCCGCGGTCATGGCCGGCCAGACGCCCGAGCACGTGGTGAACCGCGAGGTACTGACGCGGCCGGGCTTCCTTGCCAAGCTCAAACGCAACGAGGGTTGGGGGTAGGCTTGGCTGAACCGCCCAAGAAAAAGGGATATCCACAGTGCGCGGAAAGAAACCGCGAATAGGAAAGATCATGCTGAGGCTAGCCCGGTTTATTCACGAGGGACCATGATGTGATGGGCAGGGAGTGAACCGCGCCGGGTTTCCTGGAGGCATTGTCGTTTGAGTCACGCGGCCATGGCAGGTTGGTCTGCCATGGCGTAGTAGCGTTCCTCGGCTTCGGCCGGCGGGATGCTGCCGATGGGCTCCAGGATACGCCGGTTGTTGAACCAGTCGACCCATTCGAGGGTAGCGTACTCGACGGCCTCGAAGGAGCGCCACGGCCCCCTCCGGTGGATGACCTCGGCCTTGTAGAGACCGTT
>VGEV01000128.1 GCA_016869175.1 Alphaproteobacteria bacterium
GATCCGCGACGCCAGCTTGGCGTTCCTGATAACCTGACCGGGCAGGCCAAACACCTGCATGGGGTTCTCCTTTGCTTCGAGTCTCAGCAACCCGAGCTTCGGAGAACCCCTTCCCTTACTCAACCCGCCTCACTTCTGTGCGAACCCGGACAGCCCGAGCCCAGGCGTCGATCCCACCGCTGAGGTTGCAAGCATTGCGAAAGCCGGCTTCCCGCAACCACTGCGTGGCGTTGCGGCTGCGCACACCATGATGGCAAAGCACCACGAGCGGCACGTCGCGCGGCAGTTCGTGCGTGCGCGCCGGCAACTCGGCCATGCGAATCACTGTGCTGCCGGGCAAGCAGCAGATCGCCACCTCCCAGGGCTCGCGCACGTCCAACACGACGACGTCGCGTCCGTCCGCGCGCCACCCGGCCAGTTCGCGCGGAGCGATCTCCGGCGGAACGTCGGCGGCGAGGCTCAAAAGCGGAAGCCGCGCGGCTTGCTGAACCCCGGCAGCAGCGGTGCCTGCGCGTCGAACAACTCGCGGCGCGCGACCAGCCCGCCAACCTTGCGATAGAGCACGGCATGACCGACGGCACCGGTCCGCTCGATGCAGATCAGGCGCCCGCCTTCCGCCAGTTGCCCTGGCAATGCCGCGGGCAGGCATTCGACCGCCCCTTCGATCAAGATCGCATCGTAAGGCGCTTGCGCCGCATGCCCCGCCGGCAGATCCGCTTCCACGATGACCACATTGGCCACGCCCTGCTGCGCCAGCAGCTGGCGCGCGCGGGCCGCCAGTTCGGCTTGGCTCTCGAGCGCCACCACGCCGCCCGCCAACCGCGCCAGCACCGCCGCGACATAGCCGGTGCCGCAGCCGACGTTGAGCACACTCTCGCTGTCCTTGAGCTCGGCGACCTGCAGCAATCGGGCCAGCACCATCGGCTCCATCAGGTAGCGGCCCGGCGCCAACGGCAGGTCTTCGTCGACGCAGGCAACACCGCGCAATTCACGCGGCACGAAGGCCTCGCGCGGCACCGTCAACAAGGCCTCGGTGACCTGCTCGTCGGTCACCTTGTTGGTCAGCACCTGGCCTTGCACCATGCTGCGTCGGCGGATCGCCGGGTCGCTCATTGCCGCCCTCTCGTCTGTCGCCAAACCGGCCGAGGTATAGAGCAACCGCCGCGCCAAGCAAATCGGCGGCGACGACGTTGACCGCGGTCGGCCGGCGGCTTAAGTACGCCACGACGGCGCGGTGGGAGAGTGGCTATCCAGCAGCCTGCAAAGCTGTGGACGCCGGTTCGAATCCGGCCCGCGCCTCCAGTCGCCGCTAGCCACGCCATCGCCGCTCCGCCCGCCTGCGGCCCCACCACACTTCCAGCCTGCGCCGCTGCCGTCTGACCACCGGCACGTCGACCGAGAGCACCACCAGGCCCAGGGGCACCATCCAGAAGCCCAGGATCGGCAGGAAGCCGAGCAGGCCGCCCACGACCAGGGCGCAACCCGCCGCCACGCGGGCCGAGCGCGGCCAGCGATAGAGCCGCTGGCGGAATTGCCGTACCCGTTGCTCCATGACGCGGACTTACACCGGCCCGGCCGCGCCAACAAGCCGGCCGCCGCTCAGCCAGGCACCAGCAACAGGATCAGCAGCGAGACGCTCGGCAGCGACAGCGCCGTGGACAGCACGATCGCCGCGGAGACCGGCTCCACCAGGCGATCATATTGGCGGGCCACCACATAGGCGGTGGCGCCGGTCGGCATTCCCGCCGCCAGCACGGCAACCTGGAGCCAGTGATCCGGCAGCCGGAAGAGGAAGCTGCCGCCCAGCCAAACCAAGGCCGGCAATACCGCCAGTTTCAGGGCGACCAGCACCAGCACCTCGCCGCGCAGCCCGCGCGCCGGCCCGAGCGCCAGCGTGGCGCCAAGGCCGACCAGGGCGCAGGGCGCGGCGGCGCGGCCCAGGAGATCGAGGATCTGCTCCAACACCTCAGGCAACGACAGCCCCACCAGGGCCGCGGCCAAGCCACCGACGATGGCCAGCACTTGCGGGTTCAGCAGGGCCGGCTTGAGGCCGGCCAGGCGAAGGCGCGGCCCGCGCCCGGCGCGGCCCGCGCCGAGCAGTTCCAGCGCCAGCACCGCAGCGGCGAACAGGAACAGACTGTCCAGCACGATCAGCAGCAGCGCCGGCAAGGCGGCGGTGCTGCCCAGCACGGCGACGCTAATCGGCAGGGCCATGAACACGCCGTTGGAGAAGCTGGCGGCAAGGCCGCCCACCACGGCGTCCGCCGGGTCGCGTCGGCCGCGCCGCAACAGCAACAGGCCGGCAAGAACCAACGTCACCAGCTCGGCCAGCGCATAGCTCGCCAGCAATCGCCACGGCGCCGCCGGCAGCGGCTGGCCGGCGGCCAGCCGGAACAGCAACGGCGGCATGGCGATATAGAAGACGAAGGTATTGAGCCCCTTCAGCGCGGTGGCGTCGAACAGGCGCGTCCGCCCGGCGGCGTAACCCAGGAAGATCAAGGCGAAGAACGGCAGGATGGCGAGGACGACGGGCAATGGCTGCCTGCGGGCTGGCGGGGCGCGCGGCAGCATACAGCCGCGCATGCCGCAGCCAATCACCGCCCCGGCCAGCGTTGCGGGGCCGCCGCCCGCTCTGCTATACAGCGCCGCTCGCCGGGGCCAGTGTTCCGCGGTAGCTCAGTCGGTAGAGCAGACGGCTGTTAACCGTCGGGTCGTAGGTTCGAGTCCTACCCGCGGAGCCAACTTTCACATTCCATTGCCAAGGGTTGGCGCCTGTGCTTCGCTGCCAGCGCGAAGCCTGGGCGGCGCCCGCCGCAGGGAGGTCCGGTCGTGCCACTTGAACCAACGCTGATCGTCCGTGGCGGCACCGTCGTCGACGGCACTGGCGCCAGTCCGTTCCAGGCCGACGTGGCGTTGGCCGGCGACCGCATCCTGGCGGTCGGCAAGCTGGGACCGAGCCGGGCCGAGGAGATCGACGCCCGCGGCCTGCTGGTGATCCCCGGCTTCGTCGACGTGCATACCCATTACGATGCGCAAGCCACCTGGGCGAACCACCTGACGCCCTCGTCCTGCAATGGCGTGACCAGCGTGCTGCTTGGCAATTGCGGCGTCGGCTTCGCGCCCTGCGAGCCGCATCAGCGCGACATGTTGATCCGGCTGATGGAAGGGGTGGAGGACATTCCGGAAGTGGTGCTGGCCGCCGGCCTGCCGTGGAACTGGCGCGGGTTTCCGGATTACCTCGACGCGCTGGCCGGGCGGCGCTTCGATCTGGACGTGGCGGCGCAAGTGCCGCATGCCGCGTTGCGGGTGTTCGTCATGGGCGAACGCGGCGCCGCGCGCGAACCGGCCACCGAGCAGGACCGGGCGCGCATGGCGGCGCTTGCCGCCGAGGGCATCCGCGCCGGCGCGCTGGGCTTCTCCACCTCGCGCACGCTCAATCACCGCACCGTTGACGGCCAGCCGATCCCAACCTTGCGCGCCGCCGAGGACGAACTAGCGGCGATCGCCCGGGCGGTCGGCGAAGCCGGTGCCGGCTGGCTGCAGATGGTGGCGGACTTCGACGAGGAACTGGAGCCGGAATTCGCCATGCTGCGCCGCCTCGTGCGGCAATCCGGCCGGCCGATGACCATGACCGTGCTGGAGCGCGACAGCCGGCCCAGCGAATGGCGGCGGTTGCTGGAGCATATCGCCGCGGCCAACGCCGCCGGCCTTGCCATGACGGGCCAGGTGCGCGGCCGACCGACCAGCATCCTGCTGGGCTTCGAGCTGTCGCAGAATCCCTTCCTGCCCTGCCCAAGCTGGCGGGAGGTCGCGACGCTGCCCTTCCCGCAGCGCCTAGCGGTGCTGCGGCAGCCCGCGTTTCGCGCGCGGCTGGTCGGCGAAGCGCCGACCGACCGAGCCCTGGCCTATCGCTTGCGCAGTTGGGAGCGCATCTTTCCCTTCGGCGATCCGCCCAACTACGAACCCGGGCCGCAGGAGAGCATCGCCGCGCTGGCCCGCGAGCGAGGCATCGAGCCGGCCGAGTTCGCCTACGACGCGATGCTGGCGGGCGATGGCCGCAATATCCTCTACCGCCCGCTCACCAACTACGCCGGCGGCAACCTGGACAGCGTGCGCGAGATGCTGGCGCACCCGCACACGCTGGTCGGCCTGGGCGACGGCGGCGCGCATGTCGGCATCATCTGCGATGCGACCGACATGACGCATGCGCTGACCCACTGGACGCGCGACCGGCCGGCGGGCGGCCGTTTCCCCGTCGAATGGATGGTCAAGCGCCTGACGCGCGATAACGCGCGCGCCATCGGCCTCGCGGATCGCGGCGTGATTGCCGCCGGTGCCAAGGCCGACCTCAACCTGATCGACTACGACCGGTTGCGCCTGCGCCGGCCGGAGATCGTCTATGACCTGCCGGGCGGCGGCAAGCGGCTGATGCAGCGCTCGGACGGCTATGTCGCCACCTTCGTCTCCGGGGTCGCGGTCTATCGCGACGGCTGTCCGACCGGCGCCCTGCCGGGCCGGTTGGTGCGCGGTGGCCAAGCCGCGCCCTGAACCTGGGCATGTCCGTCCTGGCCAGTCCCCTGCCCTACGGCGCCGACCCCGTCATTGCGAGCCTGGAGCCGGCGATGCTTCGCCGCGCGGTGGCCGAGGCCGACTTGCGGGCGCTGCTGATGGTGGTCTTTCATCTGTCGGGCGAACGCAAATGGCTGCAGCGGCCTTACTTGCCCGGCCGCGACGTGCGCATCATCGCGCCGGAAGATGCCGGCCTCGGACCCGCTGCCCAGATCGCCATCCGGCAGGCCGCGGTCGAACTGCTGCTTGCCAGGGCGGGCGAGCGGCCGGCGGTCGGCGACCCGGGCGATGCGCTGATGCTGGAGATGATGCGCGTCTGCATGGCCGAGGACATCGCCGCCGACTACGCGCCGATGATGCGCGAGGAACTGGGCTTCGCGGCGCGCGATGCGCAATGGCGCCAGGCGCCGAGCGTGCCGCGCCTGGCGGCGTGGCGGGTGCTGATCGTCGGCGCCGGCGCCAGCGGCATGATCCTGGGCGCGCGCCTCAAGCGACTTGGCATACCCTTCGTCATCGTCGAACAGGCGGGCGAGGTCGGTGGCACCTGGCGCGAGAACCGATATCCCGGCTGCGGCGTCGATACCCCCAATCATGCCTATTCGTTCTCGCTCGGCCCCCGCTATCCCTGGTCGGCGTATTTCTCGCCGCGCTCGGAGATCCAGGACTATCTTTGCCGCACGGCGGACGAACTGGGGCTGCGCGAGCACATCCGCTTCAACGAATGCGTCAGCCAGGCGCACTGGGACGTGGCCGGCCGATGCTGGCGGGTCGCGCTGCGGACGGCCGCCGGCGAGAGACAAGCGACCGCCAACGCGCTGGTCAGCGCCGTCGGACAGTTCGGCGTGCCGCACATCCCCGACCTGCCCGGCCTGGCTGGCTACCAGGGTCGGGCGTTCCACACCAGCCAATGGCCGGACGGGCTCGATCTTGCCGGCAAGCGCCTGGCGATCGTCGGCACCGGCGCGTCGGCGATGCAGATCGCGCCAAGCATCGCGCAGCGCGTGGCGCAACTCGACATCTATCAGCGCAGCCCGCAATGGGCGCGGCCCATTCCGCGCTATCACGATGTGCTGTCGGATGGCCAGCAATGGCTGCTGCTGAACGTGCCGTTCTATGCCGCCTGGTTCCGCTTCATCATGCTCTGGCGCTATGGCGACGGGCTGCTGCCGCACTTGCGGAAGGACCCCGACTGGCCGCATCCCGAGCGCGCGCTCAACCGGGTGAACGACCGGCACCGGCAGGAGATGACCGACCATCTGATCCGCGAGCTGGGCGAGCGGCAGGATCTTGTGCCGAAGTGCCTGCCGAGCTACCCGCCCTACGGCAAGCGCATCCTGTTGGACAACGATTGGTACCGCACGCTGCGCCAGCCGAATGTCGAACTGGTGACCGAGCGCATCCACGGCATCGCCGAACGGGGCGTCATCACCGCCGACGGCCGGCTGCGGCCCTCCGATATCCTGGTGCTGTCGACCGGCTTCCGCATGACGGAAATGGCCGCCCGCCTCAATCTCAGCGGCGCGGGCGGGCGCGACCTGCGGCAGGTCTGGGGCGACGACAATGCCACGGCCTATCTCGGCATGACCGTTCCCGGTTTTCCCAACCTGTTCATCATGCAAGGTCCCAGCACCGGCCTGGGCCACGGCGGCAGCGCCATCTGCCAGGCGGAATCGCAGGCGCGCTACATCTCCGCCCTGCTGGCGCGCATGATCGAGGACGGCATCGCCGCGGTCGAGGTGCGCCAGCAGGTCCACGATGCCTTCGTCGCCGAGGTTGACGCGCGGCACGAGCGGATGATCTGGACCCATCCCGGCATGTCCACCTACTACCGCAACCGGCACGGCCGAGTGGTTTCGGTCACGCCGTTCAGCCTAGTCGAGTATTGGCGCATGACGCACGATCCCGACCTGGCCGACTACGATCTCACGTTGTCGGCTCCTTGAACCGACGGCGGAGCGCACGCACGAACCAGCCGATGAATGGCAGCCGGGCCAACATCTGTTCGGCGGCGTCCCAATGGTCGACATGCGTCAGCACGCGCCCGGCGGCGTCGAACGTCACCTCGCTCATGCCTTCGAGCCGCCAGCTTCCGGCGCCATTCAGCCGGGGATGCGACAAGCTGCAGCGCCAGCGATAGTAGGCCGCGCGTCCGGAAACCGCGATGTCGGTGATATCGAAACGCAGATCGCCGCCGCCCGCCAGCGCGCGCCGCAGCATGGCGACCACCGCCTCGGCCCCCTGCAGCTCGTTGAAGGGATCGCGGAAACGCATCTCGGGCGCGGCCAGCCCTTGCAGGTCACCGACCGTTTCCGGCGCCAGTTCCCGCCAATAGCGGGCGTAGCGTTCGACCGCGGCGGAAGGCGGCTCAGCGGCCGGTGAAGCGATGGACGGCGGCAAAGTACCAGCCATAGGGCAAGAGGTTGAGTGCCTTGAGCAGCAGCGCGAAACGACGCGGAAAGGCGATCTCGAACGCCCGGCCCTCGAGGCCACGGCGAATGCATTCGGCCGCGCGCTCGGCCGAGATCAGGAAAGGCATGGGGAAGCGATTGCGCCGGGTGAGCGGTGTATCGACGAAGCCGGGCGAGATCAGCACCACGCGGACGCCCAGCGCATCGAGATCGAGCTTCAGCGAGGCGGCGAGATGGCTGACCGCGGCCTTGCTGGCACCATAGGCGGCGGCGGTCGGCAGCCCGCCATAGGCGGCGACCGAGGATACCAGGGCCAGGGTGCCGCGTCGGCGTGAGAGCATGCCCGGCAACACCGCCGCGATGCAGTTCACGACGCCAAACAGATTGACCCGAAATACCTGGTCGAAAACCTCCGCCGCGAACCGCCCGGCCTCGACCGGGCGATGCGTGCCAGCGTTGAGGATCGCGGTGACGATGGCGCCGCTCTCGCGCTCGAGTCGTGCAACAGCCTGCGCCACCCCGGCCCGGTCCGCGACGTCGAGCGGCAGGGGCAGGATCCGGCCACCGGCTCCGGCGGCTTCGGCGGCCAGGTCGGCGAGGGCCTTTGCGTCGCGCGCCGAGGCGGCGACGCTGAAGTCCCGGCGCGCGAGGTGCAGGGCGAGCGCGCGGCCGATCCCGCTGCTGGCGCCGGTGATCCACACGATACCGTCCGCTGGGCGGAAACCGCCGCCGGCGCTCACGTCTGCGGCCCCGGCGGCCGCAGCACGTAGTCGATCAGCGAGCCGTCGGAGAGCGTTCGGAAGCGCAGCTTGGCGAGCCCGCCCGACAGGTCGTACCAGAGCTCGAGCTCAAGCTCGCCCTCGATGCGGTAGCGGCGGGCGAGGATGCTGCGTCCGCCGGCCAGGATGGTCTCCTCGCCCAGGGCGATGGCACGGATCGCCATGATCTGCCCGGTCTGAGTGTTCAGCACCTGGCTTTGCCGGACAAAATCCTTGTTCCAGTAGCTGGTGGGGATGAGCGGGGCCGGCAACAGGCGCGACCCACTGGCGGTCGTCACCTTGAACCCGTCGTGGCCGGCACGTCCCTCCACCCGGTGCACAGTGCCGTTGTCGTCGGTCGAGGTCTGCAGCGCCACCAAGCGGCCGTCGCGCCAGAGCTCCCGGTTGCGGTGGGCATAGCGGTAGAGCGGAACGAACAACACCGAGACGCTGAGGTCGATGTCGACCTCCACCACCGTGCCTCCTCCCTCCTCCTCGATCCGCAGCGCGTGTCGGCCGATCCGGCTGCCTTCGCGATAGACGTCGAACGCCAGTTCGCGCTTGCCGCCGGCGAACGATGTGCCGACCAGGCTCGCCACGGCGGCGATCCATCCGGCCAAGCACAACCGACCTGCGCGTCCCATGCGTCCCTCGACACGGCAGACTAGCGTCTCTCACCGTCGGCGCGAAGCTTCCGCCGGCGCGTCACGAGTTGGTGTGGCGGGCTTGCAGTTCCTGCGATCTTGGCGGCCGCCTCGGCGAGGAACGTCGAATCCACAGCCACACGCGAATCAGAGGTTTGCCCGTGTCGCATTGATTCCGACGATCCCACAAGTGTGGCCGCATGGACTTACGAACTTCGAAATCGGGACACTACAGTTGCACGAAGGGGTTGATGATCCGTCCCAGGGCTCCGGCCAGTCTCAGCGGTGCGTCCAGCACCACCAAGCTGACGCAGGGCTCGTCCTTGCCGATCGCCGGGCTGTGCGTCAGCGAGCCGTCCGCCGCCTCGAAGTCTCCCTGGGCGTAGCGGCCGTACTGGTCGGAATAGTCGCCCTGCAATACCAGGGTCAACTCGTTGCCACGATGGGTGTGTTTCGGCATCCGACGGCCCGCGGCGACGCGCAGCAGCATGGCGCGGGTCGCGCTGGGCGCGGTCGGCAACACCAGCTGCTCGATGCCGCGGCCCAGCTTGCGCCAGGGCCGGGCCTGCTCGCCGCTGCCCAGATAGGCCGCGAGCGGCGCCGGATAGCCCAGCGCGGCATCGGGTTCCGCCACCGCCTCGGGCTCGTCCAGCCGCAGCAAGAGCCGGTCGAGCGCCGCCTCTCGCATCGGTCGCGACGGCAAACCCTCGACCAGGCGCGAGGCCGCGCTCTCCATCGCCGCGACCGTTGCCCGGCAGCGCGGGCAGAACACCAAATGAATCGCCAGAATGAGCGCGACCGCCTCGGCCGCGTTGCCGAAGGCGTAGTCCAGCAGCAACGCCTCTTCGGGATGATGTTCGGGCAAGCCGGACTTAGTGTGCACGGTCGAGCGCCTTGTTTCCCATGGCTCTTTGCCGATCAGTATTCGGCTGATACGCGCCCCTCGCCAGGCCGGATCAATGCCATCGGGGAAATTTTCGCGGCTTTCGGGCAACTCACGCCGCCTCCTCGCCCAGGTCGAGCAGCGTGCAGCCATCGATTCGCCAGGCGCCGTCCGCCTGCGCCTCCATGAAATATAGCGCCAGCCCTGCCTTGCCGTCCGGGCCGACCAAGGCGACCTGCTGCACGAGCCGGCCGGAAATGACCGCAAGCGCGCGGAACTGCACCTGTCTTGCCCGGTAGACCGACGGATAGCCGGTCCGCACCATCCGCATGAAGGCGTCGGCCGTGCCGAACTGGGACCGGATCAGCGGCGAGGCGAAGGCGAACGCCGTCTCGCCGTCATCCGCCCGAAAGGCCGCGAGCTGGCGTTCGATGACCTGGCGGATCGCCGCGCCGGCCGCGGCATCCGGCATCGTTTCCGCCCGCGCGCCCGCGACCCAGCCCGCAATTGCCAGTAGACCGGCCAGCAGCCAGGACAAACGCGCCGGCGGCCTTGTCATGGCGCACGGCTTCGGCGATTGGTAGGCAACACAAGGAGACATCGTTGCGATCTCCCGGGACGGACTGCTTCTTTTTCGGCAGTTTGCGCGAAAAGGATCTGCTCGCCCAGGTGCTGGGCAGGCCGATCGCGAACGACGAGTTGCGCCCGGCCAGCCTGCCGGGGTTCTGCGCCCGGCGGGTCAAGGGCGCCAGCTATCCGGGGCTGCGCCGGGCGGTCGGTGGCAAGGTGCCCGGCGTCCTGTTCCGCCCGCGCGCGCCAGCCGAAATCTCGCGGCTTTGCTGGTACGAAGGCAGCACCGCCTACCGTTTGAGCCGAATCCGGGTGTGCGACGATGCCGGCCGTTACCGGCTGGCCTTGGCCTTCAGGCCCGGCCGGCTCTGCCTGACCGGCGTCCCCTGGCACATCGCCCATTGGCGTCGGCAGGGCAAGCGGGCGATGCTGGCCCGCATCCCGCGCTGGATGGCCGGCTGGCGGGCTGACCGGCGGCGCGGGCGATGAGCGGCGGGCTGGAGCGCCGGGTCGTCGAACTCGGCCGCGAGCTGGCCTACCAGGGGCATTTCCGCATCGTCCGCTGGCGCTTGCGGCACAGTCTGTTTGCCGGCGGGCTCGGACCACCGCTAAGCCGGGAAGTGTTTGAACGGGGCCACGCCGTGGCCGTGCTGCCCTATGATCCAGAGCGCGATGCCGTGGTGCTGGTGGAGCAATTCCCCATCGGTGCCGCCGCCACCGGCTGGGCCGATCCTTGGCTGGTCGAGATCGTCGCCGGCATTGTCGAAGCGGGCGAGAACGCGAAAACCGTGGCCCGGCGCGAGGCAAGAGAAGAGGCTGGCCTCACGCTGCACGACCTCACGCCGGTCGCCGGCTTTTTCGTCAGCCCGGGCGGCACATCGGAGTTCGTGCGGGTCTACTGCGCCCGGGTCGACGCGAGCCAAGCGGACGGCATTCATGGTCTGGCCGACGAGGGCGAGGACATCCGGGTGCTCACGCTGCCCTACGCCGAAGCCATGGTCCTCCTGGCCCAGGGCCGCATTGTCAGCAGCCCGGCGCTGGTCGCCCTGCAATGGCTGCAAAGCCATCGGAAAGCGTTACGAGCGCATTGGTGTTCGTAACGCTTGCCGCTTGCTTCAGGATACCTTAGCGGCGGGTCTTCCCAGACAACGGCCAAGCCAGGCGTCAACCTTCGGAACTTCCTTGAGATCGATCTTCAAGAGCTTGGCCCAAGAAAGCACGGAAGCCACGTTGAGATCCGCCACGCTAAAGCTGCCGCCGAGCAGATAGTCCTTTCCGGCAAGGGCTTGATCCAGGATCTTCAACATGGCGTCGATCTTGGGCAGGGCCTTGGCCTCGCCCTCGGCATCGCTGCCGGGACGCACGAAGCGGTTGATCAACACCGGCAGCAGCGCGGCCTCGGCCTCGGTGATCGCCCACAGGCTCCACATGAAGGCGCGGCCCTCGTCGGCCACGTTCTTGGGCCACAGGCCCTTGTCGTGCTTGCGCGCGAGGTAGAGGTTGATGGCCATCGACTCGCAGAGCCTGACGCCGCCGTCGTCGATCGCCGGCACGTGGCCGTTCGGATTGATCGCCAGGAACTCCGGCTTGCGGGTCTCGCCGCTGCGCGGGCTCAGCGGCTCGTTCTTGAAGTCGAGGCCCAGCTCCTTGGCCATCCATAGCGTGCGGAAGGCGCGCGACTGCGGCGCGCCGTAAATCGTCAGAGCGTTCACCGCTTCCCCCTGTTTTGAATTGGTATTGTCCGAAGCGGCCGGCGGCTCTTTCAAGCCGGGCCGCCAGCGGCTATTTCCCCGTCATCCACCGGATGACTGGCTCTTGGGGGCAAGATTGACGCCTAGAGTGCGCATTGGCAAGCCCGAGCCCCGCCGCGGGCGGCCAGATGGCCCGGATGCGGGTAAAATCGGCGCGTCGGGTCGCGGAAGCTACGATATTGTTCTCGCCAAGACGCACCTCTGCTGTGGTTTTCGCTGGAACTCATGCGGCCGGCCTGTTTACGCCGGCGCTGGAGG
>VGEV01000129.1 GCA_016869175.1 Alphaproteobacteria bacterium
CGATGCCTTCGCCCATCTCTACAACCACCACAGACCGCACGGCGCCCTTGGCGGACGAACCCCCAACGAGTATCTCTCCCTCACCCGACAGCAGAACCCAACGTCTCATATCTACTGAACCCGGACACGGGCTTGCCAAGCGGCCCGGCTTGCGCCCAGGCTTTCACCAGCCAAAGGGGGTCGCCATGGCGAACGGCAAGGCGGGGGACGCCCGCTTCGACTACATCATCGTGGGCGCCGGTTCGGCCGGCGCCGCGCTGGCCTATCGGCTGAGCGAGGACGCCCGCAACCGGGTCTTGCTGCTGGAAGCGGGGCGCGCCAGCCACCCCTATTCCCATTTGCCGGTCAGCTTCGGCCTGCTGATCGACCATCCGGCGGCCAACTGGCGCTATTCCTCCGAGCCCGAGCCCGGCACCGCCAACCGGCAGATCCCGGTGCCGCGCGGCAAGCTGCTGGGCGGCTCCAGCTCGATCAACGGCCTGGTCTTCGTGCGCGGCCAGCCGCTCGACTACGACACCTGGGCGCAGATGGGCGCGCGCGGCTGGAGCTGGGACAACGTGCTGCCGATCTTCAAGCGGATGGAGAACTACGAGAAAGGCGGCGACGGGCTGCGTGCCACCGGCGGGCCGCTCAACGTCTCCGAGGTGCCGGATCAGAACCCCCTCTACGACGCCCTGTTCGCCGCCGCGCAGGCGGCCGGCTACAAGCGCAACCCCGACTATAACGGGGCCGACCAGGAAGGCATCGTCAAGACGCAGGCCACCATCTGGCGCGGCCGGCGCATGAGTACGGCCCATTGCTATCTCAAGCCGGCCATGAAGCGCGTCAACCTGCGCGTGGAGACCGCGGCCTTGACGCGGCACCTCTTGCTGGACGGCAAGCGCTGCGTCGGGGTCGCCTACGAACAGGGCGGCGCCATCAAGCTGGCGCATGCCGGCAAGGAGGTGGTGCTGTGCGCCGGCGCGGTCAGCAGCCCGCAGATCCTGGAGCTGTCCGGCATCGGCCGGCCCGAAATCCTGCAGAAATACGGCATCTCGGTGCGGCACGAACTGAAGGGCGTGGGCGAACACTTCCGCGACCACATCAATGCCCGCATCATCTGGCGCGTGACCAAGCCCGGCGTGTCCTACAACGACCAGGCGCGCGGGCTGGGCTTGGCCAGGCAAGTGCTGAAATACGCCTTGACCGGCGGCGGTTTCCTCAGCCTGCCGTCAGCGCCGCTGCTGGCTTTCCTGAAGACACGGCCCGAACTGGCAACGCCCGACGTGCAGATGCACCTTGTGCCGTATTCGGTCAAGGACCCCAAGCGGCGCAAGCTGCAGGACTTCCCCAGCATGACCGGGACGTGCTACCAGCTCAGGCCCGAGAGCCTCGGCAGCATCCACATCCGATCGTCCGATCCGCACCAGCAGCCAGCGATCCGCTTCAACTTCCTGTCCGATCCCATCGACCAGCGCACCATGATCGACGGCTTCCGCATGGTGCGGAAGATCATGCACGCAAATCCGCTGGATGCCTATCGCGGCGAGGAATTCTCGCCCGGCGCCCAGGTCGCCAGCGACGACGAGATCCTCGGCTGGATCCGCAACAACTCGGAAACCGCCTATCACCCGATCGGCACCTGCCGCATGGGACCGGGGCCGGAATGCGTGGTCGACGACAAGCTGAAGGTGCACGGCCTCGAAGGCCTGCGCATCGCCGACGCTTCGATCATGCCGACAATGCCGTCCGGCAACACCAACGCACCCTGCATCATGGTGGGCGAGAAGGCGGCCGACCTGGTGCTGGGCCGCGCCTGAGCGCGGGTGCGGCGTCCGATCCGATGGCATCGCGCTCGGCGTTCCATCGGCTCGGGGCCGACCGCGCAGCCGTCATGGTTGCGGGGCAGCGGCTTGCGGCGAAACCGAACCTGCCGGTTCGATTGGAAGGGAGATCGCCCTAGCCGAGCTTGCGTCGGTAGAGCGCGATCAGCCGCTCCCAGTGTCGCTCCGCGGCCGGCTTGTCGTAGCACCAGCGCTGCGGAAAGGCGAAGCCGTGATGCACGCCCGGATAGACCTCCAACTCGCCCGCCGCCCTGGCCGCGCGAAACAGCTGGCGCAGTTCCTCGACCATCGGCAATGGCGCGAGCTTGTCGTGTTCGGCGCAGGCGATGTAGAGCTCGCCTTTGGCCTTGCCCAAGGTCAGATGCGGGCTCTCCTCGGCGTCGCTGACCAGCCAGGTGCCATAGAACGAGGCAGCGGCGGCAACCCGGTCCGGGAAGCGCGCCGCCGCAGCCAGCGCGTACGGCCCGCTCATGCAATAGCCGTGGCAACCGATCGGACCGCGTTTCACCTCGTTGCGCGTGTCCGCGTAGGCCAGCATCGCCGCGATGTCGTCCATGACCGGAGGAATGGTCATCTTGGTGCGCACGGCGCGCATGCGGGCGTGCTCGGCGCTGCCCTCGGTCAGGACGTCGGCGCCGTACTTGGTGTCGCGGCCGGCCCGATAGTAGAGGTTGGGCAGCAGCACGACATAGCCGACGCTTGTCAGCCGCCGCGCCATGTCGCGGAGCTCCTCGCGGATGCCGGGCGCATCCATCAGCAGGAACACCGCCGGATGCGGGCCGCCGCGTTCCGGCCGGCAGATGAAGGTCTCCATGCCACCCGCCCTGGTGGCGACGTCGACGACTTGCTCGATCATTGGCTCCCCCTGCTGGAGCGATACTAGCCGAGGCGCCGGGATTGTTGGCGCCGTTCCGCCACTTCCCCTAGACTGGCGCCCTGCGGCGCAAGGGAGCCTAGGCGATGATCGACTTCTACTACTGTCCGGCGGTGAACGGGCACAAGGTGCGCATCGCGCTGGAGGAACTGGGCGCCGCCTACCGCGTCATGCCGGTCGACATCAACAACGGCGACCAGTTCCAGCCCGCCTACCTCAAGATCTCGCCAAACAACAAGATTCCGGCCATGGTCGACCACGAGCCGCCGGGCGGCGGCCGGCCGCTGGAGCTGTTCGAGTCGGGCGCGATGCTGCTCTACCTCGCGGAGAAGCACGGCCAGCTCCTGCCGAAGGACGTGCATGGCCGCTTCGATGTGCTGAAGTGGGTATTCTGGCAGGTGGGCGGTCTTGGCCCCATGGGCGGGCAGGCGATCCACTTTCGCGAATACGCGCCCGAGGACGTGCCCTATGGCAAGCTGCGCTACACGCGCGAGATCCAGCGCCTGTTCAGGGTGCTGGACCGACAGCTGGCCGGCAAGCGCTATGTCGCCGGGGCCAATTACAGCATCGCCGACATCGCCTGCTATCCCTGGATCGTGCCGCATGAGCGCGCGGGCGTTCAGATCGACAAGTTCGCCGAGGTCAAGCGCTGGCTGGCCGACATCGCTGCCCGGCCGGCGGTGCAGCGGGCCTATGAGCTGGCCAAGTCGTTCCAGCGCGCGCCGATGGACGAGGTGGCGAAGCAGCGCCTGTTCCACCAAAGTCCGGAATCGATCGAGCGCGAAGTGGCGGCCAGGCGCGGCGCCGCTTGATCGCCCCTCCGCCGGCGGCAACAACGGAAAGGATCACCGCCATGTTACCCGAGGAGGTCTTGCGCCAGCCGGCCCGGATACTGAGCCGCGCCCAGCGCGAGTTCTATTTCGCCCATGGCTACCTGGCGGTCGAGGGCCTGGTCGAGCGACCGCTGCTGGACCGATTGCACGCGGTGACGGCGGAGTTCGTCGAGCGGAGCCGGAAGATCAGGCGCTCGGACGCGGTCTTTGACCTGGCCCCGAGCCATACCGCCGAGAGCCCGCGGGTCAGGCGGCTGAAGACACCGGATGCGCAACACCCGCTCTATTGGGAATACGCGCAAGGCATCATCGCCGACGTGGTGGCAGATCTGGTGGGGCCTGACGTGGTGTTCCACCACTCCAAGCTGAATTTCAAGTGGCACGACGGCGGCGACGAAGTGAAGTGGCATCAGGACATCCAGTTCTATCCGCATACCAACTACAGCCCGCTGACGGTCGGCACCTATCTGGCCGATACCGGCATGGATGACGGACCGTTGATGGCGATCGAGGGCAGCCACGACGGACCGCTTTACGATCAGTATGACGGACGCGGGCAATGGCAGGGCTGCCTCAACGCCGAGGACGCCGCCTCCCTGGACGAGGCGAAGGTGCGCCACATGACCGGCCCGGCCGGCACCATCACCGTGCATAATTGCCGCACCGTGCACGGCTCGCGGGCAAGCCGCAGGCAGGATGGGCGGCCATTGCTGCTGAACGCCTACAGTTCGGCCGACGCGCGGCCCTACACGCCGCATCCCACGCCGACGATGCATACCCTGTCCGTGGTGCGGGGCACGCCGACGCGCTGGGCCCGCCACGACCCACGTCCCTGCCTAATGCCGCCCGATTGGTCGGCCGGCTACACGTCGATCTTCGCCTCGCAGGCCGGCGAGAATGCCAAGGCAGCCGCGCCGATGCTTGAGCAGAGCCCCGTCGGTGCCACCTAGAAAGATCATGCCATGAGTGAACCCGTTGCCGAGAACACCGTTGCCCGGGCCATCGCGCTCGATCCCGATCCCTTCGAGAACTTCTATATTTCGCAGGGTTTCGTCGTTGGCAACCTCGTTTTCCTGTCGGGCCAAGTGGCGATCGACGAGCATGGCAAGCTGGTCGGCGAAGGCGACTTCGACGCGCAGGCCGACCAGGCCATCCGCAACGTGCAGCGCGCGCTGCGCGCGGTCGGCTCCGACCTCGACAAGATCTTCAAGGTGACGGTCTACGTGGCCGACATGCGCTACCGCGAGAATGTGTTCCGCTGGCGACAGCGCTGGTTCCAGAAACCCTACCCCGCGGACACCCTGGTGCAGGCAACCCTGGGGCGGCCGGAGCGGCTGATCGAAGTCGACGCGACCGCCCTGCTGCGTGGCCGCATCGAACGCTGAACGGCGCCGTTCCGGCGAGCGGGTGCGAGACGCGGCCAGCAAGACGTGGAAAGCATCACTGCCCGACAGTGGCTGATCCTGCTGACGGTGCAGATCACCACCATTCAGTTCGGCATCACCATCACTTCGGTGGCGGTGATCCTGCCGCAGATGCGCGGCGCCTTGGCGGCGACGCAGGATCAGATTGCCTGGCTGCTCACGTTCAACATGGTGGCCACCGCGGTCGCGACCCCGCTCACGGGTTGGCTCGCGGCCAAGCTCGGCTGGCGCCGCCTGATGCTGAGTTCAGTGGTCGGGTTCACCGCGTCCTCGGTGCTGTGCGGCCTTGCCGACTCGCTGGAGGCGCTGCTGGTGCTGCGCGTCATCCAGGGGGCGTTCGGCGCGCCGATCTTTCCCATGGGTCAGGCCATCCTGCTCGCCAGCTTCAGCCGCGCGCAACACCCGTTCATCCTGATGATGTGGGGTGTCGGCGGCGTGCTCGGGCCGATCCTAGGACCGAGTTTCGGCGGACTGATCGCGGAGGCCTTGGACTGGCGCTGGACGTTCATCCTGATTCTGCCGCTGGGCGTGGCCAGCGGCATGCTGGTGATGCTGGTCCTGAGCGACCAGGAGAAAGGGCGGGCGCGCCCCTTCGACTCCCTGGGCTTCCTGTTCATCGCCGTCGCGGTCGGCGCCGCGCAGCTCATGTTCGACCGCGGCCAGCGCAACGACTGGCTGGAGTCGATCGAGATCGTCATCGAATTCGTGCTCTGCGTCACCTTCCTCTACCTGTTCGTCGTGCACACGCTGACCGCCCGCACGCCGTTGTTCGATCCCGCCACCTTCGGCGATCGCAACTTCATGCTGGGTGTCACCTTCGCCTTCGTACTTGGCATGCTGCAATACACCCCCATGGTGCTGTTCCCGCCGCTGCTACAGGATTTGCGCGGTTATCCCGATTCCTATGTCGGCTTCCTCATCGCCATGCGCGGCATCGGCAATTTCCTGGGCTTCTTCGTCGTCACCCAGTTCACGCGATACAACGCCCGGCTCTGCCTGTTCACCGGCGTCGTCATCCAGGCGCTGGCCGCGCTATGGATGGCCACGCTGGACATCAACATGACGCCCGACCATGTGCTATGGACCAACCTGCTGCATGGCATCGGCAACGGCCTGTCCTATACCCCGCTCGCGGTGCTGGCCTTCTCCACCTTGCCGGCGGCACTTGTCACCCAGGGCAGCGCGCTGTTTTCGTTGCTGCGCAATCTCGGCAGCAGCATCTTCATTTCGCTGACGTTGGTCGTCTTCGTGCGGAGCACGGCCGCGGCCAATTCGGACCTCGCCAGCGTCGTCACGGTCTTCAACCCCCATCTGCTGGCCGCCTGGACCGCCACCTTCGGCAACCCGGACCAGGCGATGCTGCAGCTACGAGTGGGGGCCGAGGTCGGGCGGCAGGCCGCCATGATCGGCTACATCAACGCCTTCTACCTGCTGACCCTGGTGCCCGCCCTTGCGGCGCCGCTGGTCTTCCTGTTCGTGACGCGCAAGACGGGGCGCGTGGCGCGCTAGCCAAGAGCTCAGGCGTCCGCGCCGTATTCTCGCCGAGCGTGTTCGGCGCTCAGCTTGCCGTCCAGCACATCCTCGCGCACCCGCGCGGGATCCCGCGCGGCGGGCGGACCGTGCCCGCCCGCGCCCGGCTGGACATGCGTCAGCACGTCGCCCGCCTTGACCGCGATATCCAGCATGATCTGCGCCGGCAGCAGGGTCTCCTTTCCCTCGCGCAGCAGCACCGCGCGAAACGGTGTCCCGGGCCGGCCGCCACCAAGACCGTAGGGTAACGAGTCGACCCGGCATGTGCGCAGCATGACCCGGCCGTCCGCCAGGAACCGCCAGCGCCGGTAGACCGAGAGCGCGCCGCGATACTGCCCGGCCCCGCCGGTATCCGGCACCAGGCCGAAGCCGTCCAGCATCACCGGCATTTCCTGCTCGAACACCTCGCCGGAATTGGTCTGGAAGCCGGCCATGACGATCGGCATGACGCCGTCAATGCCGTCCATGCTGGGCCGGCCGCCCCAACCGCTGGCATAGAGTTCGGTCATCACCCCGCCCGACTTGGCCGATCCCATGGGCTTGCTGGGCGTGAAGATCATCATGCTGACCCCGCCCTCGGAACCGGCTGGCATCCGTTCGGGCACGGCGGCGGCCAGAGCAGAGGAGACCAGGTCGGCGATGCGCCACAGCAGTTGACCGCGCGAGCCGACCGCGGCGGGAAAGCGCGGGTTGACCACGCTGCCTTCCGGCGTCAGCGTACGAATGGGCGCGAACAGGCCGGAATTGAGCGGCACCTCGGCGGAGCCGAGCAGCGCCATGAAAACGTTATTGGCCAGGAAGTTGCCAATCATGTCCGGCGGCACGTTGAGGGCGTTGCCCACTTGCGGACCGGTGCCGGCGAAATCGACAGTGATGCCATCGCCCTCCACCGCCAGGGTCACCTTGAGCGCCACCCGCGTGCCAAGGCCGTCGTCGAACACGTCCTCGCACTGATAATGCCCATCTGCAATCGCGGCGAAGGCCTTGCGCATCGCCTGCTCGCTATGCGCCAGCAGCCGCCGAGAGCAGTCCGTCACCCGCTCCGCCCCATGCTTTTCCAGCAGCGCGATCAACCCCGCCTCGCCACGCCGACAGGCGGCGACGCCGGCCTGCAAATCGCCCAACACATCGTCCGGCGCCCGCACGTTGCTGGCGATGATCTCCCAGACGGCCTCGTCGATCTGATCGTTGTCGTAGAACCGGACAGCCGGCAGGCGCAGGCCCTCCTCATATAGTTCGGCGCAGGGCAGGCCCATGCCGCCCGGAAATCGGCCGCCGATATCGGTGTGGTGCTGCACCACCGCTGCGAAACCGCGCAGCGCCCCATGCCAGAAGATCGGCCGCACCACGGCAATGTCGGGCAGGTGCGACAACCCGGCATAGGGATCGTTCGAAACGATCACGTCGCCGGGACGAAACCTGCCGCCGAATTTCCGCAGGATGTGGGGCATCACCGCGGTGAAATAGCCAAGCCCATAGGGCACCGCCTGGGCGATCACCTGGCCGGCCTGATTGAGCAGCCCGGCCGAGTAGTCGCCGCCCTCCTTGGCCACGATCGAGCGGGTGGTCTGCTTCATGGTGATGTTCATTTCTTCCGAGATCGCCACCAATTCGTGACGCAGCACCTCGGTCAGAACCGGATCGAAGCCCTCGCTCATGCGCTGTCCCTGCTGTCAGTTCGGTTGCAAGACGATGCTGGCATGGTCGTCCAGGCCGGCTCGCCAGCCGGGCGGCACGACAACCGTGGTATCGAACTCCTCGACGATGAGCGGCCCTTCGAGCGGCCCACCCAACAGGCCAGCGCGCGACAGGATGCGGGTTTCGCATTCGCCAAGCCGGGGCCCGAAATAAGCTTGCCGGCGGCCGCGGATGGCCGACTCCGTCGCCGCGCCGCGACGGAACGCCTCGGCCACGTCGGCGAAGGACAGGCTGTGCGAAGGCAGCAGGCTCTTCAGCCGCAGATTGACCACCATCACCGGCTCGGACGGACTGCGATAGCCGAAGCTGCGCTCGTGCTCGGCGTGGAATCGCTCGGCTAGCTGCGCCGTGCTGTCGATGAACGGGCCTTCCTGCAGGGCCAAGGTCAATTCCGAGGTCTGACCGCGATAGCGCAAGTCAAGGAAGCGTTGCTGGCGCAACGCGGCCGGGTCCAGACCTTCCCGGCGCAGGGTCTCGCGCACGTTTGCCGCCAGCCCGTTGCAGCGGCCCTCGAGTTCGTGCAGGTCGAGCGCGTCGAGCGGGCCCGGCATGCTCTGCACGTGGTCGTAGCGGACATCGGCCAGCAACAGTCCCAACGCACTGAACAGTCCCGGATGCAACGGCACATAGACCCGCCGCATGCCCAGTGCCTCGGCCAGACCCACGGCGTGGATCGGACCTGCGCCGCCGAAGGCGATCAGCGCCAGCTCGCGCGGGTCGCGGCCACGCTCGGTGCTGACCGCGCGGACCGCCCGCATCATCGCGGCATTGGCGACGGCATGCACGCCGTGCGCCGCCGCCTGCGCGGTCATGCCCAGGCGCGGGCACAACACGCGTTCGAAGGCGGCGATGGCGGCCGGCCGATCAATCGGCACCGTGCCGCCGGCGATCGCCTTGGGGTTCATGTAGCCCAGCACCACGTTGGCATCCGTCACCGTCGGCTCGGCGCCGCCATTGCCGTAGCAGACCGGCCCCGGCACGGCGCCGGCGCTGGTCGGCCCGACATGCAGCACGCCCGCCGCGTCAATCCAGGCGATGCTGCCGCCGCCCGCGCCCGCCTCCACGATGTCGAGCGAGGGCACCGACACCACGTAGCCCGCGCCGCGGCTGTAGCGGGTCGAGACGTTGGCCTTGCCGCCCACTTCCATGCCCGCCTTTTCGACCGGCGTGCTGTTCTCGATCAGGCAAGCCTTCACCGTGGTGCCGCCCATGTCGAACGACACCGCGTCGGCGATGCCGACCTCGCGCATCAGCGCGGCTGTGCCGACCACGCCGGCGGCGGGTCCCGACTCCACCAGATAGACCGGCAAGGCGCGCGCGTGCTGGGCCGTCATCACGCCGCCATTCGACTGCATGATGCGCAGGTGCTGGCTGAAATCGCTCAGCTCCCGCTCCAGGGCGTCGAGATAGCGGTGCACGACGGGCATGAGGTAGGCATTCACCGCCGTGGTGCTCATGCGTTCGTATTCGCGGATCGCCGGCAGCACGGCTGAGGATTGCGTGATCGGCACGCCCGGCAGGATCTCGCGGGCGAGGGTCGCCACGGCGACCTCATGGCGCGGGTCGACATAAGCGTTAATCAGACAGATCGCCAAGGCTTCGATGCCTTGGGCCTTGAGCGCTTGCAGCGCCTGGCGCGCATCCGCGACATCGAGGGGGGTGAAGACCTCGCCCTTGGCGGTCAGGCGTTCGGTCACCTCCTGCCGACGGCGACGCGGGATGAGCGGCGGGGTGCGCTCCCAGAGGTAGTCATAGACGCCGGGCCGGGCCAGCCGGCGCAGTTCCAGTTCGTCCCGAAAGCCGCGCGTGGCTATCAGCCCGGTGACCGCGCCCTTGCCTTCCAGCAGAGCGTTGGAACCGATGGTGGTGCCGTGTACCAGGCTGGCCAGTCGCACATGGCCGGTGCCGGCCAGCGCCTGCGCCACCCGGGCCCGCACGTCCTTGGCGATGCGATCGGGGATCGCCAGCAGCTTAAAGGTCAGCAATGCGCCGTCGGCCGTCGTGACAATGACGTCGGCGAATGTGCCGCCGATATCGAAAGCCATTCTGGGCGCTTGTGTCATTCTGCAATCCTGTCCCTGGGGTGGCAGTGCGGGCCGCGGCGCACGGCGTCACGGGCGGCTGCCCGGTCAAGCGGTCGCTGCTTGCTTTGCGGCACTGTCTCGGTCGGGGGGTCGTTCCAGATCCAACGGCGTTGGGGCCGCGAAGGGTGGCATCGCGATGCGGCCGGCGCAACGGCCGCCAACGGGCATCGGACCTGCCATGCCATCGCCGGCCACCGGCGGGTCGGCGTCATCCGGTCGCGGGCACCGCCGGTTGCGGCTGCCCGACCTACCGGCTCAAATGCCCGGACTGCCGTCCAGGGAGGATACCGATGGCGAAGGACGTGAAACTGGCCGCCAGCATGGCGCTGCCGCCCGCCACGCCGCAACCCAACGTCTATCCGCTGAGTTGGCACTCGCATACCGCCAAGCTCGAGGAGATCTGGGACTCGGCGCAGCGCGAGAACTGGGATCCCAAGAAGCTGCCCTGGGACAGTTTCGATGCCGGACGCTATTCCTGGGAGCAGCGTGAGGCGATCGCCTATTGGTGGACGTTGCTGTCGGTCTTTGATGCATCGGCGCCGTCAGTATTCGCGGCCGCGCTGATCAAGACCTATGAGGCGCACGAGGAGGACCCGGTCCGTCGCTGCTTTTTCTCGGTCACCCGCGACGAGCAGAATCACGAACAGATCTGCGGTCTTGCCATTACCAAGCTGTTGGGCCATCCCGACCAGCTGACCTACCAGCCGAAAAGCGAGATCGGGCGCAAGGCGTCGCGCAACGCACATTGGCTCTATCACAATGGCGGGCGTTACTGGAATGGCTACAAGGCCGCGGTACCGAAATATAGCCTCGCCGTATTGTTCAGTTCGTTCCTGATGGGTGAGATCGCCGCCGTCACCATCTTTCACCAGATGGACACCTCGAAAACCTCTGGCGTTGAGGGTCGCGGGTTGATTCTCTGACCTCTGGCGATGGCCGGAGGCGGGGATGGCGGGACAGGCTGGTTTCTTCGACACGGACGAGCGGCTGGCGTGGCTGTCGGCGGCGGGGGACCCGCTGGAGCGGCTGGCGAAGGTGGTGGACTTCGAGCTGTTCCGCCCTGATCTCGAGGCGGCGGTGCCGCGCACGGACCGCTCCAAGGGCGGGAGGCCGCCATACGACGCGGTGTTGATGTTCAAGGTGCTGGTTGTGCAGACGCTGTACACGCTGTCCGACGATCAGGCCGAGTATCAGATCCGGGATCGGCTGTCGTTCATGCGCTTTGTCGGGCTGGCGCTGCACGATGCCGTGCCGGATGCCAAGACGATTTGGCTCTACCGCGAGCAACTCGTTCGGACTGGTGCCTTCGACCGGCTGTTCGCCCGGTTCGATGCGGCGCTACGGGAGAAGGGCTATCTGGCGATGGGTGGGCAGATCGTCGATGCCACTGTCGTCGAGGCGCGCCGCCCCCGGCTCACGCGCGA
>VGEV01000130.1 GCA_016869175.1 Alphaproteobacteria bacterium
TCGCGCGTGAGCCGGGGGCGGCGCGCCTCGACGACAGTGGCATCGACGATCTGCCCACCCATCGCCAGATAGCCCTTCTCCCGTAGCGCCGCATCGAACCGGGCGAACAGCCGGTCGAAGGCACCAGTCCGAACGAGTTGCTCGCGGTAGAGCCAAATCGTCTTGGCATCCGGCACGGCATCGTGCAGCGCCAGCCCGACAAAGCGCATGAACGACAGCCGATCCCGGATCTGATACTCGGCCTGATCGTCGGACAGCGTGTACAGCGTCTGCACAACCAGCACCTTGAACATCAACACCGCGTCGTATGGCGGCCTCCCGCCCTTGGAGCGGTCCGTGCGCGGCACCGCCGCCTCGAGATCAGGGCGGAACAGCTCGAAGTCCACCACCTTCGCCAGCCGCTCCAGCGGGTCCCCCGCCGCCGACAGCCACGCCAGCCGCTCGTCCGTGTCGAAGAAACCAGCCTGTCCCGCCATCCCCGCCTCCGGCCATCGCCAGAGGTCAGAGAATCAACCCGCGACCCTCAACGCCAGAGGTTTTTCGAGGTGTCCGCTTGGCAAATCGCAGGAGCGTTCTCTATCGTCGGCCATGGCGGGCGTGGCGCCTCCCTGCTCTCGTGAAGGACCGGCTTAGACAACCAAATCCTGAACGAAATCAGTGAGCTATGCTACACCCGCCGCACCGATACGGCCCGCGTCACGAATAATCCAGGTTAACTGCGGGGATGGCGCCATGGATGACGGCCGCGAGGACGTTGCCGACGACGAGATGACCGAGCAGCAAGGAGCGGGACGACTTCGACTTTCGGTGCCGGTGCGCCTCAACGATCCGGCGCATGACGCGGCGGACCGCTTTCCAGGCTTCGCTTCCGACAGCCTGGACCGCGCCTTTCATGCGGGCCTGGCGCGGCTGACGCTGGGTCTGTCGCCGGCGGCACTGGCGCTGGCCGGCTTCGACTGGTGGACGCATCTGGCGCTGTCGCCGACCAAGCAGGCGCAACTGGGCCTGAAGGCGGTGCGCAAACTGACCCGGCTGGCGCACTACGCCGCCACTTGCGCGCTCGATCCCAAGCACCCGCCCTGCATCGTGCCGCTGCCGTACGACCAGCGTTTCCAGCACCCCTCCTGGCGGCAATATCCCTACAATCTGATCTACCAGTCGTTCCTGCTGACCCAGCAATGGTGGCACAACGCCACCACCGACGTGCGCGGCACCAGCAAGCATCACGAAGCGGTGGTCGAGTTCGCGTCACGGCAATTGCTGGACATGGTCTCGCCATCCAACTTCGTGGCGAGCAATCCGGAGGTGGCGGAGCTGACCTTCCGCTCCGGCGGCGCCAGCCTGGTGCGGGGCTATGTCAACTGGCTGCAAGACTGGGAGCGCACCAGCGGCGGCCGCGGGCCGGCCGGGGCTGAGGCCTATCGGCCAAGCGTGAACGTGGCGGTGACCCCGGGCCAGGTGATCTACCGCAATCGCCTGATCGAGCTGATCCAGTATGCCCCGGCGACAGCGGACGTGCTGCGCGAACCGGTGCTGATCGTGCCGGCCTGGATCATGAAATACTACATCCTGGACCTGTCGCCGGAGAACTCGCTCATCCGCCATCTGGTGGAACAGGGCCACACGGTGTTCTGCCTGTCGTGGAAGAACCCCGGTTCGGCCGAACGCGACCTGGGGATGGACGACTACTTGCGCTTGGGCGTGATGGCGGCGCTGGACGCGGTCGCCAGCATCGTGCCGCAGGCCCGCGTGCACGGCGTCGGCTATTGCCTGGGCGGCACACTGCTGGCGATCGCCGCGGCGGCGATGGCGCGTGACCGCGACGAGCGGCTGGCCAGCCTGACCTTGCTGGCGGCGCAGACCGATTTCGAGGAAGCGGGCGAGCTGACGCTGTTCATCGACGAAAGCCAGGTCAGCTATCTCGAGGACATGATGTGGGACCAGGGCTACCTGGATACCCGGCAGATGGCGGGCGCCTTCCAGCTATTGCGCTCGAACGACCTGATCTGGTCGCGCCTGGTGCGGCAATACCTGATGGGCGAGCGGCCGTCGATGACCGACCTCATGGCCTGGAACGCCGACGAAACGCGCATGCCCTATCGCATGCACTCGGAATACCTGCGCCGGCTGTTCCTCGACAACGCGCTGGCCAAGGGTCAGTACGAGGTGAACGGCCGGCCGGTGGCGCTGACCGACATCCGCGCGCCGATCTTCGCCGTCGGCACCGAGAGCGACCATGTGGCGCCCTGGCGCTCGGTCTACAAGATCCACATCCTGAGCGACACCGAGGTCACCTTCCTGTTGACCTCGGGCGGCCACAATGCCGGCATCGTCAGCCCGCCCGGCAAGCCGCGCCGCCGGCTCCGGCTGGCGACCGCCCGGCTGGGCGAGGGCTATGTCGATCCCGAGACCTGGCAGGCGCGCACGCCCGACACCGCCGGCTCGTGGTGGCCGAGGTGGCAGGCTTGGCTGGCGGCCAAGTCGTCGGGCCGCGCGCCGCCGCCGCAGATGGGCCGGTCGGAGGCGGGCTATGCGCCGCTGATGCCGGCGCCCGGTCGTTACGTGCTGGAGGAATAGCCGCTCAGGGCTGCTGGGACATGGTCGTGGGCAGATAGGTCGCCAGTTCGGGCACGAAAGCCAGCAGCATGGCGAACGCCGTCATCAGCAGGAAGAACGGAAAAGCGGCGCGGCTGACCCGTCTCATGCTCTCGCCGGTCAGGCCCTGCAGCACATAGAGATTGAAGCCGACCGGCGGCGTGATCTGCGCCATTTCCACCATGATGACGAGAAACACGCCGAACCAGATCTTGTCGTAGCCGGCCAGCAGGACGAGCGGCAAGGTGATCGGCAAGGTCATGACGATGGCCGACAGGCCGTCGAGGAAGCAGCCGAGGATCAAGTAGAAGATGATCAGCAGCGCGATCAGCATCAATGGCGATAGCTGCAACTCGGCGATCGTGGTGGCGACATAGCGCGGCACGCCCAGGAAACCCATGCTGACGGAAAGGAATATCGCACCGCAGATGATCAGCGCGATCATGCTGGTGGTGCGCATGGCCGAGATGCAGGCGCGGGTCAGGTTGGCGAGGTTGAGGGTTCGCTGCACCACGCCGATCAACAGGGCGCCGAACACGCCCACCGCCGCCGCCTCGGTTGGGCTGGCGAAGCCGCCATACATCGAGCCCATGATGATGATGATCAGGAAGGCGATCGGGAACAGGTCTTTCAGCGCGACGATGCGCTCGAGCCAGGTCGATGGGATGCCTTCCTCTTGCACCAGGCTGGGGTTGAGAAGCGCCCGGATGGCGATGAAGGCCATGAAGCTGCCGGCCAGCAGCAGGCCGGGGATGATGCCGGCGATGAACAGTTTGAGGATGCTCTCCTCCGCGAGCACGCCATAGATGATCATGATGATGCTGGGCGGGATGAGGAAGCCGAGCGTGCCGGCGCCCGCCAGCGAGCCGATCACCAGCTGGCGGTCGTAGCCGCGCCGGAACAGCTCGGTCAGCGTGATCCGGCCGACCGCCGCGGCGGTGGCGGCCGACGAACCGCAGATCGCCGCGAACATCGTGCAGCCCAGCACGTTCACATGCAGGAGCCGGCCCGGTAGGCGGCTTGCCCAGGGCGCCAGGCCGCGGAACAGCGACTCCGACAACCGGGTATGGAACAGGATGTCGGCCATCAGGATGAACAGCGGCAAGGCCAGGATTTCCGGCGTGTTGACCGTGTTGAAGGTGAGCTGCGCCACCAGCTTTTCGACCGGCATGCTCTTCAGCAGCGCCAGGCTGGTGATGGCGACGGCATAGAGCGCCAGCGACACCCAGACACCCAGGCCCAGATAGATGACCATCGCCATGGCCACGGTGAAGACGGCGACCCCGGTCATCGGCTATTTCTCCACCTGGAAACCGGCCGAAACCGGGTCGATCTCGGGCGGCTCGCCCAAAAAGAGCCGCACCAGCCGCGCCACCATCTGCAGGGTCAGCATCAGCAGCCCCAAGGCGATCACCCCGCCGGGGATCACCAGGGGAGTTTCCATCGGCGTCGGCGTGTGGCTGCCGCTGGCGAAGTCGTCCAGGGTCTTCTGGGTCAGCGCGTGGGTCAGGAACGCGCAGAAGCCGATGCCCACCAGGGTGCAGGCCATGTCGACCAGCCGCCCCAGTGATTTCGGCACGTTCTCGGTCAGCAGGTTGACGCGGATATGGCCGTCCGAACGCAAGGTGAAGGCCGCTCCCAGGAAGACCGCCCCCATCAGGCAATAGGTGGCACTCTCCCAGGCGAACGACAGGCTGTAGTTGAACAGCCCGCGCATGAACACTTCGGCGATGATCAACACGGCGATTGCCGCCATCGCGGCCGCACCGACATATCCCGACAGGCGCGCGATCGCGTCGGTCAGCGCAAGGTAGGTCCGCAGCATCGCCGCCCCCAGACACGAAATCGGACGCCGGCCTCCCTAGCCGGCGCCCGCCAACGGCAAGTGCTACAGTTTCCGGCCGACCTCGGCCAGGAATTTCTGGGCGACTTCCATCGCCACCGGGTGCTTGTTCAGGAATTCCAGGACCATGGGCTTGGTCAGTTCCCGCATCTGCTGGATGATGGCGGGATCCGCCGGACCCAGCTGCACGCCCTTGTCCACCAGCATCTTGGCCTTGGTCTCGTCCTCGGCAATGGCCACCTTGAGGAACTCAGGTTGCAGCCGCTTGCCGATCGCCTCGATCTCGGCGCGCTGTTCCGGCTTCAGCTTTTTCCAGGCGTCCAGATTGACCACGGTGGCGTTGTGCGACCAGACATGGCTGATCGGGTACATGTGCTTCATGAACTCCCAGAACTTGCCATCCACGCCCGAGGAGGTCGAGGTGGTGACCGAGGAGATCGTGCCCGCCGCCAGCGCCGGCACCACTTCGCCCCAGGGCAGCATCACGGCGCTCATGCCCACCCGGTTGAACATGTCGGTGGTGGTCTTGTTGTAGGTGCGGATCTTCATGCCGCGAAGATCCTCGAGCTTGGCCATCGGCGTCTTGGTGTAGACATATTGGCGCGGCCAGGGCGCGACATAGAGAATCTTCTGATTCCATTGCTCGGCGATCTTGTCCACAACCGGCCGGAAATGCTTCCAGAGGATCTGCAATTCGTCGAGCGTCGAGATCAGGTAGGGCTGCGCCTCAAGGTCGAAAATCGGAGCCTCGCCGCCCAGGTAGATGAAGGTGATGTCGCCGATCGGCACCAGGCCATCGCGTATCGTCTTCAGCATGTCCGGGCCCTTGAAGCCCAGCGAGCCGCCCGGGTGAATGGTGATGTCGACCCCGGTCTTCTTCACTTCCTCGGCGAAACGCTTGGCGTTCGTGACATGGAAGTTGCCGTCCGGAAAGACCGACGGCAAATCCCATTTGACTTGCGCTTGGGCAACGCTGCCCAAGCTGAAGGCAGCCGCAGCCGCCAACACGGCGCCGCGGGCCGCGCCTAGGGTCCACTGAAACGTCATTGCGATCAAGCCTCCTTGCCTTGCCACGGCGGATTCCGCCACTTCTGAATGCCCTGTCGGCACGCCGCGCGCGGCCGACCGCCTGGAACTCTAGGGCGAGGTTGCGATCCAATGCAACAAACGCGCCAGACGACAGCCTTCTTCGCGCGGTGAAACGTGGGTTGCACCGGCGTCGCTTGCGGGCCAGGGTCGGGCATCGTAAGTCTCCCAGCCTGTGTATTCTTCACGGTCTTGGGAGCTGGGGATATGGCGGGTTCGGATGGCCGCGCGCGACTGGCGGTCGATATCGGCGGCACCTTCACCGACATCGCGCTGGAAGTCGGCGACAAGCTGCATTCGGCCAAGGTGCTGACCACGCCGCAGGCGCCGGAAGAGGCGGTGATGCAGGGCGTCGATCTGGTGTTGCGGCAGGCCGGCGTGCCGGCCTCGGCGCTGGCCTTCGTCATCCACGGCACGACGCTGGCCACCAACGCCATCATAGAGCGCAAGGGGGCCAGGACCGCCCTCATCGTCACCGAGGGCTTCCGCGACTCGGTCGAGATGGCGTTCGAGAACCGCTTCGAGCAGTACGACATCTATATCGAGAAGCCGAAGCCGCTGGTGCCGCGCTATCTGCGCTGGCCGGTCAAGGAACGCGTCAATGCGCAAGGCGAGGCGCTGACGCCGCTCGACGAGAAGAGCGTCCAGGCGCTGCTGCCGCTCATCAAGAAGCACAAGATCGAGAGCGTCGCCATCGGCCTGCTGCATGCCTACGCCAACCCGGCGCACGAGCGGCGGGTGGCGGAAATCCTGCGCCAGGCGCTGCCCGATCTGTGGATCACCCTGGCCAGCGAAGTCTGCCCCGAGATCCGCGAATACGAGCGGCAATCGACCGCCTGCGCCAATGCCTATGTGCAGCCGCTGATGGCGCGCTATGTCGCCAACCTGGAAAAGCGGCTGAAGGCCATCGACCTTGTCGGCCCGCTCTACATGATGATGTCGGGCGGCGGCCTGTCGACCGTGGCGACCGCGGTGAAGTTCCCGATCCGGCTGGTCGAATCCGGCCCCGCCGGCGGCGCCATCCTGGCCAGCCGCATCGCCCTCGAATGCGGTCTGAAACACGTGCTGTCCTACGACATGGGCGGCACCACGGCGAAGATCTGCCTGATTGACGACGGCCAGCCGCAATCCAGCCGCAGCTTCGAGGTCGACCGCGTCTACCGCTTCACCAAGGGCAGCGGCCTGCCGCTGCGCATCCCGGTGATCGAGATGGTGGAGATCGGCGCCGGCGGCGGCTCCATCGCCCGGGTCGACGCCCTGAAGCGCATCACCGTCGGGCCGGACAGCGCCGGCTCGGAGCCCGGCCCCGCCTGTTACGACCGTGGCGGCACCCTGCCGACGGTGACCGACGCCGACGTGGCGCTGGGCCGCATCGACCCCGGATTGTTCGCCGGCGGCACGGTCAAGCTGGCGCCGGAACGATCGGGCCAGGCACTGGCCCAGGCGGTCGGCCAGCAGCTCAACCTCGACGGCCCGCTCGCCGCCTTCGGCGTGTCGGAGGTGGTGGACGAGAACATGGCCAACGCCGCCCGCGTGCATGCCATCGAGCGCGGCAAGGATTTCGCCGCCCGCGCCCTGGTCGCCTTCGGCGGCGCGGCGCCGCTGCATGCCACGCGCCTGGCCGAGAAGCTGGGCCTGGACACCGTGGTGGTGCCGACCGGCGCCGGCGTCGGCTCGGCCATCGGCTTCCTGCGCGCGCCGGTTGCCTACGAGGTGGTGCGCAGCCGCTACATGCGGCTGGCCAAGCTGGATATCGCCCTGGTCAACGCCATGCTGGCGGAGATGCAGAAGGAGGCGCGCGACATCGTGCGCGCCGGTGCGCCGGACGCGGTGCTGCACGAGCGGCGCGAGGCCTATATGCGCTATGTCGGCCAGGGCCACGAGATCGTCGTGGATGTGCCGGTCCGGACGTTGACTCAGGCCGATCTCGCCACCCTGCAGCAGGCCTTCGATGCCACCTATGGCCAGCTTTACGGCCGCACCATTCCGGGCATGGAAGTGGAGATCCTGACCTGGACCTTGAGCGTCGCCAGCCCGACCGAGCGGCCGATGCCGCAGGCCCTGCCGCCCAGCCGGCCGACGCCGGCGGCGCATGGCCGCCGAAAGGTGTTCGATGCCGGCAAGACCGACTTCGTCGACTACGCCATCTATCTGCGCGACGACCTGGGGGCGGGGGCGCGCGTGCCGGGACCGGCGTTGATCGTCGAGCAGCAGACCACCACTGTCGTTTCGCCCAACTTCGACGCCTTGGTCGACGGCCACGGTTATATCGTGCTGCAGCGCCGCCGCGCCGCCTGAGGAGCCCGCTCATGACCCAGAACTCGGCCCTGTCGCAGATCCATATGCAGATCATGTGGAACCGGCTGATCGCGGTGGTGGAGGAACAGGCGCAGACGCTGATCCGCACGGCCTTTTCCAACACCGTGCGCGAGGCCGGCGACCTGTCGGCCGGCGTGTTCGACCTGGAGGGCCGGATGCTGGCGCAGGCGGTCACCGGCACGCCCGGCCACGTCAACGCCATGGCCGCCGCGGTGGCGCACTTCCTGGCGAAGTTCCCGGCGGCCGGGATGCGCGAAGGCGATGTCTACATCACCAACAATCCCTGGCAGGGCACCGGCCACCTGCACGACTTCACCGTGGTCTCGCCGACCTTTCGCAACAACCGCATCGCCGGCCTGTTCGCCTGCACCAGCCATGTGGTCGATGTTGGCGGCCGCGGCTGGGGCACCGATGCCCGGCAGGTGTTCGAGGAAGGCCTGCACGTGCCGATCATGCCGCTGGCCAGCCAGGGCAAGATGAACGAAATGCTGCTGGAGCTGGTCCGAGCCAACGTGCGCGAGCCGATCACCGTGGAGGGCGACCTCTATTCGCTGGCGGCCTGCAACGAGGCTGGCTCGCGCCGGCTGGTGGAGATGATGGACGAGTTCGACCTGGAGATGCTGGACGGTCTCGGCCGGCACATCATCGAGAATTCGACGCACGCCATGCTGGAGGAGATCCGCGCGCTGCCGGCGGGGGTCTATCGCAACCACCTGCGGGTCGACGGCTATGACACCGAGCTCGACCTGGTGGCAGCGATGACCATCGGCCCCACCGGCATCGATGTCGATTTCACCGGCACCAGCGGGGAATCGCCGCGCGGCATCAACGTGCCGCTGACCTATACGCAAGCCTATGCCTCGTTCGGCGTGCGCTGCCTGATCGGCTCGACGGTGCCGAACAATGCCGGCTCGCTCGGCACCGTCCGGGTGTCGGCGCCCGAGGGCAGCATCCTCAACGCCCGGCCGCCGGCCGCCGTCGGCGCCCGGCACATTTTGGGCCATTTCCTGCCCGACACCATGCTGGGCTGCCTCTACCAGGCGGCGCCCGAGCGCACGCCGGCCGAAGGCGCCTCTTGCCTGTGGAACGCGCTGCTCTATGGCGGCCACGGCTTTGCCGGCGCGACCAAGCGCGACCCCGGCCCGGCCTTCATGCTGACCTGCTTCCATGCCGGCGGCGCGGGCGCCCGGCCCAGCCGCGACGGGCTGAACGCCACCGCCTTCCCCTCCGGCGTGCGCAACACGCCCTTGGAGGTGAACGAGGCGATCTCGCCCATCGTCTTCACGCGCAAGGAATATCGTTGCGATTCCGGCGGCCCTGGCCGGCAGCGCGGCGGCGTCGGCCAGGTCATGGAGTTCACCCATGGCGGCGGCGCGCCGTTCGTGGTCTCGGCCATGTTCGACCGGGTGAAGAATCCGGCGCGCGGCCGCAGCCAGGGCAAGAACGGGGCGCATGGCAAGGTGCTGACCGGTTCGGGCCGCAAGCTCAACACCAAGGGCCAGCAATTGATCCCGGCCGATGACAAGCTGGTGCTGGAGATGCCGGGCGGCGGCGGCTATGGCGATGCCTATGCGCGCGATCCGGCGGCGGTCGCCCTCGACGTGCGCGATGGTCTGGTCAGCCGCGCGGCGGCCAAACGCGACTACGGCGTGGTGCTGACGGGGTCCGGCCGGGTCAACGCCGAAGCCACCGCCCGGCTGCGCGCCGAACGCCCCCGTCAAGCGGCGGAATAGTCAAGAAACTCCGCTATAGTGTCGGCGGTCCCGTGGGAGAGCCCCGCATGAGCGTGAATTCCGCCTTGTCGCAGATCCATATGCAGATCATGTGGAACCGGCTGATCGCGGTGGTGGAGGAACAGGCGCAGACGCTGATCCGCACGGCCTTTTCCAACACCGTGCGCGAGGCCGGCGACCTGTCGGCCGGCGTGTTCGACCTGGAGGGCCGCATGCTGGCGCAGGCGGTCACCGGCACGCCCGGCCACGTCAACGCCATGGCCGCCTCGGTCGGCCGCTTCCTCGAGGTGTTTCCGGCCGACAGCATGCGCGAGGGCGACGCCTTCATCACCAACAATCCCTGGGATGGCACCGGGCATCTGCACGACTTCACCGTGGTCTCGCCCACCTTCCGCCGCGGTCGCCTGGTGGCGCTGTTCGCCTGCACCAGCCATGTGGTCGATGTCGGCGGGCTCGGCTTCACCGCCGACGGCCGGCAGGTCTACGAGGAAGGCTTCCACGTCCCCATCATGCATTTCGCCCGGGCGGGCGAGGTGGACGAGACCCTGCTGCGCCTGCTGCGTGCCAACGTGCGCGAGCCGGTGACGGTGGAAGGCGACTTCTATTCGCTCGCCGCCTGCAACGAGATCGGCTCACGGCGCCTGGTCGAGATGATGGACGAGTTCGACCTCGACAGCCTGGACGCGCTCGGCCGCTATGTCATGCGCAACTCGCGCGAGGCCATGCTGGCCGAGATCCGCGGCCTGCCCTACGGCACCTACCGCAACGCCATGCGGGTCGATGGCTATGATCGGCCGATCGACTTGGTGGCGGCGCTCACCATCTCGGACAGCGGCATCGACATCGATTTCACCGGCACCAGCCCGCTGTCGCCGCGCGGCATCAACGTGCCGATCACCTATACGCAGGCCTATGCCTCGTTCGGGGTGCGCTGCATCGTCGGCTCGACCGTGCCCAACAACGCCGCCTCGCTGGCCGTGGTGCGGGTGGATGCGCCCACGGGCTGCATCCTGAACGCACCGCCCCCCTGCGCCGTCGCCATGCGGCATGTCATCGGCCAGATGCTGCCGGACGTGGTGCTGGGCTGCTTGCACCAGGCGCTGCCCAAGGGCGTGCCGGCGGAAGGCACATCGTGCCTGTGGAATGCCATGCTGTTCGGCGGCCACGGCATGACCGACGACACCGAGTGGGCGGGCGAACCGTTCACGCTGACCTGCTTCCACAACGGCGGCACCGGCGGGCGGCCCGGCAAGGACGGGCTGAGCGCCACGGCCTTTCCTTCGGGCGTGCGCAACACGCCGGTCGAGGTGAACGAGACGATCTCGCCCATCGTCTTCGGGCGCAAGGAATACCGCCAGGATTCGGCGGGCGCCGGCGAGTTTCGCGGCGGCACCGGGCAGATCATGGAATTCCGCCATCGCGACGGTGCCGGCTTCGCGGTGTCGGCGGCCTTCGACCGGGTGCTGCACCCGCCGCGCGGCCGCAATGGCGGGGCCAACGGCGCCAATGGCGTGGTGCGGCTGGGCAGCGGCAAGCGGCTGAAGCAGAAGGGCCGCCAGCCGGTGCCGCACGGCGACGCCCTGGTGCTGGAGATGCCGGGGGGCGGCGGCTTCGGCGATCCCTTGCGTCGCGCACCGGAACGGGTGGCGGAGGATGTGCTGAACGGCCTGGTCAGCCGGGCTGCCGCGCGCCGGCTCTATGGTGTCGCGCTGACCGCGGCCGGCCGGGTCAGCCTGGCCGAGACCGAGCGGTTGCGCCGGGAAATGGCGAGCGCGGCACGTCAGGCCGCCGAGTGACGCCAGGGTAATGGGCGGGCGACCGGCATCTTCCGGTCGGTGAACCGCGCCGGGTTTCCCGGAGGCATTGTCGTTTGAGTCACGCGGCCATGGCAGGTTGGTCTGCCATGGCGTAGTAGCGTTCCTCGGCTTCGGCCGGCGGGATGTTGCCGATGGGCTCCAGGATACGCCGGTTGTTGAACCAGTCGACCCATTCGAGGGTAGCGTACTCGACGGCCTCGAAGGAGCGCCACGGCCCC
>VGEV01000131.1 GCA_016869175.1 Alphaproteobacteria bacterium
CTCCAGCTTCACGCGGCGGTCGAAATTGAGCCGGAGCGGACCATCACCTGATTCACCCGTTGGGTTCTGCAAAATAGCCTCGTTCAATCCAGATTAACTTATTGATTCTTATATCTGAATCTCTAAGAAATTGCATCACAATACGGTGTCATCCGGCGAATGCGGGGTAAAGTCCGGTCGGCCGCCGGCCCGGCTCAAGAGCGGGCTGCCGGTCGGCGTGGCGTTCAGCACGTCCAGGCCTTGCGTCAATTCCAACCCGATCTGGTTGATGCCCTGCCAGTCATCCACCACGTCGTAGCTGGCCGACAGGGCCAGCGTGCGCAGCCGATCGTCCGACAGCCGGATCGAGTTGTCGAACACGTCGGTCGTGCTGTCGCGATAGGCGAAGCGGGCGGCGAGCAGCAGGTTCTCCGCGCGCGAGCGCAGCAGCGGATAGCTCACGCCGGCGCTCAGCAACAGGTTCTCGCCCTCCACGTCCAGCGGCCGCAAGCTGGCGCTGGGATGCGTTTCGGAATGCAAGCCGCGCAGTTGCAGCTTCCAGCCGTCGTCGCCGATGGGCGTCTCGTGCGTGGCCTCCATGTAGCGCAGTTCGCGCAAGGGCGTCGCGGTCAACACCTGGAAGCCCAGCCCATCGCCGCTGAGGAACGGCGAATTGAACAGTGCGCCGACGCCGAACTGGTTGCGGCCGGCGAACTTGGTGCCGCGGTTGTCGGCGGTGGCGAAGGCGGTCTGCGGCTTCTCCGTCACCGCCAGGATCAAGTCCGAGGCCCCGGTGGCGGCCGCCGCCGGGGTCAGCGTCGCGCGCGCGGGCACGCCCGGCAGGTCGTTGATCAGCAGCAAATAGCGTTCGAGCGCGGCTTGCGTGAGCGGGCGGTCCGCCACCAGCCGGTCGAGGTAGCCGCGGATGGCGCTTTCGCCGCGCTTCGCGCCCTCGATCCGGGCTTGGGCGACGAAGCCCTCCAGCACCAGGATGCGCACCCGACCGTCGCGGATCTCCCGCGCCGGCACGATGGCCTGTGCCAGAACATAGCCGGCGGCGCGATAGCGTTCGCCAATGGCGCCGGCCAGGTTGTTGAGTTCGACCAGGCTGATCTCGGTGCCCAGCAGCGGCCGATAGATCGGCGCCAGTTCGGCCTCGCCCAGCACCGTGGTCCCTTCGAGCTGCACCGCATTCAGGCGGAAGCGGACTTCCGGTCGCGCCGGCGCGGGCGCGGCGGGGGCTGGCAGCACCGGGGCCGGGCCCAGGCTCGGCGGGGCGCGCGGCGGCTCCACCTGCCGCTCGATGCGGCCGGGGTCGGCGCCTGGCGGCACCACGGCTTGCGCCGTCAGTTGCGCGAAGGCCGGGCCGACCAGCAGCGCGGACAGCGGTAGCACCACGCCGGCGCGGATCAGGCTTTGCGGAGTGCCCATTTCACCTCTGTGCCTTCAGCTTGGGTTCGACCGGAGAGAACGATCTGCTGGCTGCGCCGCATTTCGCCTTGGCGGCCCAGGTAAACGCTTTCCTCGATGCTCAGCGCGGCGCCGGCGCTGCGGAAGCGCCAGCCTTGGCCGGCCGGCAGCCTGAGCAACAACTGGTCGGCGGCGTTGAGACGGGCGACGTGCACGTCGGGGTGCAAATGGAAGCGGATGGTGAAGGGATGCTCTGCCGCACGACCGTCCGGTGCCGCGGCGCGCAGCAGATCGGCACCGCGCAGGTCGGCGCCGCTGGCGTCGAGATAGAGCCGGCGATCATGCAGCAGGCCGAACCGCTCGGCATAGCCATGGCCCACCACTTCCAGCCACTGGTTGCCGGCGTCGTCCTGACGGCGGCTGGCGGTGACAGCACCGGGATCCAAATTGTCGGTGTCGGCCACCACCAGCGCGCTGTGCGCGGCGGTATGCCTGACGGCGGCCTGCCAGGCCTCGCCGCGTCCGGCGCCCGGTCCGCAATTGACCACCAGACGTTGCTTGCCGGACGACAGCTCCAAGCCGCCGCGGCTCCAGTGCGCCGACGCTTCGCCGCCGGGCGGCTCGCCGGCATCAACGATGCAGACTGTGCGCTGCGCCGCCAGGCGTTGATAGCCGCCGGCGCTGGCCCGAATCGTCGCCCGCGTCTTGCCAATCACCCGCTTCAGGGTTTCATCGACCGCCGCGGGAGCGTCCTCCATGCCACCATGGAACAAGGCAAGGCCGCCATCGCCATGCCGGCAAAGCCGCACCACGGCGGCCAGCCGGTCGATCGCCGCGGCCAGCCAATCGCCGACCTCGCGGCCGGCCGCGCGCAGGAAGTCGGCCAGCAGCGCAAGCCGACGCAGCAGCGCGTGCGCCGCGCTCGGGCTGCGCGAACGGTGGCCGCCATCCTCGCGGACCTCGCCGGGCACGTCGTTGGCCAGCAAGGTCATGGCGCGCGCCAGGCGAATGTCGTCGCCAAGACTGACGGCGGCGAAGGCCAGGCCGTCGGCGGCGGCCAGGCGTTGCGGCCCCGCCGGCAGCACCGCCATGAGATGACCGAGATGCCGCATCTGCGCGGTGATGCTGCTGGCGAGCGCGGCAAGAAACCCCGCTTCGGCGCCCGCCGACAGGAACACCGCATGGGTGACCCAGGCAACCAGGCGTTCGGCCACTATGTCGGCGCGCCAGAACGGTTGCTCGATGCGCGCGCACAAGTCGATCCACGAGCGCACCAGCCGGCGCGCATGCGCCTGCGCTGCTTCGCCGCCCGCGCTGGCGAAATGGTCGAGCCAGCGGAAGCCGTGCAACTCGGCCGACCAGGCCGCATCCTCCGGCCTGAGCCGCCAGGGCGGTTGATGGCCGGCCTCCACGCGATGGCCGGCAAACTCGTAGCGACCCTGGAACAGCGCGTTGGCGACGGCAACGTTGCCGCCCCAGGGCTGCACCATCGGCGGACGGAACTCCGTCTTGGCGCCGCGGCCGATCCACCAACGATAGGGCCCGCTCAGGAACGCGCGTTCCAACAGCCGCTGACGCAGCGGCGGAACCGGGTGGCCAACGGCGGCAACCAGACTCACGGGCCACCCCGCAGACGCTGCAGATTTGCCGCATAGCACGCGGCGCCGCCCTGGAAGCTGGCGGTACCGGCGACCAGAACATCGGCGCCGGCCGCGATCGCCAGCGGTGCGGTCGCGGCATCGATGCCGCCGTCGACTTCCAACTCGATGGCCCGCCCGCTCGCGTCGATCTTGCGGCGGAGGCTGGCGAGCTTGCCAATCTGGTTGGCGATGAAGCCCTGTCCGCCAAAACCCGGGTTGACGCTCATCACCAACACCAGGTCGAGCGCATCGATGAGATAGTCGACCGCGTCGGCAGGCGTGGCGGGATTGAGCGACAGGCCCGCCCGCTTGCCCAGGCTCTTGACCAATTGCACGCTGCGATGCGCATGCGCGCCCGCTTCGGCGTGCACGGTGATGATGTCAGCGCCGGCTTCCGCGAAGTGCGGAATGAAGGCGTCGACCGATTCGATCATCAGATGCACGTCAAGTGGCAGCGTGGTATGCGCGCGCAGCGCCTTCACCACCATCGGGCCGATGCTGAGATTGGGCACGAAGTGCCCGTCCATGACATCCACGTGAATGTAGTCGGCGCCGGCGCGTTGCATCGCGGCGATTTCCTCGCCGAGGCGGGCGAAATCGGCAGACAAAATGGAGGGAGCGATTCGCACCCGTGACGGCATGGAATCTGGTAGCAGGGCCGACGACCAAGCGACAACAAGTGACGGCGTCGCAGCCGAACTTAGTTGTGGATAATCGGTTTATGATTCCTGGGGATAACGTCGGCGCTCGGCGGCTTGCGTCGCAGCCGCGCGATGAAGAAGCCGTCAAGCCCGCCCAGTTCCGGCCAGTGCGCGGGCAAGGTGCGGACATCGCCGCTGGCGCATATGGCTTGTGGAAGGCCCGGCAGTTCGTCGGCGCGCACGGGCGCGCGTTCGATCGCCGCATCGGTCGCCAGCAGTTGCTCGATTCGCGCTTCGCCTTCCTCGCGCTGCAAAGAGCAGACGCAGTAGACGAGCACGCCGCCGGCCGCCAGCATGGCGCTGGCGGCCGCGAGCAGGCGATCCTGCAACGCCGCCAGCCGCGCGATCTCCGCCGGCGTCTTCAGATGCCAGACATCGGGATGCCGGCGCAGCGTGCCGGTCGCGCTGCATGGCGCATCGAGCAACACAAACGGAAAACGTTCGTCGGGGCGCCAGCGTTCGACATCGCTCGTCACCAGTGTCGCGGACAAACTCAGGCGAGCGAGATTGCCTTGCAGGCGCGCGATTCGTGCGCGCGAGCGATCCACGGCCGTCACCTCCGCGCCCAAGGCGCAAAGCTGCGCGGTCTTGCCGCCCGGCGCCGCGCACAGCTCGAGCACGCGATCGCCGGCGGCGCAGCCGAGCAGGCGAGCCGGCAGGCTGGCGGCGGCGTCCTGCGCCCACCAGGCACCGGTGGCGTAACCGGGCAATCGCTCGATCGCGCCGGCGGCGGTCAGCCGCAGGCTGCCATTGGGCAGCAAGACAGCGCCAAGGCGAACTGCCCAGTACGAAGCGTCGGCCTTCACGCTCAGGTCGAGCGGCGGCTCGCCGAGACAGGCCTCGACGACGGCGCGTGCCGTCGCCTCGCCGTAGTTCGCGCACCAGTCGCGCCACAGCCAGTCGGGACAATCCAGCCGCGCCGCGTCCTGCTGCCGCAGGATGGCGGGCGCCTCGGCCGAGAGACGGCGCAGCACGGCGTTGACCAGGCCGCGATGCTCTGGCCGGGCCGCTGCCTGACGCACCGCCGCGTCGACCGCGGCGTAAGGTTCGGTGCCAAGGAACAGAAGCTGCGCCGCGGCCAGGCGCAACACGTCCTGGGTCCAGATGGCGGCGGGCGGCAGCGGCCGGTTGAGGCACCGGGCAAGCGCGTCATCGAGCTGGCCAAGCCGCCGCAGGCAGGTCGCGACCAGCGCCCGCGCGAAGGCGCGGTCGCGCGGGCTGGCGGGCGCCAGACGGCCGCCAGGTGCCAGGGCGGCGACCAGCGCATCGTCCAGCGGCCGGTGCTGGTGCAGCACCTGACGCAGCAGATCGAGGGCGGCGGCACGCGCTGCTTCGCCGGGTGCGCTCAACGGGCGAACGCGGCGGCGGTCAACCCCAGGGTCCGCGCGCCGGCCGGCGGCCGGATGAACGCGCCGGCGCGGCGATGGGCCGGGCCAGCCCGTGGCCGGCCATTTCCTGTAGCCGCCGGATGCGTTCGGCGGTCTTCGGATGGGTGGTGAACAGTCCGTCGATCGCGTGCGCGTGCAACGGGTTGATGATGTTGAGATGGGCGGTCGCCGGGTTGGCTTCGGCCGCGTGATGCACGCGGGCCCGCGCGCCCTGCTCGATCTTGGCCAGCGCGGAAGCGAGCCATAGCGGCTGGCCGCAGATCGCCGCGCCCACCCGGTCGGCTTCGTATTCACGCGACCGGCTGATGGCGAACTGCACCAGCATCGCCGCCATCGGCGCCAGGATCATCAGCAGGATGCCGCCGATCATGCCGAGCGGATTGCGGTTCTCGTTGTTGCCGTGACCGAACAGGAAGGCGAAGTTGGCGAGCATGCCGATGGCGCCGGCGATCGTCGCCGTCACGGTCATCAGCAGCGTGTCGCGGTTCTTGATGTGCGCCAGTTCGTGCGCGACGACGCCGGCCAGCTCGTCCTCGCTGAGGCTGTCGATCAGACCGCTGGTGACCGCGACCGCGGCATGCTCGGGATCGCGTCCGGTGGCGAAGGCGTTGGGCTGCTGCTCGTGCACGATATAGGCGCGCGGCATCGGCAGTTGAGCGCGTTCGGCCAGGTCGGCGATCATGCGATAGAGCCGGGGCGCCTGCCGCGGCTCGATCGGCACGGCGCGATACATGCTGAGCACGAGCTTGTCCGAGTTCCAGTAAGCGAACAGGTTGGTGGCGCCGGCCAGCGCCAGGGCGACCAGAATCCCCATCTCCCCGCCGATCAGCCAGCCGATCGTCAGGAACAGGGCGGTCAACGCCGCCAGCAGCAGGAAGGTGCGCGTCAGGCCCATCGACTTCGCTTTCGTTTGGCCCGGATTGGCGTCGGGCCGGCTACGGCATATGTAATGTTCGCGTGGAACGGCACAAGGCAACAGCGATGACGGCCAAGGCACCGGCGCAGCCGGCGACACCCGCGCGGCCGGCGGCGCCACCGCCGGCAGGCAAACCCGCCCCGGCGGCGGACCGGCCGAAGGAAGAAGGTGGCCCCAAAGGGCCCGAGCCGACCCGCTATGGCGATTGGGAACGCAAGGGCATCTGCGTCGACTTCTAGGGCAATTTCCGTTCCAAGCGCACCGGCAGGTTCGGTTTCACCGCAAGCCCTTGCCCTGCAACCAAGCGTGCGGCGCGGCGGGCTCCGATCCGATGGCTCGCGGATCGCCATGCCATCCGATCGGACACCGCGCTAGCGGAACAGGTGTGGCACGAAGCGGCTGGTGTTGCGGGTGATCGGGCTCGCATCCTCGCGCAGGCCCATGCCACGGCATTTGTCGCCCACCATCCAGGCGCCGACCACCGCGTGATTGCCGGCGAATTCCGGCAGCGGCTGGTAGACTTGGTAGACGAAGCCCTCGGCGCCATAGGGGCCGTCGGCGCTGGCCAGCGGGGCACCGTCCCGGACGATGCTGACATTGGCGCCTTCGCGCCCCAGCAGCGGCTTCTTGACATGCGGGATGTCGGCCGGCGGCGGCTCGAACTCGGCCTGCAACAGGTTGGGATGGTCCGGGAACAGTTCCCAGAGCAGCGGCAGCAGGCCCTTGTTGGACAGCACCATCTTCCAGGCGGGCTCGATCAGACCAAGGCTGGAAGCGTGCAGATATTGGCCGAATTCCTCTCTTAGCAGCCATTCCCAGGGATACAGCTTGAACAGCCGCTCAATGACGTCGTCCTCGTGATCGACGAATACCCGGCCGTTCCAGCCGATCTGCTGCATACCGAGCAGCTTGGTCGAGACGCCGGCCTCCAGCGCCGTCGCCATCAGGTAGCGGGTGGTGCCTTCGTCCTCGGCATGCGGCGTCACGCAGGCGAAATGCAGCGAATTCCAGCCGCTGCCGGCGCCAACGATTTCGCGCCAGCGTTCCACCAGGCCCTCGTGCAGCGAATTGAACTGGTCGGCGCCGGGAAAACGGTCCTCCAGCCACTGCCATTGGATGACGCTGGCTTCGAACAGGCTGGTGGGCGTGTCGGCGTTGTATTCCAGCAGTTTCGGCGGGCCGTTGCCGTCGAAGGCGAAATCGAAGCGGCCATAGAGCGTGGGATCGCCCCGCTCCCAGGTCTCGCGCACTAGGCACCGGCCGGTCTCGCCGATCGCCAGCTTGCCAAACAGGTTCTTGCGCACCACATGTTCGACCGCGTCCAGACAGCGCTTGTGCAGTTCGTCGGCGGCGTCTTCCACCGCCTCGACCTCGGCCAGGCTGAACTCGTAATGCGCGCTCTCGTCCCAATAGGGCGCGCTGTCGATGGTGTGGAAGTCGAAGCCAAGCGCCTCCACCCGCGCCGCCCAATCGGGGCGCGCCGTGCCGGCGACCCGCCGCACTGGGCAGCCCTAGCTGCCGGAAGACAACGAGGACGACCCGTTGCTGCCGGAGGAACGCGAGGCGGTCTGGCCGAACCCGCCGCGCGACGTGCCGGCGTCCGGCGTGCGGGCCAGCGCGCCACCCCGGCCTTGCGCCTGGTAGGCGCCCCAGGAACGGCCGCCGACATAGGCGTAACCCGAACGGTCGGTATAGACCGGTTGCGCGGTCGGTCCGCCGAGGGCGCGGGCCAGCATGAAGCCGGCCAACGCCGGCATGAACCAGCTCTGCGTGCCACCCGAAGCCGCGTTCGCCGGCACGCACTTGCCCTCGCCGTACAGCTCCTCGCAGGTCGCCTTCTCCGCGTAGCGCGGCGCTTCCTTGCCGTGCTGATCGCGGGCTTGCGCGAACTGCTGCATGCAGGTGTTCTCGTCATGCTGGGTCATGCAGTCCTGCACGTCGGCAAAGACGCGCAAGTCCGCCGCCTCCTCGCAGGCGGCCAAGCTGACAAGACAGGTGCCGCTGAACAGCAGCGTGGCGACACGTCGCGACCGGCGCATGGCATGTCTCCCTTGCATCGCCGACAATAACTAGGTGGTCAACGAGCCCGCGTTCAAGATCCCCATGGCGATCGAGCTGCCACCCAACAACAGACCATAGCTGGTCTTACCGGTCTCGATCCCCTGGCGCAAGCCTGGCAGCAAAGCCGACACCGCGAAGAAAACCACAAGCTGGCTTACCAAGCCGATAACGCCCCACATCACCAGGTCGAGCAGACCCACGCTGTGCGCAGTGGCGCTGGCCACCGCCAGGGCGAAGCCGATGGCGGTGCCCGACAGGCTGCAGGCGGCGGCATTGTTGCCCTCGCGGATCAGGCGCAGTTCGTTATAGGGGGTGACGAACGAATAGACGACGAGACCGACGCCAACCAGCAGCAGGGCGACAATGAGATACGCCGCGTAGAGTGCGAGCCCGCCCATGCCATCCCCCTGCGTCCAACCGGCCCAATATTATCGGGGTACCGCCCGACGGGAAGCGCAAGCGTAGACGGCGAGCAGGCCCAGCATCGCCAGCCAAACCAGGAACCCGGCGGCCGCCAAGCGCCCGGTCGGCCGCCAGTCGGTCCGCCGCTTCGCCCACGACGCCATTCTTGCCTCCATCGTGCTTGCCACGACAGTAAGACTAAGATGGCGCAAACCCTGCCGCTGTGCCGGGCATCACGCGGTGCGCGCAATTGCCGACGGCCAGGGCAATTTCCGTTCCAATCGAACCGGCAGGTTCGATTTGATCGGAAGCCATTGTCCTGCAACGACGACCGCAGCGCGGTGGGCTCCGATCAGCGGGATCGCGGGATCGCGCTTCCATCTGATCGGACACCGCGCTAGCGCTGCGCCTGGATGACACCGTTCATCAGATAGATGGCATGGCGGCCATCGGTATGCAGATCGGCCGCGCGCACCTGGCCGGCTACCGCCTTGGCGGCATCGCCACCGCCGCTGAAAAACGACGCCTGCAGGCTGCCGTTCCGGCTGCGTGGCCCGACGGTTGTGGTCAGCGTGCCGCTGAAGTCCCGGCCGTTGGCACTGTTTAGGCTGGCGGTATAGCTGAAGCCATCGAGGTTGCTGATGCTGGCGGTACCCCTGCGCGCGGCGAAATCCCAGGTCTGCTGATAACCACCCACGGCGATGTACCGATTGGAAGCGATGCCGGGCACCAGGACGGGCGAGGCATTGGTGTTAATGCTGGCAATGACATGGCCGGCATAGGTGGCACTACCGCTCGGCGGCAGGCGGCCCGGGTCCGGCAGCTCGCCGGCGGCGAACGGGAACAAATGTATCCGGTCGCGCACCACGCCGCCCGCCGCGCTGCTTAACTCGGCCGACCAGAAACCCGTCACCAGGAATTCGCACGTGCAAAGCGTGACGCCCGCCGGAACGGGCAAGCTGTCGACGAAGCGTTCACTGAGCAGCCCGGATCGCACAAACCCGCTGGCGCCGATGGTGGCGTTAGAATCAAGCGCGACGCCGTTGATCGTCGAGGTCGCGACGACGCTTTGGCGCATGCCGAAGGTGTTGTCATCGATAAACGCCGAGCGCGAGCCCCCGCCGGTCGTGAGCCCGCCGAAATGCAGCGTCACGGGGAGATCGTCGCTTCCAGAACCAAGCGCGAAGCTCTGGATCAGCGCCGCCGGGTCGCTGCTTGGAGAACCAAGCGCGAAGCTCTGGATCAGCGCCGCCGAGCCCGAGCCACCGGGACCTGTGCGACGGTTGAGCTGGAAAGTTGCCGCAACCCGGTTGTCGTTGGCGGTGGTGGTGATGGCGAGCGACGTCGGCATGTCGCGGAAATTGTGGTAGGCGAAACCCCCTGTAATTATCGATGCTGCAGGCCTATCGGGCAAGGCGCACGTTGGGCAGAATCCGACCAACCCGTCGGCAGTGCCAGCGGTATAGCCGTTCAGCGTGCGACTGGAACGCGCACTTGTGACCGGGGGGACCTGGAAGTCGCGTATCCCCACCAAAACCCTCTCGGTCGAGGCCGGGGCAGGAATTGTCGCCATGGTGGGCGGTCTCGAAGCACTTGTCGAGCTGAAATCGAGCAAAAAGGCCTCGACCGCCTGCAGGCCGATGGTTTTGACATTGCCCAAGCCGAAAAAGCTGCTGCGGTTGGTGATAAGCATCGGCGTGCCGTCGGCGTCGTGCACCGGCGGTTCGGCGGCCGACGTTTGTATGGAGTTGTAGGTGAAGCCGTCACTTATCACGCCAATTGCGCAGTTGATGCAGGTATCGGTGAGCAAGGCGCTGGCGGCGCTGAAGACAGAGCGCTGGCCGGCGCCGACGCCTTCGATCACGACGCTGCCCTGCACGCCCACCAGCTGGCCATTGCTTGTGAAGGTCGGGAGGTGCTCGCGGAACGCGACATAGAACGGCGAGATTCGCGGAAAGTCGGGGCTGCCGCCGAAGGCTGCCGGCAACAACGAGATCATGCTGTTGTTGGGAACCCCGCTGGCGGTGTCACGAAAAAAGTCGAAGGTGGAAAGGTTGAAGGTGGCGAAGCCGCGCGACAGGCCGGAGCCGACGCCGGGGATGGACGGCGATGTTTCTGTAAACGCGGCCTCGGCCGGCGGCCTGTCGATCGAGATGCCGCCGAACAGCGCGCCGGGATTGAACGTGTTGAGCTCGCGGAACAGGTAATACAAAAAGGCGCCGTTGTTGGCGACGAAGCCGGTGCCGAACACCGGGCCGAAGGGCGACGTGGTGCTATCGGAGCCAAAGCTGAACGGTCGCCCGATATCCGGCACCGGCAGGCGGACCGACGCGCCGTTGACACTGGCGTTGAAGAAGCCTCCTCTCAGGTTGCCGTTGGTGAAGGTGCCATTGCGTTCGCCAGCGCGAAGGCGCGTCACCAGTTCGGCGGGGGAGAGGCCCTCGAAGCCGGTGGACGGCGTATGGCTGACAAAGCGGCCGGACAGGCTGCCAAATGTTCTTGCGGCGATGACGGTGGTGATCACCTCTCTTTCGGCCGCGGTGAGCTGCGAGATGGCTTCGGCTGACGGCAGGGCCTCCCGCAGTCTGTCGAATGTTCTGTTGACGCTGTCGGTGGTCCTCGACTGCACGCCCTGGCCGAGCTGCGAGGTGGCTTCGGCTTTGGTGGTGTTCTGCGACATCATGGTCGGTAGCGATGGCGCCGGGCCTTTCATCGGTGTGGCCACCGATACGACCACGAGCGGCGCCTGGTTGGAACTCAGTGTCGCGATTTGCGTGCGCGCGATGTCGGCGTCGCCAACCGAGGGTGCCGTCGGCGCCGCCAGCGCCGCGGGCGTGGCCGGCTTCCGCGACGCGGCTGGGTCCGCGGCCTCGGCCCGGGTTGGAGCGGCCTCGGCCGTCGGCGACGCTGCTGGGCCCGCGGCCTCGGCCCGGGATGGAGCGGCCTCGGCCGTCGGCGACGCGGCTGGGTCCGCGGCCTCG
>VGEV01000132.1 GCA_016869175.1 Alphaproteobacteria bacterium
CATGCCCGCGTAGCGCGCGCGGATCGCTGCGTCGTCGATCATTCAGATCAACTACGCTACCTTCACATCAAACGGAATCCCCCGCCGATAGACCGGCGCGATTCAGGTATTCCCTGACGAGCCCTTACACTGCACGGACAGGATGGGGGCGGCAATGTTCCGCTGGTTACTGACAGTGGCGCTGATCTTGGGCGTGGGCAGCGCCTTCTCCGCCGACAACGTCAAGCGGGTCGCGACGAACGACTTGGGCTTGGCCATCGAGGGCTACGATACCGTTGCTTACTTCACGATGAACAAGCCCGTGAAGGGCGAAGCCCAGTTCACCGCCACTTGGCAAGGCGCCCGGTGGCACTTCGTCAGTGCCGATAACCGGGACAAGTTCGAGAGCGATCCCGACCGATATGCGCCGCAATTCGGCGCCTACTGCACGATGGCGATGACCAAAGGCATCGCCGTGACGGCCGATCCCTTGGCCTGGAAGATCGTCGAGGGTCGACTTTATCTGAAAGCCGTGCCTGGACCTTGGACCGACTTCGACAAGGCGCGCCCGCGCCTGCTCACCGAAGCGCAGAGGCATTGGCAAAAGATTGGCCCCGGCAATTGAATGGCGAAATCCCCGGCGCGGAAGCTACTCGAAGCCGGCTTTCCGCAGGCCCTCGTCGAGCCTGTCGCGTAGCTCCGGCAAGACGAAACTCGCGACATATTCCGTTCGGTCGAAGAACGGCGCGGTTCGCCTGAACTGATCGGCGGCGCGACGGGCCTCGTCCCTGCGGCCGAGCAAGCCATAGGCCGCGACAACGATGACCTGTCCATTCTCGAAACCCGCCGCCTTCCAGGGCGCCTGCAAGCTCAGCGCGATCGCATCCTCGTAGCGTTGCTTGGCGAAATAGACGACGATGAGCGTGCTGAAATAGGGATTTGTCAGCTGCGGATCGAAACGCAGCGCGGTTTCGTAGGCTGCCAACGCCTCGTCGGTCCTGCCGCTCCAGAACAGGCCATGGTCCTTGACGGCGTAGCTCTCGGCGTCACTCGGATTGAGGCGGGTGGCGATATCGAAATATCCCGCCGCGCGCTCATAGTCGGCGCGCGCGGTATGGATCTGGCCGAGCAAGGTGTAAGCCCAAGGCAGGCTCGGCGACAGATTGCGTGCTGTTTCGGCTTCCTGCTCCGCCATCGCAAGCATCTGCGCGATCTGTGTCGTGTAGCCGTTGGCCGCCATGAAGAACAACGCCCACCCGAGCGCAGCGTGCGCATCTGCGGAGCTCGGATCCAGTGCCAACGCCTGCTGGAACTCCTTCTAGGCGTCCAGGTTGTTCGATCGGCCGCGTTGGCGCATGGCGTGCCTGCCGCGCAACACGTGGTCATAGGCTTGCAGGTTCTGCGGCACCTTGGTCGTGGCAAGCTCGCGTTCGATCTGACCCAGCTTCACCGTCAGCGTGCCGGCTATGTCGCGCGACATGCGGTCCTGCAAGGCAAAGAGATCGCCAACCTGCTCTTCGTAACGTTGCGACCAGAGCAGGCGCCCACCGGCGGCTTCCGTCAGTTGCGCGGTGATGCGCACCCGCCCACCGCCGCGGCGAACGCTGCCCTCGACCAGATAGCGGGCGCCGAGGACACGCGCGATCTCGCCCGCGCCCGCCTGCTTCCCCTTGAACGCGAAGACACTCGAACGACCGATCACCACAAGGTTGGCAAAGCGGCCGAGGGCGGCAATCAGGTCTTCCGTCAGACCATCGCTGAAATATTCCTGTCCCGCATCACCGGTCTGGTTGTCGAACGGCAACACGGCGATCACCGGCCGGCCGGCCAGGTTCTCGCGGGCTGCCCGTTCGGACGGCGCGCCAGGCTCGGTCCGTTCCAGCCACGGCCGCGCGCCCCAGATCACCTGGGCGGCCGCGATCGCCACGAGCAGAGCGGCGCCGGCGACCACCGCAAGCCGCTTGCCGTGCGGGCGTGCCGTTGCCGGCGGCCCCGCGGTTCCTTGCGCGTCCCACGCAAAGACAGCGACTGGCGTGGCAATGTTTTTCAACTGACGTTCGCCCATCGGCCGGAAAACGTGCCCGCCGCGCCCCTTGACCTGCTGATGCACGCTCTCCGCGATGCACAGCCCGCCCGGCTCGGCAATTGCCTGCAGGCGCGCGGCGATGTTGACGCCGTCGCCGAAGATGTCGTTGTCCTGCCGGATCACATCGCCCAGATTGATGCCGACGCGAAACAGCATGCGGCGCTGTGGCGGTTGGCCGGCTTCGCGCGCGGCGATGGCGGTTTGCACCGTGACGGAGCAATCGACCGCGGCGAGCGCGCTCGGAAACTCCAACAGCAGGCTGTCGCCGCCGGTACCGACAATACGGCCGCCGTGTTCGGCGACGCACGGATCGACCGTTTCGCGGCGGACCGCTGTCAGCCTCGCCAGTGTCCCCGCCTCATCCTCGCTCATCAGCCGGGAATAGCCGGCAACGTCGGCGGAAACGATGGCAGCAAGGTGACGGGAAACACGCTCGGGCATGGAAACGGCAGATCACATCCGTTGGCTCGTTCCATATTATCATGGCAGAGAGGCGCTTCCTTTGATGCACCCACCGCGCCCGTCGATGATCGAAGGCCAGCGAGGAAACCAGGCCATGACCCGCAGCAACCGCAGCCAGACGCTCTGTGTCGGTACCGCCGGCCTGTCGGTGTGGTTCAGCGACGATCTGGGCGAAAGCTGGGCGCGGCCCTATAGCGAGAGCGGCCTCTATCTCGAAAGCCGGGTCTGGGCGCTGGCGCAGCACCCGGCATTGCCGGGAATCGTGTTCGCCGGCACCGATTCCGGGGTCTATCGCGGCGATGTCCGGACACGCCAGTGGACCCACCTGCCCTCGGCCATGGACCGGCTGGCGGTCTGGTCGCTGGCGCTCCACCCCGACGACCCCCAGGTGATGGTCGCCGGCGTGCAGCCGGCGGCGCTCTACCGCACGGCCGACGGCGGCGCCACTTGGCGCAAGGTGCGACACAAGTTCGCCGAGCGCTGCATCTTCGTCGACCGGCCGCGGGTGACGCAGCTGCTGTTCGATCCCGACGACCCGAACGTCATGTGGGCGGGCGTGGAGATCGACGGCGTGCACCGCTCGGCCGACGGCGGCAGGACCTGGACGAAGCTGGTGGACGGCCTCGTCTCGCAGGACATCCACGGGCTGGCCGTCGATCGCAATGGCGGCCGCACCATCTACTGCGCCACCAACAAGGGCCTGCATGTGAGCCGCGACGAGGGCCGGCACTGGCGGTTCCGCGAGCTGCCATCGCCCTGGCAGTATTGCCGCGCGGTGCAGGTCGGCCCCGACGGCCGGCGGCTCTTCCTCACCAACGGCAACGGCCCGCCGGGCTCCACCGGGCGATTGCTCGTCAGCGACGATCACGGCGCCAACTGGCGCGATGCCGGCTTGCCGGGCGAGCTCAACTCGACGCCCTGGATCGTCGCCATGAACCCGGCCGACCGCGATCTGTTGTTCTGCGGCACCAATCTCGGCCAGCTGTTCCGTTCGACCGACGGGGGGCGCAGCTGGCTGAAACTCAAGCGCGAATTCGGCGAATTGCGGACGCTTGCCTGGCTGGCGCACTGAGCGCCGGCCGACCGTTCGAATGCGCCTTGCGCCGCTCGGCTTCATCCTGCTGTGGAGTTCGTCCTTCCTGACCGCCCGGGTCGGCCTGGCGGTGGTTTCGCCGCTGCTGTTCGTCGCCCTGCGCCTGGTCGCGGCGGCGGCGCTGATGACCTTGCTGGCCCTGGCGTTGCGCCAGTCGTTCCGGCCGCTGAAGCATCGCTGGCCGCGGCTGGCTGTTGCCGGCGCGCTGGTCAACGGGGTGACCTTGGCGGCCTTCCATGTCGGCATGGTCACGGTCGAGACCGCGGTCATGGCCTTGGTGCAGGCGATGAACCCGCTGGTCATCGCGCTGCTGGCAATGCCACTGCTGGGCGAGCGGCTGCGGCCCTTGCAATGGCTGGGCCTGGCCTGCGGCGCATGCGGCGTGGTGCTGGTGGTGGCCGAGCGTGCGTGGCAAAGCCCCGCGCAGCTTGCCGCCATCGCGTTGGGCGGTGCCGGCCTTGCGGGCCTGTCCTGCGGCACGATCTATTTCGGCCGGCATGGCCGGGGTCTGCCGCTGTTGCCGGCGACCGCGGTGCAGCTCGCCACCGGCGCCCTGCTGGTCCTCGTGCTGATGATGCTGTTCGAGGCGCCGCGCGCCACTTGGGGTGTGCCGGCCCTGGCCACCATCGCCTGGAATGTGCTGGCGGTCTCGATCGGCGGGATGGCGCTCTATTACGCCATGCTGAACCGCGGCACCGCCGGCCGGGTGGCGGCCAACTTCTACCTCGTTCCCGGCATCGTCGCCTTATTGGGCTGGTGGCTGCTGGGCGAAAGCTTGTCGCCGCTTGCCCTGCTGGGCTTCGCCGTGGCCTCGGCCGGCGTGTTCCTGGTGGTGCGCCATCAAGCGGCCGCTTCGCCGTAATAGAGCATCTGGGTGTGCTTGGCCTCGGCGAAGAACAGCCAACGCTCCACCACCGCGCCCAAGCCGGCCGCGACCGCGCCCAGCAGCAACAGCAGCACTGCCGGCCAATACGGCACGGCCATGCTGGCCAGGCTGGTCAACGCCGGCAAGGCGAAGCCGCAGAGGCCGGCAAGCAGACGCAGTTTCTCGGTGTGTTTGCGCGCCACCCGATAGCCCATTTCCTGCAAGAGAAAGTTGCGGCCGGTGTGTGGCGGCTCCAGCAAGCGCACCCGGCCGAACGCGCCGAGCCCGGTGGCGCTTTCGGCCGTGGCGATCGTGGCGGAGCGGTCGATGCTGCGCCAATAGGCCAACTTGACCAAGGCCGCGAACGCCGCCGCTAGGACCGCCAGGATCGGCGGCAGCGCCAGCTCGTGGCCAAAGGCGCGCAGCAACAGCGCCAGCCAGACCGCCCCGGTCAATCCGGCCAGCGCCAGGTAGCAGGCCGGCACCAGCGGATGGTGCCAGCGCGGCACGGCCTTGAGCGTGCGATAGATCATCGCGGTGGTGACGACCGTGGCGAGCGCGCCCAAGGCCATCAGCCCGCCCGCCAGCACCGCCCAGCCATCGACCCGGCCGAGCCAGACGCCGGCGAACGCGAATGCGAGCGCGGGCGGAAAGGTCAGCAATGCCGCCACGGCTTCGCGCGACAGCCAGGAGCTGCGCCATTGCGTCAGGGCCCGCCAGGCGCGCGCCGGGCGGCCCAGATGCAAGGTCGAGGACAAGAGACCGCCTGCCACCAGGGCCAGCGCCAGCATCATGGCGACCGCGACCAGGCCGCGGTCGGCGGGCAGCCGGCCGGACAGCGACGCCAGCCCCAGCCAGAACATCAGGCCATAGCCGCAGCCCGAGGCGGTGGTGAAGAAGATGATGGAATAGGCGGGTTGCAACGGCCTGCCGTCAGCCCGACAGCAGCCGGTCGAGCCAGCCGAGAAAGCCGCCGCCCTCGGCGACCGGCAGCGACGGCGGCGCGGCCGGCGCTTGGCGCCGCCGGGGCGGCAGGTATTTGTTGGTCGGCCGGCAACCCAGTTCCGGCATCAGGTCGAAGCCGCCGCGCTCGGCCACCAGCCGGCTGACGGCCGAGCCGGCGTCGGCCAGGTCGCCGTAATGCCGCGCCCGCGTCGGGCAGGCGGCGACGCAGGCCGGCACGCGCTCGGCTTCCGGCAGGTTCTGGTTGTCGATGCGGTCGATGCAGAGCGTGCATTTCTTCATCACGCCGACATCGGCATCGTATTCCCTTGCGCCATAGGGACAGGCCCAGGAGCACAGCTTGCAGCCGATGCAGCGGTCCTCGTCCACCAGCACGATGCCGTCGCCGGCGCGCTTATAGGAGGCGCCGGTCGGGCAGACCGTGACGCAAGGGGCATCGGCGCAGTGCAGGCAGGACTTCGGGAAGTAGACCGTGCGGCCGCTCTCGCCTTCGCCGGCCTCGAAGCCGTGCACGCGATTGAGCCACACCCCGCTCGCGTCCGCCCCGTAGGGATCGTGGTCGGACAACGGCGCATGGTAGCCGCCGGTGTTCCATTGCTTGCAGGCCACCGCGCAGGCATGGCAGCCGACGCAGGTGTCGAGGTCGATCACCAGGCCAAGCCGCCTCGCTCCCGCGACCGGTTGCGGCAGACTGGTCATCGCTTGCCTCCCGCGCGGAAGACGGCGCCCTGACGCAGCACGGCCGGCCGTTCCGCGAGACCGGGCGGTGGCGGCAAGGCCGACCGGTGGTTCTCCGGCGGAGCGTCAAGCCGCGTCAGCCGCACGCGCAGGTCGTACCAGGCAGCCTGGCCGGTGACCGGATCGGCATTGGCGAAGCGGTAGCCGCCTTCGCGTTCCGGCGCCAGATCGTCGATCAGGTGGTTCAACAGAAAGCCGCTGGTCGCCTCCGGGCTGTCGGCTGCCAGGTTCCAGGCGCCGGCGCGTTTGCCGATGGCGTTCCAAGTCCACACCGTATGGCGGTTGACGCCGCCCATCAGCCGCACCTGGCCGGCGGTGTGGCCCAGTCGGCTTTCGATCTTCACCCAGTCGTCATCGGCGAGGCCCAGTTCCGCCGCCAGCGCCCGTGGCACGTAGAGCCGGTTCTGGCCATGGATCTGCCGCAGCCAGGCATTCTGCGAGCCCCAGGAATGATACATCGCCGCCGGCCGCTGGGTGATGGCGTGCAGCGCGAAGCCGTCGGCTTCGGCGCCCGCGTCCTCGAACGGCGGATACCAGAACGGCAACGGGTCGAAATAGCGCTCGACCCGCGCCCGCGCCTGCGCCGGAGGCTGTACCGGCCCATGCCCGCGCGCCGCCAGCCGGAACCGCTGCAGGGGTTCGCTATAGAGTTGCAGCACGATCCGCTCGGGCTTGTCGACAAAGCCCATCGCCACCGCGAATTCGAGATAGGCGCGGTTGGCATGCTTGTAGAAGCGCTGTTCCGCGGCCAGTTCGTGCCGCCAGAAGCAGCCGTTGGCGACATAGCGGTCGAGCTGGCCGGGATTGGCCGGACCCTGGCCGATCCGGTCGCCCGCCTCGCCCCGCCAGCCGGCCAGCGAACCGATGCCGGGCCGTCGTTCGTGGCGCACGAGATAGTCCGCGTAGCCGCCGGGAAACTTCGCGCTGCCGTCGGCGTTGCGGTGCCCCGGCAGATCGAGCCGCGTGCCAATTTCCAGCAGAACGTCCTGGAACGGCCGCACATCGCGGTCCGGCTTCAGCACCGGCTGGCGGATGGCATCGGCCACGCCCTCGGCATCGCAGATCGGCCGGTCGAGCAGCGAAATGCAATCCCAGCGCTCGAGGTAGGTGGTGTCCGGCAGCACCAGGTCGGCATAGGCGACGGTCTCGGAATAGAATGCGTCCGAATAGATGATGCGCGGGATCTTGTAGTCGCCGCCGGCAGCCTTGTCGGTCAGCATGGCCACCGTGCCGTCGATATTCATGGCCGAGTTCCACGCCAGGTTCGCCATGTAGAGAAACAGCGTGTCGATCGGATAGGGATCGCCCTTCCAGGCATTGGTGATGACCGCATGCATCAGCCCGTGCGCGGCGATCGGTGCGTCCCAACTGAACGCCTTGTCGATTCGCATCGGCCGACCGTCGGCCTCCACCAGCAAGTCCTCCGGTCCGGCGGGAAAGCCGAGCGGCGGACCCGGCAGGGGCTTGCCGGCGGCGACTTGTGCCGGCTTTCCGGTGGGTTTCGGGGCGGGCGGGATGGACTTAGGGAAGGGCGGCTTGAAGCGGAAGCCGCCCGGCGTGTCGATGGCGCCCAGCAACGTCTGCAACAGATGCAGCGCGCGGCAGGTGTGAAAGCCATTGGCATGCGCCGAGATGCCGCGCATGGCATGCACCGCGACCGGACGGCCGAGCATGCGCTCTTGCCGGCGGCCGGCCCAGTCGGTCCACGGCTGCTCGACGACGACCGCCTGTTCGAACGCCACGGCGGCCAACTCGGCCGCGAGCGCCCGGATGCGCGCTGCGGTCAGGCCGGTGCGCGCCGCCACCGCTTCCGGCGCGTAGGCGCTGTCGAGATAGCGCTCGGCAAGCAACTGGAAGACCGGCACCGCCGCCCGGCCATCGGCCAACTGGAAGACGCCCTTCAGCGCCGGCCTGGCCGCGGCATCGTCCGCCGGCACCGGCGCCAGCCGGGCGCGGTCCCAGACCAACGGCCGGCCAGCCTCGTCGCGGGCGAACAGGCCGTCCTCGGCACTGCCGGGCGCGCGCAGCACCAGCCAGGGCGCGTTGCTGTAGGCCGCCAGATAGTCCGCATCCACGCGACCGGCGCGCAGCAACTCGTGCACCAGCGAGAGCACCAGCAGGCCATCGCTGCCGGGCCGGATGCCGAGCCAGTCGTCCGCCAGCGCCGAATAGCCGGTGCGGACGGGGTTGACCGAAACGATGCGGGCACCGCGCTGGCGCAGCTTGCCGAGGCCGGTCTTGATCGGGTTGCTGTCATGGTCCTCGGCCACGCCAAACAGCAGCAGGAGCCGCGTGCGCTCCCAATCCGGCTCACCGAACTCCCAGAACGAGCCGCCGATGGTGTAGATGCCGCCGGCCGCCATGTTGACCGAGCAGAAGCCGCCATGCGCGGCATAGTTGGGGGTGCCGAACTGGCTTGCCCACCAGCCGGTCAGCGCCTGGCTCTGGTCGCGGCCGGTGAAGAAGGCGAGCTTGCGCGGGTCGCTGGCACGGATGGCGCCCAGCCATTGCGCCGCCAAGTCCAGCGCCTCTGCCCACTCGATCTCGCGGAACTTGCCCTCGCCGCGTTCGCCCACCCGCAGCAGCGGCTTGCGGAGGCGACCCGGGGCCAAGTGATGCATGATGCCGGCCGAACCCTTGGCGCACAGGACGCCCTTGTTGACCGGATGGGCGGGGTTGCCCTCGATGTAGCGCAGCGCGCCGTCCTTCAGGTGCACCTTGATGCCGCAACGACAGGCGCACATGTAGCAGGTCGTCGCCACCGCCCGGTCGGAAACGGGCGGCGAAGTGTCGAGCGCGCGGTCGGTCGGGGCGGAAATCATGAACAGCGCCGATCATAGGCCGCCGCCACCTGCCCCGGCAATGCGGCCTTAACGCCGGTGCCGGTAAGCTCTAAGCTTGCGCGAGGCTTGGGGGATCGCCATGTTCGAGGCGGCGGAACTTGGCCACAGCATCGACAAGGAGACCTTCCGGCGGGAAGTTCCGGCGCTGCGCGAAGCGCTGCTGGAGGTGCAGTTCGACCTGGCCAGGCGCAAGCAGTTCCCCGTCATCGTGCTGGTCGGCGGCGTCGAGGGCGCCGGCAAGGGCGAGACGGTCAACACGCTCAACGAATGGCTCGACCCCCGGCAGGTCGAGACCACCGCCTTCAGCGCGCCCAGCGACGAGGAACGCGAGCGGCCGCCGATGTGGCGCTACTGGCGGGCGCTGCCGGCGAAAGGCAAGATCGGCATCTTCTTCGGCTCCTGGTACAGCGATCCGATCCTCTCGCGAGTCGAGGGCGGCAAGAGCAAGGCCACGCTGGAACAGGCGCTGTCGGACATCCTGCGCTTCGAGCGCATGCTGGCCGACGAAGGGGTGCTGCTGCTGAAGTTCTGGTTCCATTTGAGCAAGCCGCAGCAGAAGAAGCGGCTGCGTGCCCTGGAGAAGGACAAGCTGACACGCTGGCGTGTCGGTCCCCAGGATTGGCAGCGCTACCGGCGCTACGATCGCTTCCGGAGCGTCAGCGAAGCCGTGCTGGAACGCACCAGCACCGGCCATGCGCCGTGGATCGTGGTGGATGGATCGGACGAGCGCTACCGCTCGCTGCTGGTCGGCAAGACGATCCTGCAGGGCCTGCGCAAGCGGTTGGCCAACGGCGCCGCCGAACCCAATGGCCTGAGCGGCATCCTGGCGCCCAGCATCGACACGGCCAACGTGCTGGACGCGCTCGACCTGACGGCGGCGTTGGGCCAGCAGGACTATGCCCGCGAACTCGAACGCTGGCAGGGCCGGCTGAACGCCGCGGCGCGCACCGGCGGGTTCGCCAAGCGCGGCGCGGTGGTGGTGTTCGAGGGCCACGACGCGGCCGGCAAGGGCGGCGCCATCCGCCGCATCGCGGCGGCGCTCGATGCGCGCTTCTACCGGGTGGTGCCGATCGCCGCGCCGACGGACGAGGAACGCGCGCAGCCCTATCTCTGGCGTTTCTGGCGGCATCTGCCGCGGCTTGGCCACATCGCCATTTTCGATCGCTCCTGGTATGGCCGCGTGCTGGTCGAGCGGGTGGAGGGCTTCGCGGCCGAGGCCGACTGGCTGCGTGCCTATGCCGAGATCAACGAATTCGAGGCCGAGATGACCCGGCACGGCCTGGTGATGGTCAAGTTCTGGCTGGCGATCAGCAAGCAGGAGCAGTTCCGTCGCTTCAAGGAACGCGAGGCGACCGGCTTCAAGCGCTTCAAGTTGACAGCGGAGGATTGGCGCAACCGCAAGAAGTGGGGCGTCTATGCCCGCGCCGTGCACGACATGGTGGAGCGCACCAATACCGCGGCGGCGCCCTGGACGCTCGTCGAAGCCAACGACAAGAACCACGCCCGCATCAAGGTGCTGCGCACGCTGACCCAGCGCCTGGAAGCGGTGAAGTAGGCGGCGACGGACGATTTCGGCGGAGCGCGGGCCATGCGGGCATACTCATCCGACGTGTTCGAAAAGCGGCACGCCAACACCTTGCACTCGGCGCGCAGCATTCTTTCGCTCCTGCTCGACCGCATCGGCCCGATCCGGTCGGCCGTGGATGTCGGCTGCGGCGTGGGCACCTGGCTATCGGTCTTGCGCGAGGCCGGCGTTGCCGACATCCAAGGTGTCGATGGCCCTTGGGTGGACCAGAACCTGCTGACGATCCCGCGCGAGAGCTTCCTGCAACTGGATCTGGGCAGCTCGCTGGTCCGCCTGCCGCGACGGTTCGACCTGGCGCTTTCGCTGGAGGTGGCGGAGCATTTGCCGGCCGAACGGGCGGACGAGTTCGTTTGCAGTTTGGCCAGGTTGTCCGACTGTGTGCTGTTTTCCGCCGCGATACCGTTTCAAGGCGGTCTCAGTCACGTCAACGAGCAGTGGCAGCATTATTGGGTCGGCAAGTTCGACGCCCTGGATTACGATGTCTACGATCTCATTCGACCAAGGATCTGGCGCGATCCACGGATTCCCTTCTGGTACAAGCAGAACACGCTGCTGTTCGCACGTCGGGCCTCTGCCCGGCACGACGCATTGGCGGCGGCCGGACCGCGCGCCGATGCGATGGCGGTGGATCTGGTGCATCCTGAACCGGCATCCACCGGATGACCGGCTTTTGGGGGCAAGATTGACGCCTAGAGTGCGCATTGGCAAGCCCGAGCCCCGCCGCGGGCGGCCAGATGGCCCGGATGCG
>VGEV01000133.1 GCA_016869175.1 Alphaproteobacteria bacterium
GCGATCGTCCGACGGTGGCGCTGACCAACTATCCCGGGTTGCCGGAACGCATGGCGGCGATCCGACACCTGCGCAAGCGGGGCGTGCCGGTCATCGGCTTCCAGCATGGCGTATCGCGCGAGATCAATGGCATGCTCGACGCTGCCGCCGCCTATACTGAGAATGCGGCGACCGATCTATTCCTCGCGTACAATGAGAGGGCCGCGGCTGTTGCCAATGGCCAGCCATTCGCGGGCGGCCGTTCCGAGGCGGTGGGATTGCCGCGACGAATGACCAGGGCAGGGCGTGCGCCGTTCTGGCGCCGGCGCACCGCTATCTGGTACGTGTCGACCAACAGCTACCGTGGCGTTTGGCAGTCAGTCGCAGCGGCGATCAGCGACCGCGAAAAGGCGCAACGCGAAATTGCCATTGTCGAGGAAGTGCTGGGTCGGCTCGATCGGCCGGTCGTCTACAAACCTTACCCCGAGGCAAGCTATGCCGATCCTGACCCCGTGCTGGAGCATCTGTCACGCTATCCCAACATTTCGGTGCATGGCGACGCGGTCGATCTTCGCTATTTGTTTCCCCATGTCGGTCTGATTGTCACGGCTCGGGCGACCAGCACGACGGCATGGTGCCTGATGTCGGGCCGTCCCGTGGTCTTTCTCGATCTGCCTGACGACCAGCCACTGCACGTGGACGTACGCGGGCATTTCGCTGCCGGCCTTTTCCTGTTCGACGGTACTGATCCCGCCGAGCGAGAGCGGCTGCACAATTTCCTGAAGCAGCCGTTGTCGGTTATTACCAAGGCTTGGGCAGAAAAGGCGGCGGCGCGCCAAGCGCTGATCGGGCGGTACTTCTCGGCGGGTGGGCGGCCGGGTGCTGGCGCCGCCGAGCTGATCGAGGGTTGGCTACGCCAAAGGCCGCCGCGCCAAGCCGCAAACGGGCGTCGCGAACAAGGGGCACAACATGACGGTTGACGAGGTCATCATCGATTTCGGTCGCGCGGAAGCCGGAAAGTTCGTCGAGGACACCGGCTTCCACGCCTCGATGAGCGAAATCCTTTCGCTCGGCCACCAGCCATTGGATTACATCCATCATGGCCCGGCGTTTGCCGGCGCTGTCAACATCGCGCGATTTCTGAGCCTCTATGAGCTGTACAAAAAGGTGCAGCACCTAAGCGGACATATCGCTGAGATCGGCCTTTGGAAGGGGGCCTCGTTCCTGTTCTGGGCCAAGCTGGTGGACATCTTTGAGCCACGCAGCAACACCCTTGTGCATGGATTCGACTGGTTCAAGGGTATGAGTCCTGAGACGATTGACGGGCCGGTGCAGGCGGCGAAATGTTCCGAAGACTACGATAGGCTGCGGTGCCTGATTGATCGGCAGGGTATCGGCCGGATTGCCCGCCTGCACAAGCTTGATATCACGCAGGATCTAGACCGGTTCTTCGACCGGCATCCCGGCATCGTCTTCAAGCTGGTGTTCGTGGATGCCGGCGTCTACAGCGTAGTGCGTAAGGCCGTTCCAGCATTTTGGCAACGGCTGAACGCGACCGGCATCCTGGTCCTCGACGAATACAACTATCAATCCTCGCCGGGAGAGACGATCGCAATCGGCGAGCTGCTGCCCGATCTTCCCGTTCGCTCCATTCCATGGACGCGAACGCCGTCCGGCTACATCGTCAAGCCCTGATCCGATACAGGGGCGACCATGCGCATTACCTATTTCGTCAACGCCATGATGATGTTCGAGAGCCGCAACACGCGCGTGTTGTGCGATCCTTGGATTACTTTCAACGGCGAGTCCCTGTCGGGCCTTTACAATTTTCCGGAAACCAACATGACGCGGGCGGACGTGACGGAACTGAAGCCCGACTACATCTACATCACGCACACCCACGCCGATCATTTCGATGCTCCAACGCTGTCGCTTTTCCCGCGCGACACGCCGGTGATCGTCTCCTGGTATGACAACAACTTCGCCGCCCGCAACGTTACCAGGCTCGGCTTCCGCAATGTCATCGTGTCCGATCCCGTGCACGGCATTCCGCTGAACGGCGGCGACCATTGCTGGTTGGAGCCCTCGGCGATCTATCCGGAAGTTGATTCGGTGGGCACCTTCCGCCTCGATGGCCGGGTGGTTGTGAATGCCAATGACAACCCGTTTTCGGCGGCGCAGTGCGCATCCATTAAGGAGCGTTTCGGGCCGATCGATCTTGCCTGCGTGCCGTTCAGCTACCAGGGCCCCTATCCGGCCTTTTACGAGAATCTCGACGCAGCAGAAAAGCATTGCAAGGCCGAAGAGCGCCGGCAACGGCACTACGACACGGTGATCCGTTTCGCTCAGGCGTTGGAACCGAAGTTCTTGTTTCCATTCGCGGGCGGTGCTGCCTATGGCGGCAGCAAGGCGCTGCTCTACCCCTTCTATGGCGTAGGCACGCCACAGGAAGCGGTGCGCCGCGCGCAGGTTGCCTGCAATGCCAGGCCCATTCTGCTATCCGAGCGCTGCGCTTTCGACCTTGCGAGCGGGCGCTACACGGGCACTTACGTTGAACGCAGTTTCGAGACCGAGAAGGCGTATCTGCAGCGCATCGCCGCCAAACCGCAGCCGTTTGATGCCGGCGGGCTGTTTTACATCGCCGAGAGCGAGCGCATCGACCTCAGCAAGTTGCTGCAACGGGCGCGAGAACGCCAAGCGGCTTGGCAGACCAAGGGCCGGAACTCTACTGCTACCTACTTTCTCGATGTCGGCGAGGAGGAACTCTATCGTCTGTCACTGGCCGACACGCGAATCGCCCGTATGCGCGAGGTCGAGATCGCCGAGCGCGGCTTCTATGAAATCTTCCGCGTGCCCTACCCCCTGCTGATCGGCCTTCTGACTGGCCATTACAACTGGTCGAATGTAAAGACCCAGCATGTCTGGTTCAAACGTCGGCCCGATCATTTCGATCCCGACCTGCACCTGCTGATGAGCTACCTGCAGCTATGAGCATGCCGCGTCATCGATCACCGCGCGGCAGGCCGCGCTGGCTAGCCGCGCCGCCACCCAGTGCCGATGTGAAGCGGCATGTGTGGCTGTCCGTGCGAAAGGGTGGCGGCTGAGCATGGGCACGAAGACCAAGAAGCCGAGCATCGCCCGCCTGCCGTTCGGCAGCCGTGCCATCGGCATCGACCTGCCGAGCGTGGTGATCGCTGAAATCGGAATCAACCACGAAGGCAGCCTAGAGGCCTGCCACCGCCTGATCGAAGCCGCCGCCATCGCCGGTGCGGACGCCATCAAACTGCAAACAGCCGATCCCGAGGAGAATTTCGCCCCAGGCACCACGTCCTACGAGCTCTATCGGCGAGCCTTTCTATCGCCGGAGGCGACCGCCGAAGCGTTCGCGCACGCCCGTCACCTGGGGCTGGAGGCCTTCACCACTTCCGGCGTCGCTACTTTCGAATGGGTGGATCGGCTGAACCCCGCGGCGCACAAGATCTCCTCCTCGACACTATTTCACTTCCCGCTGATACGTCTCGGCGCACGTAGCGGTCGGACACTGCTGATGTCGACTGGTATGGCGGAACTTGTCGACGTCGATCAAGCGGTGGCCTGGGCGCGGCAGCATGGTTGCCGCTCGCTTGGTACCCTGCAGTGCACGTCGCTCTACCCTGCCCCGCTCGAAACCCTAGACCTCGCCGCGATTGTCCACTTGCGCGACCGCTACAGGACACCCGTTGGATTTTCGGACCATTCCCTGAGCGTGGATGCGGCGGCTTACGCCGTGGCTGCGGGCGCCTGCTTTATCGAAAAGCACCTGACGCTGGACTGCGGCAGGCCTTCGTTCGACCATGGAATTTCGCTTGATCCGGCAAGATTCGCGGCCATGGTGAAGGAAGTGCGCAAGGTAGAAACGCTGCTGGGTTCGCCTATCAAGAGGCTTCTGCCGGCGGTTGGGGAGGTGGCGCGGCGGATGCGCCGCTACATTGTGGCCGCGCGGGACCTGCCGGCTGGGCACCGGCTCGGCGAGAGCGATATTCGCGTCATGCGCGTGGCGGACTGCCGCGACGGTTTGTCAACCAAGCGGGTGGACGAACTAGTGGGCGCCGTCACCAAGCAGCCGCTCGCGCGGTTTGCCGTTTTCACCGAGGCGTCGGTGCGCTTTGCTGCCGACAAGGGGGCACAATGATGGCGGACGAGAACGATCGGGTACTGTTCTTCGACACCACGCTGCGCGATGGCGAGCAATGCCCAGGCGCCACCATGTCGGTGCCTGAGAAGGTCGAGGTCGCCTGCCTACTCGACGAGATGGGCATCGACATTATCGAGGCGGGCTTCCCCAATGCGTCACCCGGCGATTTCGAAGCGGTCAAGGCGATTGCCGGTCGGGTGCGGAGCGCCATTGTCTGCGGTTTGGCCCGCGCCAATCGGGCCGACATCGACCGGGTGGCCGAAGCGCTGCGACCGGCGCGGCGGCGGCGCATTCATACCTTCATCTCGGTTAGCCCGCTGCACATGCGCTACAAGCTGCAGATGGAGCCAGACGCGGTCTACCAGGCTGTTGTGGACAGCGTGACGCGCGCGCGCAATCTATGTGAGGATGTGGAATGGGGCGCAGAGGATGCTACTCGAAGCGACCCGGAATTCCTTTTCCGCTGCGCCGAAGCGGCCATCAAGGCCGGTGCCCGCACGGTAAACATCGCGGATACGGTCGGCTACATCATTCCCGAGGAATTTGCCGAGCTGGTGAGGACCATGCGGGAGAAAGTGCCGGGCATGGAAAAGACGTGTCTTTCCGTGCATGTGCACGATGACCTGGGCATGGCGACGGCAAACTGCATCGCCGCCATCAAGGCGGGCGCCCGGCAAGTGGAGTGCACCATTAATGGCATCGGCGAACGCGCCGGCAATGCGTCGCTGGAAGAGGTGGTCATGGCACTGAAGACCCGCGCCGACCGCCTGCCGTATGCGGTCGGCGTCAAGACCGAGTTGCTGACGCGGGCTTCGCGCCTTGTCTCTGGCATCACCGGCTTCGTCGTGCCGCCGAACAAGGCGATCGTAGGCTCCAACGCATTCGCACACGAAAGTGGTATCCACCAGCACGGCGTCATTCAGCACCGGCAGACCTACGAGATCATGACCGCCGAAGCGGTCGGCGCGGTTGGCGGGCAATTGGTGATGGGCAAACATTCCGGGCGGCACGCACTTCGAGTGAAACTACAGGAGCTGGGCTACCAGGTTGGTGACAACGCCCTGCAGGACATCTTCGAGCGGTTCAAATCACTGGCCGACAACAAGAAGGATGTCAGCGACGACGACATCATCGGCATCATGGACGGTGAGCGCGGGACCAAGCGCGAGGTCATCCGGCTTGTATCCTTGCGCACTGACGCGTCGGCGGCCGGCGCGCTCACAGCCGAGGTCCAAATTTCCTTGGACGGCGCTGCGCAGGTATCGCGCGCCGAGGGCCGCACTGCCTTCGAGGCCATCGCCAAAGCGATTGAGGCGGCCGCCGGCATGTCGGTCGCGGTGGCCTATGTGCGCGTGCTGACGCTGGGCGAGGGCCTGAACGCCCTGAGCCGGGTCGTCATGAGGCTGACCAGGGGCAAGGAGACCTATGTTAGCCAGGGCATCGACGCGGACCCGGGTGTGGCCTTCGCGCGGGCCTACTTGCAAGCCCTCAACCGCTGGCTCGTGCGCGAGGGGCGAGCGGAACAAGGCCGCGAGCGCGCCTGAGCGCCGCCCAGTATAGCTTAGGCTGCGTCAAGACGGAGAGTAGGTGCGGTTATGCGGAACGATTCCTTGGATCTCGAGCAATTTCCGGAAAACGGTTGTGCCGCCATCGGCCGGATCCTTGATCCGGCAGCCTGCCGCCGCTTGCGGGCCTGGATCGACGAACGCCGGCCGATGAGCAGCCGAATGTTCTATCAGACACCGGAGGAATTCCGCCGGCACGGCCGCTGGCGCAACTACGCGCCTGGACGCACCGATCACAACCTGCTGATGGAGCAGAAGCCGGACCTCGACTTCCTGGAAAGCAATCCGGCGTTCCGCCAGGTGGCGGAACGCCTCTGTGGCAGGGACTATCGGATCTTCAAGAAGTCGATCATCCGCTCGACTCCGCGCTGGGCGGTACCGCGTTGGATTCTCGACTATGTCTGCGAGGTTGGGCGGCCGAACCTGAACCCATTCATCCACGACGAGTTCCAGGACGTGCAGTTCTTCCTCGGCACCGATTTCCACCAGGACAAGACGCGGCCCGATTCCAATTTCGTCACCGCCTATTTCTATCTAGACGATGTGGACCCGCTTTACTCGGCCCTGCACGTCCTGCGCTGCAGTCACAAGATGGGCATGACCATCTATCCCCACAACCTCCGGCGCGCCAACACCGACAAGAGCAAGTGGTTCTATTGCGACGATATCGGCAATCACATGAAATGCGACGACATCGTGGTCACCGGCGAACCTGGCAGCCTGTTCCTGTTCCATTGCATGACACTGCATGCCACCGGCTACAACGAAAGCGAGAATCCACGTATCTCCTTGCGTTACCTGCTGTCGAAAGGGCCGGATTCGGGCGACGACACCCTGCTCGACCGGGCCAACCGACAGGTGTTCGGGCCGCATCGAATGACGCGCACGCGCATCGACATCGCCGATGACGGCTCGTTCATCCAGACCGGATCGGCCTTCCAGTCGCAGGCCGGCTGAGGCGGCCCGGGCATGGCGCGACCGCGGCTTGGCGTGTGCATTACTTGCGTCGGTGGACGCTTGATCTACGACCTTGTCGCCGCGTTGCGCGCGGCGCCCGACTTCGCGGTCGAGATCGTCGGGATCGATGCCGACGCGTCGGCGACAGGGCGCCTGTTGTGCGATCACTTTGCGGTCCTGCCGATGGCTGACGAGGCGCCGGAACGCTATCTCAGCGAGCTTTTGGAACTGCACCGGGCCGCGCCCTTTGACGTGTACCTTGGCCTGTCTGATGCCGAGGCGCGCTGGTCCTCGCGTCATCGCTCGGCCTTGCTCAGCGCCGGTATCCGACCGGCGGCCGGCGATTGGACATCAGTCGAACCGATGACCGATAAGCTGCTGATGTTGGACCGTCTCGTTGCACGGGGACTGGACGCGGGCGAGTTCTTCGCAGTGGAGAGCCGTCAGGACGCTGAAGCGGCGTTGCGACAACTCGGACACCCGGTGCGGCGGGTGGTGTTGAAGCCCAGACGCGGGCGGGGCAGCCGCGGCGTGCTGGTGGTCGATGCCGGCGAGAAGACGTTTCGTAAGTTGCTGCCGGATCGCTTTTGCGGCACCGGCGACTGGCCGGCGCTGACCGCGGCCATGGCGAACCAAGGCATGGACTGGACTGACATGGTGGCGATGCCGTACTACGATGGCCCGGTATTCGATCTCGACTGTATCGCCGTCGCCGGCCGGATGACCGACGTAGCGGTGCGCCTCAGGCAGTTGAAGAATCCCTTCTGGCCGACAAGCACCGGCCACAAGATCGCCATGGAACCCAGAGTTGTGACCTATGCCGGGCAGCTCTGCGCGGCCTTCGGTGTGGATGGCGCGGGCGATTTCGATGTCGTGCTGGCGAATGGCGAGCGACCGTTGCTGTTCGACTCGAGCGCTCGTTTCTCCGGCTCGGTCGGCGAGACCTTCGTTGCCGGCGCCAATTTGCCGGCGCAACTCGTGCGCACGCTGGCGGGAATGCGGCGGCGCGATGAGGTGCTGCGCGACGGACTGGTGATGCGGCCCTATATCACGATGGCGCCGATCCCCGCTGCGAACGAATGGGACCTACTGTAGCACTGGCCACGCGGCTGGCGCTGGGCAGCGCGCAGTTCGGCCTCGACTACGGCGCGACCAATCCGGGCGGGCGCGTGCCGCCGGCGGAAGTGGCACGCATCCTGGCCGCGGCGGCGCAAGCCGGCGTCACGCTGATCGACACGGCGCCCTCCTATGGCGAGGCCGAGGCGGCGCTTGGCGGTTGCGCGGCCTCGGCGGTCTTCGGTTTCGTCAGCAAGACGCCGCGCTTCCACGGCCGGCCGATCGGCGCGGCCGAGCTGGCGGCGCTGCGCCGCGGTGTCGAGGCCTCGTGCAGAGCCTTGCGGCAGGACCGCCTCTACGGCCTGCTGCTGCACCATGTCGAGGACTTGCTGGCGCCAGGCGGCGGGGACCTGCTGCGGGCGATGCGCGAGGCGCAGGCGGCGGGCCGCGTCGCCAAGGTCGGCCTGTCGGTCTACACGGCGGACGATATCGAGCGCGCGCTCGAACGTGGCAAACTCGATGTCGTGCAGCTTCCGTTCAGCCTGCTGGACCAGCGACTATTGCATTCGGGCCATCTGGCGGCGCTGGCCAAGGCAGGCATCGAGGTGCATGCGCGTTCGATCTTCTTGCAGGGTTTGCTGCTGAGCCGGCCCGAAACGCTGCCCGCCCGGCTGGCGGGCATCGCCGCGCAACTGGCGCGACCGCTGGCGGAGTGCCGCAAGGCGTCGATCGCGCCGCTGGCCGCCGCGCTCGGGTTCGTGCTCGGGCAGCCGGAGATTGCCCATGCCGTCGTCGGCGTCACTTCGCTGGCCGAGTTCGCCGCCATCCGGGCGGCGGCGCGGCCGCTGCCGGCCGCGTTCGACTGGCAGGCCTGCGCCGCGACGGATGCGGCCTGGCTGCATCCAGGGCACTGGCCTGCCGCATGATCGCGGCGATCATCCAGGCCCGCATGACCTCGACCCGCCTGCCGGGCAAGGTGCTGGCCGCGATCGGCGGCCGGCCGGCCTTGCAACTGATGCTGCAACGGCTCTCCGCCTGCCGGCGGCTCGACCGCATCGTCGTCGCCACCACCGTCAACGCCACGGACGATCCCGTTGTCGCGCTCTGCCGGCAATTGGGCGTGGCCAGTTTCCGCGGCTCCGAGCAGGACGTGTTGGGCCGCCTGCTGGCCGCGGCGGAGGCGCAGGGCGCGGAAGGCATCGTGCGGTTGACCGCCGATTGTCCGATCATCGATCCCGCCGTGGTCGACGAGGCGGTGGCGCTGTTCGCGCAAGGCGACTTCGACTATGTGTCCAACGCGCGGCTGCGCACCTATCCCGACGGACTCGACGTCGAAGTGCTGGGGCGGCAGGCACTGGCCCGGGCCGACCGGGAAGCCCGCCACCCGGCTTTGCGCGAGCATGTAACGCCCTATATCAACGGCCGGCGGCCGCAATGGGGGCGCGGCGAGTTTCGGCTGGGCGATCTTTGCTTCGCCGCCGATTTCAGCCATGTCCGCTGGACGCTCGATCGCGCCGACGATCTGGCGCGGCTTCGCCGGCTCGTCTCGTTGTTGCCGGAGGGCTTCGGCTGGCTGCAGGCCTTGTCGGTCGCCACGCGCGAGCCGGCGCTGCTGGGCCTGCCTGTGCCATGACCGAAGCGAGCATCGTGCTGCGCCCGGCCGCGCCAAGCGACGTGAGCCTGCTGTTCGACTGGGTCAACCGGCCGGACAGTCTGTCGAACAAGCTGCAGACCCAGGCGCCGATCACCCCGGCACGGCATCGGGCATGGTTCGCCGAACGCCTGGCGGACCCCGACAGCGCCATCTGGATCGCCGAGCGCGACGGCGAGCCCTTGGGGCAAGTGCGCCTGCAGCGCAAGGGCGGGGGTTTGGAGGTCGACATCTACATCGCAGCGCAAGCACGCCGCGGCCGGTTGGGTGGGTTGGCGCTGGCGCAGGCCGCGCGGCTGGCCGCCGTCCGTTGGCCGGGCGTGCCCTTGCTGGCTCGCGTCAAGCCGGCCAATCGCGCCTCGCGTCGCCTGTTTCTTGGCTGCGGCTATACCGTGGTCGCGGACAGGCCGGATCAGGTCGTGTATGAGTTGCGCCGGTCCGCCGGGGCAGAGGCATGAGCGAACGCCGTTTCGACCGTTCGAACGCGCTCTACGAGCGGGCCTTGCGCACCATTCCGCTGGCTTCGCAGACCTTCTCCAAGTCGGCCATGACGCTGGTGCGCGGTGCTTCGCCGCTGTTCCTGGAGCGCGGGCGGGGTGCCGCGGTGTGGGACGTCGACGGCAACCGCTATGTCGACTACGTCCTGGGGCTGCTGCCGGTCGTGCTGGGCTATGGCGACCCAGAGGTCGATGCGGCGATCCGCGCGCAGCTCGAGCGCGGCATCAGTTTCAGCCTGGCGACCGAACTGGAGGTCGAGCTGGCCGAACTGTTGTGCCGGTTGATCCCCTGCGCCGAGATGGTGCGCTTCGGCAAGAACGGCTCGGATGCCACTTCGGCGGCGATCCGTCTGGCGCGCGCGGTGACCGGGCGGGAGCGCGTGGCGCATTGTGGCTATCACGGTTGGCACGACTGGTATATCGGCAGCACGGTGCGCCATCTGGGCGTGCCCCGGGCGGTCTGCGAACTGTCGGCGAGTTTCGCCTTCAACGACGCCGATGCGTTGGCCGCCCTGCTCGAGGCCAAGCCCCAGGAGTATGCCGCGGTGATCCTGGAGCCGGCCGGCAGCTACGATCCCAAGCCCGGCTTCCTGGAAGCGGTGCGCGACCTGTGCGACGCGCATGGCGCGATCCTGGTGTTCGACGAAATCGTCACCGGCTTCCGCATCCATCTCGGCGGCGCGCAGGCCCGCTATGGCGTCACCCCGGACCTGGCCTGTTTCGGCAAGGCGATGGGCAACGGCATGCCGATCGCCGCCATCGTCGGTCGTCGGCAGGTGATGCGGGCGATGGACGAGATCTTCTTCTCCGGCACGTTCGGCGGCGAAGCGCTGTCGCTGGCCGCCAGCCTGGCGACCGTGCGCAAGCTGGAAGCGCTGGACGGTCCGGCGCGCATCGCCGGCCTGGGCGGGCGGCTGGCCCTGGGCCTTCGCGCCGCGGTGGCGCAGGCGGGCTTGGGCACCCGCTACAAGGTGGGCGGGCCGGATTGGCGCCCGGTCGTCAGCCCGCTGTCGGCCGGGCCGGACGGCATCATCGCCACCTCGCTGTTCCGCCAAGAGATGGTGGCCGAGGGTCTGCTGCTGCTGGGCGGGGTGAACCTTTGCCTGGCGCATGGCGAAGCCGGCGTGCTGGACGAGACATTGGCGGCGGCGCGCCGCGCTTTCGACCGGATCGCCGCGGCTTATGCCAGCAACGATCCCGCCGCCTGCCTGCGCGGGCAGCCGGTACAGCCGGTCTTTCAGGTGCGGCCGCAGTGACCTTGGCCGATACCGCCCCGGTACTGGTGGTGGCGGCGCATCCAGACGACGAGGTGCTGGGCTGCGGCGGCACGGTGGCCGGCCATGCCGCCGCCGGCCGCAAGGTGCATGTGCTGATCCTGGCGGAAGGCGCCACCGCGCGCGATGCCCGCCGCGGGGCCGGCAGGCGGCAGGCCGAACTGGCGGCCCT
>VGEV01000134.1 GCA_016869175.1 Alphaproteobacteria bacterium
TCCCGTTAGGGATTGAGCACGCGGTGCATGTCCAGCACCGGTGTCTTGACGCCGGCCTGGCAAAGCATGTCGTGCACCTGGCCGCGATGGTGCGTCTGGTGATTGAACAGGTGCAGCACCAGCATGGCGGCCGGCTTCGCGCATCTCGCGGCCCTCGTTGTTGACGTAGGCGAGATCGCCCGCGAGGAAGGCCGGCGTCAGGCGGGCCGCGAAGCGCTCGAGCCGCGCATCCTCCGCCGCCCGGGCCGCGTGCAGTTGGGCGAAGCCCTCGTACAGGATGCGATCAAGGCTGGTCGAAGGCAGTGCCTCGCCCTCGAAACGGCCGAGCCAGACCCGATCGCCCAGCAGGATGTAGTTGAGGGTGCCGTGGATCGAGCGGAAGAAGGCGCGGCGGTCGCGTTTCAACTCGGCCTCGGGCAGCCCGGCGCAAGCGGCATAGAGCCGTTCGTTGGCCAGCCGGTTGTAGCGCGCCAGCAGGCCGATGGCGGCGGTCAGCTCAATCGTCATTCCGCCGCCTTGGCGGGCTTGGCCCGTTTCGCCGGATCCTCGCGGTCCAGGAAGTGGTATTCGCGGTTGGGCCGCATGTCGATGGCGCTGGCCATGCGGTTCGACATGTTGAAGAAGGCGGCCGTGGCCGCCACATCCCAGATTTCGGCGTCGCTCAAGCCCGCCTCGCGCAGGGCTTGGCGGTCGGCCTCCACCATCTTGTCCGGCGTCTCGGTCAGCTTGGCGGCGAAATCGAGCATGGCGCGCTGACGCGGATTGAGGCGGGCCGCGCGATAGTTCGCCACCAGCGTCTCGCCGAGTATGGGATCGCCCGAAAGCTGGCGCACCGACTGGCCGTGCGCGCTCAGGCAGTAGAAGCAGTGGTTGATCGACGATACCGTCACCGCGATCATCTCGCGCTCGAGCTTGCTGAGGCCTGAATCGCCCAGCATCAGGTCGCCATAAAGATCGGTGAAGCCCGAAAGCTTGGCGTTGTCGAAGGCATAGGCCTTCAGCACGTTGGGCAGGAAACCCAGCTTCTGGACGCAGATTTCGAGGAAGCGCTGGCGCCGTTCGTCCAGATTGCCGCGGTCGGCGATGCTGAGCGCGTGGATCGGTTCATCGGTCATCGGCGGATACCTCCTGGAGCGGGCCGGCGGCGCCGGTCTGGCCACGATGGCGCAGCAGGTGATCGGCCAGCACGAGCGCCAACATGGCCTCGCCGACCGGCACGGCGCGGATGCCGACGCAAGGGTCGTGGCGGCCCTTGGTCGCGATTTCGCTGTCGCGGCCGAAGCGATCGACGGTCTGCCGCGGCGACAGGATCGAGGAGGTCGGCTTCACCGCGAAGCGCACCACGATGTCCTGGCCGGTGGAAATGCCGCCCAGGATGCCGCCGGCATGGTTGGAAAGGAACGCCACGCGGCCCTGCCGCATGCGCATCTCGTCGGCATTCTCCTCGCCCGACATCGCCGCGGTGGCGAAGCCATCGCCGATCTCGACACCCTTGACCGCGTTGATGCTCATCATCGCCGCCGCCAGCTCGGCATCCAGCTTGCCATAGATCGGCGCGCCCCAGCCGGCCGGCACGCCCGTGGCCACGACCTCGATCACCGCGCCCACCGAGCTGCCGCGCTTGCGCACGGCATCGAGATAGCCTTCCCACTCGGCCGCCGCCGTCGCATCCGGGCACCAGAAGGGATTGCGCGCCGTCTCCGCCCAGTCGAACCGCGCGCGGTCGATGCGCCGCTCGCCCAGTTGCACTAGCGCGCCGCGGATCGCCACGCCGTGGCCCAGCAGCTTGCGCGCCACCGCGCCGGCGGCGACGCGCGCGGCCGTCTCGCGCGCCGACTGCCGGCCGCCGCCGCGATAGTCGCGGATGCCGTACTTGGCAAAATAGGCATAGTCGGCATGCGCGGGGCGGAACTTGTCGGCGATCTCGGAATAGTCGTTGGAGCGCGCATCCTCGTTGGCGATGTGAAGCGCGATGGGCGTGCCGGTGGTCAATCCCTCGAAGGTGCCCGACAGGATGCGCACGGCGTCCGGCTCGCGTCGCTGGCTGACGAAGCGCGAGCCGCCCGGTCGCCGGCGGTCGAGCCAGGGCTGGATGTCCGACTCGCTGAGCGGCAAGCCGGGCGGCGTGCCGTCCACCACACAGCCGATCGCCGGACCGTGGCTTTCGCCCCAGGTGGTGACGCGGAACAGGTGGCCGAAGCTGTTGTGCGACATGCGGCCGGGCCGCCTGGCTGCTACACGGTGGCAATGTCGGGGGCATCGACCGCCTTCATGCCGACCACGTGATAGCCGCAATCGACATGCTGCACCGCGCCAGTGACGCCGCCCGAGAGATCGCTCAACAGGTAAAGACCGGCGTCGCCCACCTCGTCGATGCCGACATTGCGCCGCAGCGGCGCGTTGTACTCGTTCCATTTGAGGATAAAGCGGAAATCGCCGATGCCTGAGGCGGCCAGCGTGCGGATGGGGCCGGCGGAAATGGCGTTGACACGGATGCCCGAGGGCCCCAGGTCGGCGGCCAGATACTTCACGCTGGCCTCCAGCGCCGCCTTGGCCACGCCCATGACGTTGTAGTGCGGCACCACCTTCTCGGCGCCGTAGTACGTCAAGGTCAGCAGGCTGCCGCCGGCCCGCATCAGCGGCGCCGCGCGTCGGCAGCAGGCGGTGAAGGAGTAGCAGGAGATATCCAGCGACAGGGTGAAATTGTCCGCTGTGGTGTCGACATAGCGGCCCTTCAGTTGCTCCTTGTCGGAATAGGCGATGGCATGCACCAGGAAATCGAGCCTGCCCCAGGCTTGCGCCAGCGCGGCGAAGGCGGCGTCCAGGCTGGCATCGTCCCCCACATCGCAAGGCAGCACGACGCGCGCGCCCAAGCTGGCGGCGAGCGGCTTCACCCGCTTCTCGAAGGCCTCGCCCTGATAGGTGAATGCGAGTTCGGCGCCCGCTTCCGCTGCCGCCCGGGCGATGCCCCAGGCGAGCGAGTGGTCGTTCGCCACGCCCATGATCAGTCCGCGCCGCCCGGCCAGAAGACCGTTCGCCTGCCCCATGCCGCTCCCCGGCTGCCCCCTGCTTGGCCGGCGATCCTAGCGGAAGGTCCGCTCAGCGGCCAGCCGCGCCATGCTACCGGCCCACCTCGTAGGGATGGCTCTTGGCCCATTTCTCGACGAAGCGGCTGAGCTCCTCGTCCGGCTGCTCGGGCAGGCGTACCACCAGCTTGACATATTGGTCGCCGCGGCCGCCGTCGGCCTTGGCCACGCCCTTGCCCTTGAGCCGCAACAGCCGGCCGGCATTGGCGCCCTTCGGCACCGTCAGGCTGACCGGGCCGTCAACCGTCGGCACTTGGATGCGGGCGCCCAGGACCGCCTCGGCCAAGGTCAGCGGCACCTCGACATGAATGTCCTCGCCCTCGCGGCGGAATTGCGGGTGCGGCTTGACCGTCACTTCGATCAAGGCGTCCCCCGGCGGCCCGCCCAGCGGATCGGCTTCGCCTTGGCCCTTCAGGCGGATCACCCGGCCGGTTTCCACGCCGGGCGGGATCTGCACATCGAGCATGCGTCCGGGCGGCAGGGTCAGGCGGCGCTTGGCCCCGCCCATCGCGTCGAGAAAATCGACCTCGATCTGAAACTTGCGGTCGGCGCCGCGGCTGCCGGCGGCGCGACCGCGCCGGCCGGTCCGGCCGCCCATGCCGCCGAACAGGTCCGCGAACGATTCGAACAAGTCGTCCGGTCCGCCACCGACCTCGAAGTCCATGTGGTGCGGGCCCTGCGCCCGGCCGCGCCGCCGGGCGCTTCGTCCCGTGCCCGCACCGAAGCCGAACGGCGCGCGCGGATTGCCGTCCGGGCCGATCTCGCCGCTGTCGAACTTCGTCTTCTGCGCTTCGTCCCCCAGGATGGCATAGGCCTGGGACAGCTCCTTGAAGCGCTCCGCCAGCTTGGGGTCGTTCCTATGCAGGTCGGGGTGGCACTTCTTGGCCTGCTTGCGATAGGCGCTCTTTATCTCGTCCGGGCTTGCCGAGCGCGCCACGCCCAGGACGTCGTAAGGATCGCGCATCTTCTGTCGCTTCGCTGCTCACTCGATCGCTGGCCGCGCCGTCCGCGGGCGCAGTCTCGCCTTCTATATGTGTGCCGGCAAGAATTGCGTTAAGGCGCACCTATTGGCCCGTGCCACGCAAACGCTGGCGGGCCGCGGCCAGGTCGGTGTCGCCGGCTTCCGGCAGGCGGGCCAGCGCCGCGGCGGCCTCGCCATGACCTTGCGCCTGGGCCTTGAGCAACCAGTAGAGCCCCTCCACGCGGACCGCATTTGGCAGATCACTCCGCAGGTGGCTTTGCGCCAGGCGGAACTGCGCCTCAGCCGAACCCTGCTCGGCCAGTTGCAACCAGCCCCGCCGGGCGGTGGCGACATCACCCATGTGGTAGGCCGCCAGCGCCGCCCAATACTGTGCCTCGCGTTCGGGGTCGGGTTCGCCGCGTTGCTCGTGGCGAAAGCCGGCATCGGCGGACGGCGGAGCCTCGACAGCCCAGCCCAACAGACGGCCGACAAGATCTCTGAGCGACCAGTCGTCAGGCGCCACCGCTTGCGCCGAATCATGCACCGGCGCGGCGTCCCCAACCGGTTGCGCCAGAGCCGCCGCCGCTGACACCGCCGGGGTTGGCTGGGCCGACAGGAGCGCCGGCGGCCCACCGCCCTTCACGATCGCCGACAACGCGTCTAACGCCGGCTGGAAACCGGACTTGGCGGCGAGATTGAGCCAGCCGAGGCCGACCGCCTCATTGCGCGGCAGTTCTTCGCCGCGATAGTGCAGGAGACCGAGATTGTGCTGCGCCAGCGCCAGCCCCTGGCGTGCCGCCGATTCGTAGAGCCGGGCCGCTTCCGCCGGCTGGCGCGGCACTCCCTGGCCGTTGAGGTAGAGCGCCGCGAGGTTGGCTTGCGCGCTTGGCAGCCCCAGTTCGGCTGCCCGGCCGTACCATTTGGCCGCTTCGGCGAAGTCCTGCTGCACCCCTTGGCCGAGGCGGAAAAGCTGACCCAGGTTGCGCTGGGCAGCCGCGTCGTCCTGCCGCGCGAGCGGCAGCCAAGCCTCATAGGCGGCCAGAAAATCGCCTTGCTCGTAGGCGGCGACGCCGCGCGCGAAAGCCGCATCGCCCGGTCCCTGGGCGAGCGTCAGCGCCGGTGCCAGCAGCACCGCCATTGCCGCCAAGAGCCGACAGCGCCACGCACCGCCAGCCCGATCGCCCGGTTTCAGCGGCCCGCCTAGCTGCCGACGATCTTCCACGAGCCGTCCGGCTGGCGGCAGGCAGTGCCGTAGGCTTGCTCCGTCTTGTTGCCAACCGTCACGGTCTGCTGGAACTCCCGGCAATACTCGCCGCCACTCGTCTGGTAGGCCGGCTGCGGCGTGATCGTGCCGTGATGCCCGCTGTCGGGATTGCGCCAGCTACTGGTGCGGCCCGAGGGCGCGGTTTCCAACGACTGCTGGGTGGTCCGGGACATGTGGGCCTGGTCCGCCCGGTCAAGCGACTTGCCGATTTCACTGCCCAGGAAGGCACCGATCAGCGTGCCCGCGGCTACCGCGGCGAGCTGCCCTGAGCCTCTGCCAACCTGGGCGCCCGCCAAGCCACCGCCCGCGGCCCCCAGCAACGTACCAAGCCCCTGTTTCGGCCCGGTATCTTGGCAGGCCGCCAGTAGCGACAAGCTGACGCACGCTGCCGTCACATTGATCCAGCGCATGAGCGAAGGCTTCTCCATGGTAGGGGCGGCTTCCCACGCCCGTTGCCCAGCCGGCAAGGGTCGCGCCGCCCTGGCTGCCCCACACCCCAAATATAAGCCACGCGGTGGCGGCGACAAACCGTCTAGCGTATCAAGTTGCGGTTACGGATGGCGACGCCCAAGGACAAGACTGGGCGCGGAGAGGTAGCAATGGCGAACGGCGATGCAACGGAACCGATGACCCTGTTCGACGCCTGGCTGGCCGACGCCGCGGCGAAGGAACCCGATAACCATACCGCGATGACGCTGGCCACCATCGGCAGCGACGGCTGGCCGGCGGTGCGCGTGGTTCTGCTCAAGGGTGCCGACGCGCGCGGATTCGTGTTCTACACCAACTACCTGAGCCAGAAGGGGCGCGAACTCCGTGCCACCGCCAAAGCCTCGTTGTGCTTCCACTGGAAATCGGTCAAGCGGCAGGTGCGCATCGACGGGACCGTGGAGCAGGTGACCGCGGCGGAAGCGGATGCCTATTTCGCCACCCGGCCGCGCATCAGCCAGCTTGGTGCCTGGGCTTCGGCGCAGTCTAGCCCGCTCGGCAGCCGGGCGCTGCTCGAAGCCAAGCTGGAAGAGGTCACCCGCGAATACGACGACAAGCCGGTACCCCGGCCGCCACACTGGTCGGGCTATCGCGTGCTGCCACGGCGACTTGAGTTCTGGGAGGAGCGGCCGTTCCGCCTGCACGAACGCCTGGTCTATGATCGCGACGGCGCCGCTTGGCGCACGTCGCGGCTCTATCCTTAGTTCGGGCAACGGCGGCAACCGCCGGATGGGCGCGGCAATGCAGACGACCGGATCACCGCTCAGCCACTCCGATAGCGAGCGACGCAGGCAGGATGCGGCGCTGGTCCGCCGTGCGACCCATGTGGCGGTCGCCGTTGCCGGGGTGCTGATCGTCGCCAAGCTGGCGGCGTGGCTGGCCAGCGATTCCGTGGCGATGCTGAGTTCGCTGATCGATTCCTCGCTCGATGCCGGCGCGTCGGTCCTCAATCTGCTCGCGGTGCGTCACGCGATGATGCCGCCCGACCGCGAGCACCGCTTCGGGCATGGCAAGGCAGAGGCGCTGGCCGGGCTTGGTCAGTCGGCGTTCATTTCCGGCTCGGCTCTGTTCCTGCTGATCGAGGCCATCGGTCGCCTGGCGCGACCGCAACCACCGGCGCACGGCGAGTTGGCGGTTGCCGTGATGCTGGGCTCGATCATGCTGACGGCCGGGCTTGTGTTGTTCCAGCACTATGTCAAGCGGCGCACCAATTCGCTGGCGGTGGGCGCCGATGCCATGCACTACAAGGGCGACCTGCTGGCCAATGTCGCGGTGATCCTGACCATCGTGTTATCCAACCGGTTCGGCTGGCATGTGGCGGACCCGCTGTTCGCTCTGGCGATCGGGGGCTACATCCTGTTCAGCGCCTATGGCATCCTGCGCGCCGCGCTGGACCAGCTCATGGACCGCGAACTGCCGGAGGAGATGCGCCGGCGCATCAAGCAGATCGCTTTGCGGCACCACGAAGTGCGCGATCTGCACGATCTGCGCAGTCGCATGTCGGGGCGCGATGTGTTCATCCAGTTGCACCTGGAGATGACACCGAGCCTGACGCTGCTGCGCGCGCACGAAGTGTCGGACGAGGTGGAACGGGAGATCGCCGAGGCATTTCCGGGAGCCGAAGTCATCATCCATCAGGATCCCGAAGGCGTCGAGCCGCCGCCGGTCTTGCTGCAAGCCTGACGAGCGGGTGTGGTGCAAGCCGACAGCCAGGACGCAGCGCTGGCCTTCCTGGCGGCAGGGCGCAGCCATGGCCTGCCCGAGGGGACGGTGCGCCGCATCGACACGCATGGCGCCGTGGTCTTCCTGGCGGGCGAGACCGCCTACAAGGTCAAGCGTGCCGTCAAGTTGCCCTATTTCGACTACAGCACCTTGGCGTTGCGTGCCGCGGCCTGCGCCGCTGAGTTGGCGTTGAACCGGCCGTTGGCGCCCACGCTCTACCGGCGGGTGGACTGGGTGACACGGCGGCCGGACGGCTGCCTGGCGCTGGGCGGCGAGGGCGAACGGCTGGAGCCGGTGCTGGTGATGCGCCGGTTCCCGGACGATGCGCTGCTGGACGCCATCGCCGCGCGCGGCGGCCTGGAGCGGGGCTTGGTGCTGCGCCTGGCGTTGCGGACGGCGGCCATGCATCTGGCCGCGCGCCCGGCGCCGCACGGGGCCGATGCGGCCGAGATGGCACGTGCCATGGCGGTCAACGACCGGCGCCTTGTGCTCTATCGCGGAACGGTCTTGCCGGATGCGCAGGTCGATGCGCTTCGCGCCGAGCGTGCGCGCTGGTTCGGGCGCCTTGAAGGCCACCTCGACCGGCGCCGCCGCGAGGGCTTTGTGCGGCAGTGTCACGGTGATCTGCACTTGCGCAACCTGGTGCTGCTGGATGGCGAACCAACGCCCTTCGATGCCATCGAGTTCAATACCCGGCTGACCGCCATCGACTGTCTTTATGATCTTGCCTTCCTGCTGATGGACCTGTGGTCACGCCGGCTGTGGGCGCAAGCCAACCTGTTGTTCAATCGCTACCTGCTGTTGACCGACGATCTGGAGGGGCTTTGCCTGCTGCCGCTCTATCTCGCCGAACGGGCGGTCATCCGCGCCCATGTCTCGGCGACCATGGCCGAACATCAATCGGCAGCCGGGCGAACGCAGCTGGAGGCGGAGGCGCGGCGCTACGGCGCGCTGGCGCTGGCCTTCCTGCGGCCACCGGCCCCTGGCTTGTTGGCGGTGGGCGGCTACTCCGGCAGTGGCAAGTCAACCCTGGCGCAGGCGATCGCTCCGCAACTCGGCCCGACACCGGGCGCGCTGGTCTGTCGCAGCGACGAAATCCGCAAGCGGCTGTTCGGCCACGCCCCCGAGGCAGCGTTGCCGACGGAGGCCTACGCGCCGGCGGTCAGCGCGCGGGTCTATCGTCAGTTGCGCCGGCGCTCGGCGCGGGCGCTCGCCGGCGGGCACTCGGCCATCGCCGATGCCGTGCACGATCGTCCCTACGCCCGGGCCGCCCTGCGCCGTCTCGCGATGGCGGCGGGCGTGCCGTATCTGGGCTTGTGGTTGGACGCGCCGGCCGAGCGGCTGATCGAACGGGTGGGCCAGCGCCGGGACGATGCCTCGGATGCCGACGCGGCGGTGGTGGCAAGCCAGTTGCGCGAACGCCGCCCGGTGCCAAAGGCCTGGCACCGGATCGATGCCGCGGGCGGGTTCGACGCCGTGCAGACGGAGGCACTTCGTTGGATCGTGCCTGCCTTGCCCGTCAATCCCCTTGTTGTTGCGGCAGATCAAGGCAGTATGGTAGCCGATCGTTGACTTTGGTGACCTACCGAAGCTGGAGCAGACCATGGCGATCCGTTCCATTCTGGTGCCGTTGACTGGCCGCGGCGACTTGGCTGGTCCCATGCAAATGGCATTGGGCCTCGGCAAGCGGTTTGGCGCGACGGTGGAGGTTCGCTATGTCGCGCCGGACCCCAGATTGACGCTGCCCTACATGGGCGAGGGGATTTCGCCGGGGCTGGTCGAAAGCCTCATGGAAGCGATGGAAAAAGAAGATGCGGCCCGGCGGGCGGCTGCCCGTACGGCGGCAGAACAAGCCTGCAAATCGGTTGGCGTGGTGATCGCAACTGGGGCGGCAAGCTCCGGTTTCTCGGTCACTTTTGCCGACCTGCGCGGCGACGCGGCCGGCACGATCGGTCGTGTTGGCCGGCTCAGCGATCTGATCGTGCTGGCGCGTCCGGCCGAGGAAGCGCCCGAGGAAGACGACATCGCGCAGGCGGCGGTGATGGAGTCGGGCCGGCCCGTGCTGTTGGTGCCGCCGGGCGGTGCGAGCTTGCCGGACCGTCGTGTATTGGTGGCGTGGAACGGCAGTCGCGAGGCGGCGCGCGCCTTGTCGACCGCGTTGCCGTTCATGCAGGGCGGCGAATTCGCCGAGGTCGTTACCGTCGGCGAACTGTCGGAGGACCAACCGACCGCGGCCGAGGCCGCCATCTCGCTGGTGCGGCACGAAGTCAAGGCCGAGGGGAAGGTGTTGCCCGATACCGGCGATAAGGTGAGCGAAGTTCTGTTGCGCGAGGCCCATGCCATGCGCTGCGACCTGGTGGTGATGGGCGCCTATACGCACAGCCGCGTGCGCGAACTGGTGCTGGGCGGTGTCACCCGCTATGTGCTGAGCGATGCCGGCATCCCGGTGCTGCTGATCCACTGAGCCGCGGCGGCCGCTCCAGGCTGGCAGCGGAGCGGCTGACGCGATAGCATGGCGAGGCCATGGAAAGCCTTGCCAACAGCCGCCGCATCCTGGTGTTGACCGGCGCCAGCCGGGGCATCGGCCATGCCACGGTCAAGCGATTCTCCAGCGCCGGCTGGCGCGTGATCACTTGCTCGCGCCATGCCTTCCCGGAGGGCTGCCCCTGGGAGGCGGGTCCGGAGGACCACCTGCAGGTGGACCTGTCGGATGCGGGCGATGCGGAGCGCGGCGTCGGCGAACTGAAACGCCGGCTGGCCGGAGGGCCGTTGCATGCGCTCGTCAACAACGCCGGGATCTCGCCCAAGGGTGCGAACGGCGAGCGGCTGTCCAGCCTAAATACCGACCTCGATCTCTGGCTGCAGGTGTTCCGGGTGAACTTCTTCGCGCCCATCGCGCTGGCCCGCGGCCTGTTCGAGGAATTGCGGCGCGGCAAGGGCTCGGTCGTCAATGTCACCTCGATCGTCGGCGGCCGGGTGCACCCCTTCGCCGGCGCGGCCTATGCCACTTCCAAGGCAGCGCTGGCCGGCCTGACGCGTGAGATGGCGGCCGATTTTGGCCCGCACGGCATCCGCGTGAACGCCATCGCGCCCGGCGAGATCAAGACCGCCATCCTCTCGCCCGATACCGAACGGCTGCTGGCGCCAACCATTCCGATGCGCCGCCTGGGCACGCCCGAGGAAGTGGCCAAGACCATCTATTTCCTGTGCTCGGACCAGTCGAGCTACGTCACCGGCTCGGAAATCCACATCAACGGCGGCCAGCACGTCTGAGGCGGCGATGATCAAGCCCAAGGTCAAGAAGGAAATCGAGCGCATTGTCCGCGCGCGCATGGGCCGCTACGGCCTGCGCGACATCAAGATCCAAGAAGGCAAGGACCAAGACAGCGACGACGTGCTCTTCGTCGAAGTCGAGGACGACTTGGTCGACAGTCCGCTGCCGCCCAGCGTCAGCTATGGCTTGATCGCCGAAGTCCGAGACGCCATTGAATCTCTGGGCGAAGTACGCTTTCCCCATGTGCGTCACAAGTTCCATGAAAAGCAGCAAGTCGCTGGAGTGGACCCCTTTTGTGGGACCACGATGAGGCCTTTCTAAGGTGGAGCCGCGCTTTCCCCTGTCATCCTTTCATGCTGCCAGTTGCTGTTGCGGCGGCTGTGGGCATGTGGGCGACGCGCCAGCGTCGTCCAAGCGCAGCGGCATGTCCACAGCCTCGATCGCGGCCCGCCACACCGCCATCGGTGTCCGGTTCTCCAAGGCTTGATGTGGCCGCCTTTCGTTGTAAAAGGCGATCC
>VGEV01000135.1 GCA_016869175.1 Alphaproteobacteria bacterium
CCGCGGCCTTGCCAAGGGCCTCGGCGCTGGCCGCTTTGGCGTCGTTGACGCGGTGGCGCTCGTACTCGGTCAGCCTGGGCACGACCAGCTCGGTATCGATCGCCTCGCCCTCGAACGGCACCGGAATGCGCTTGGCCGGGTCCTGCTCCAACGGCGGCACGATCAGCGGTGCGGCTTCGAAACACAGCCGCTCGCCATACGCCACCATGCGGTCGACCAGAGAGCGATCGAGCAGCTGCCCGGCGCCGCCGATCAAATGCCAGCCCAGGCCATGCAGCCAGCATCGATCGTGCAGATCGCGCAGGAAACGTTCGATATCGCCGCCGTCCTTCACGAGGAGGTAATGGTGTTGGCCGCCGCTGCCCGGCAGCTGCTCCCCCGTATCCTTGCGGTACAGGCCCGCGCTCGTGCTGGCTCGTGAAACGCGCGTTGCCCGCTGCAGCCCCGGCGCTACGCGGAGGAGCGCGGGCCACATGCCGCCCGCCGCCTCGATGCCGGCGGCGACGGCGACCGGCATTCCCTTGGTATCGAAGTCGATAAGCGCCCAGGCGGGGGCGCCGGCCTGATAGTCGATGAACTCGCGGGAGCGGGCAATGGCGCCGGGGTTGTCCTTCAGCCTGTGTGACACCGTGACCATCACGTGGTCGGGCAGCCCGGCCTTCAGCGAACCCAGCACGATGGCCTGATCGGAACCACACGCCGCGACATGCTTGGCAAGAGCTTTGGCGGTTTCAGCCGTGGCGCGCGTCGCGGTCCCCTGGGCCATCAGGCATTGCGATCCGTCGCTCTGCAGAACTCCTTGCTTGTCGAGAAATATTCGCTTCGATAAGAGCGGTTTCGGGCCGCCCTTTCGGATTAGCGTGATTTCCGGGCTCATTCACCGCTCCCGGTGCCGCTTGGCGAGGCGCGCCCGCTTTCAATGAAATGTTCCAGATCGACCGGCGCGTATCGGACAGCCGCACCGACCTTGATCCACGGCGGGCCTCTGCGCGCCCAGCGCCAGCGGCGCAGCGTCGCCACCTTCAGCCCCAGGCGGGCCGCCGCCTCGTGCTCGTCGATCAACCGGTCCGCGGGGTCCGCGCCGTACGCAATGCCGGCAGCGGAGTTGGGGATTGTCTTTGCCATCGATGCACCGTGAGAAAGCGCTGCGATGGCTCTGGACAATAGGCGCTGCTTTCCGCGTGTCAGCAAAACTCGGTGGCCGAAAAGAACCGGGATTTCAGTCCGTCTTTCTGGCCGCCGCGGCGGCGCGCTTGATCGCCGTCGCGATGGATTTGGCGGGCGCATTTGGCGCGATCGACCGCAAAGCCTGGATCAAGAAGTTCTCAAGCGTTTCGCCGCGTCCCTTGTAGGAGCGCAGCCCGGCCAGCTCCTCGGATTTTTTCGTCCCTTTCAGATCGGCGATCTTTTCGATCAATGCGTGGGCTGCTTCCACGAGATCGCCGATCCCGGGGCGTCCCTGGGGGCGCCGTGTTTGCACCAACGCGCGCTTGGCCGCGCGGCCCAGACGCCGCATGGAGCGCAGATCGTGCGCAACTCGCATGGAGCCGGTCGTGCGCGGCGCATCGTGTGGCGTGGCCTCAGCGTCCGGGGAAGCCCGCGCGAGGGCGCGCCGTGTCGCTCTCGCGGCTCTCAGCCCATGAGCCAGCGCTTTGCGCAACGCTTTTAGATTCTCACGCTGAAGGCGGGCCGCATCCCGTGTGTCGGAATCGTCCGGCGGGTATCTCTGCTGTAAATCCTCGATAAAACTCTCGAGTTCCGCAACCTGAACCTTGCGGCGAATGCCTATGCCGGCGAAAACGTCGGACCTTCTGCCTCTGCCATTGGTCTCGCTGCCTTTCCCTCGATCTGCCATTGTCGCGTGCCCTACGAGCCGATCATGCGGGGAAGGTCGGCGCGGCGAGCCGGCACAGAGACGTCCGACCGTTCGGCGACCATGTCCAGCCGCGCCGAGGTGACCCTACCCGGCACCGCGGAGCGTCACCACCTTCGCCGCCGGCCGTTCCAGCATGTCCTGCCGCTGCCGGCTCACCTTCTCGGCAGCCTGGCGCGCCTGTTCGGCGTGCGCGTGCAGATAGCGGAAGTATGTCGCCGGGGTCTTGTGGCCGGTCAGCTTCATGCCGACGTGCAGCGGGATCGTCGGATCATTGGCGATATCGGTCGCTGCCCGGTGGCGGATGGCGTGCAGGCCACAATGCTCCACCTCGACCGACTTGAGCAGCCGGCGCCATGCGGCTTCCAGGGCGAAGATCGATAGCGGGCCGGTACGGTCGGGACCGACGCAGACATAAGGGTTACCCACTACCTTCTCGGCGCCTTCCAAGAGCGCGGTCGTTTCCCGTGTCAGCGGCTTCCGCATGTGCCCGGTCTTGCTGTCGGGCCAAACCAGATCGCCGTTGTCGTGGTCGATGAAGTCCCGCTTCAGCCCCAGGATTTCGCTTGCCCGGCAAGCGGTGCTGAACAGCAGCCTGATCGCCAGCAGCACGCTGTCCGACGCGGTCCGCGTGCGCTCGGCCTCGCGCATGGCGGAATAGATGCGTTGCAATTCGGCATCCGTCAGCAGCCGCTCGCGCCGCTTCTCGCGGTAGCGAACGATGCCGCGGGCCGGGTTCGTGCCTTCGTCCCGCAGCTTCCAGTGTTCCGCCATCTTGAACATGACCGACAGCAGCGCCAGCACCCGGTTGGCCTCATACGGGGTCGCGCGCAGCCTCAGGTGCAACGCCTGCACGTCGGCCCGCGTCACGGCGCGGATGGGCTTCGCCCCCAGCTCCGGCTTGATCTTGGTTTCGATGATGCGCCGCTGTTCTTCAAGATATCGCGGCTTGGCATGGACCTCGGCGTAGTCGGACAGGAACCGGTCGCACAGGTCGCGCGTGGCGTCGGCGCGCAGGTTGACCTTGCGATCGCTCGACGGATCAGCGCCATCCCGTACCGCGCCGAGGAGCTTCGCCGCTTTCCGGCGAGCGGCTTCGAGCTTGTATTCGGTCGTCTTGGCGAAGGCGAAGCGCCGGGTCGCCCGGAACGAGTTGCGGTACTGGATCAGGTACGTGGCGACCCCGGATGGTTTTGTCCGGACCCCGAAACCCGGCAACGCATCATCCCAATGGAATACCTCGCGTTCGGAAGGCTTCAGGCCGCCGACGAAGCGCTGCGTCAATTTCATGGGGTAAACCTCCACGCCATCGGTCCCGTCGCCCCTTCCGGGGAAGCACCGGGGAAGCAGAAGGGAACATAAGGCGTCACAATGGATATCGCAATGGACAGGAAAATACCATTATTTATCAATGCACTATGACAATCGAGCGCGGTCGGTCATAACGAGGCAAAACTGGAAAATACAGACTCAAAATCTGTTGCTGGCAACAGCGTGCTGGTTCGAGTCCGGCCAGGGGCACCAACCGTTTCAAGACCCTGAAGTCGTTGGTCTGGAAGGCTGGAACGGCCGGTGCCGGCGGCCGCGGAACGGCGCGGGCTTGCCGCTGTTCCTACTCGGCCGCCCGGAGCAGCGGCGCCGCGATCACAAATAGGACAGGACGAGGTAGGCGGCGAGCATGACCGTCGCCCAGAACGCCATGCTGCCGGTCGGCCAAGGGCGGGCGAGCGCGCCGTCGGGCCCGTGATGGCGATGCACCGCCCTGACGACATCGCGGGTGACGCGCTCCGCCGCGGCCGTCACTCCTTGCCAGGCGACCGCCACTCCGCGGTCGAATGCCTGCGCCAGCGAAATGCCCACACGACGGTACAGCCAATCCACATCGAGCGTAATCGTCAGCGTCCGCTTGAGCCAGCCCAGCATCAGGAAGAAAGCTAGGCCGGAGAACAGCAAGAGCTGCAACTGGAACACGACGTGGCTGGCAGTGTACGGCACATAGTCGACCGGGAACGGCAGCAGCGCATAGAGTGCTCCCGGCGCAACACCGAAGCCAACGCAGAGAGCGGCGAACAGGATCATCGCCGTGCGCATGTTCCACGGCGGCTCCGCCGGCCGCAGGCCGGAATCTTTCTGAAAGAACACGAACCAGGGGAACTTGATGCCGGCATGCAGGAACACGCCAGCCGAGGCCGCCGCCAGCAAGTACCACACGGCTTCAAGCCGAAGTGTCCCCGCCGCCTCGGCGATCATCGATTTCGAGACGAAACCCGAGGTCAGTGGAAACGACGAGATCGACAGCGCGCCGACAATGCCACAGACGGCGGTGAGCGGCATGGTGCGGAACAAGCCGCCGAGATCGGTGCATTTGCGCTTGCCGGTCATGTACAAGACCGAACCCGCCGACATCAGCAGCAGCGCCTTGTAGATGATGTGGCTGAAGGCGTGAGCGGTGGCGCCGTTCAGCGCCATCTCCGTGCCGATGCCGATGCCGGTCACCATGAAGCCAACCTGGTTCACGATGCTGTAGGCCAGGATGCGGCGCATGTCGTTTTCCAGGATGGCAAAGACGATGCCATAGAACACCATGAACAGACCGATCCAAATCAGCAATTCGGTCCCGGGGAAGCCGCGCAACAGCACATAGACCGCGGTCTTGGTGGTGAAAGCCGACAGGAACACCATGCCGCTCCACGAGCTCTCGGGATAGGCGTCGGGCAGCCAGGCCGACAACGGCGGCGCTCCGACGTTGATGAGAAAGCCGGCCAGGATCAGGCCGCGTGGCAACGTGTCGAGCGCCATCCGCTCGAAGGCGAGCGTGCCCGTCGCTGCGATCTCGCCCGCCACTCCCGCCATCAGCAGCACGCCGCCCAGAAGGTGGATCGCGGCATAGCGTAGCCCCGCGCGGCGCGCCGACGGGCCGGCGCTCCAGATCACCAAGGTGGAGCCGATCGCCATCGCCTCCCAGAAGATGAAGACGCTGATCAGGTCGCCGGCGAAGACCACGCCGATGGCGCTGCCCGCATAGCAATAGGCCGCAGCCAGCTCGGCCACGCGCTCCTGGTTGAGCGCGAACAAGCCGCCCGCGAAAGCCATGAGGGCGAACACGGTGGCAAACAGCCGCGACAGCGCATCGCCCTTGAGCAGCGTCAGCTCATACGCCAGGAATCGGGCGTGAAGCTGGGCGCCGTCCGGCACTAGCCAGACCAGATAAAGCGTCGCCAGCGGCAACAACAGAAGTGCCAGCCGGCGCACCCGCTGCTCCAGGAATGGCAGCAGCAGGCCGCCTACGATCAGGACAACCCCGGGCGGGACGACGGCGAGGCTACTCATCGTAATAGCTGTCCGGCCGCTTCAGGACGGCGCCCAGCGCCTTGGCGATGGCAATCAACACAACGCAGCTTGCAGAGCCGAACCACGCGCCGAAGCCGAAGGTGCCGTCTAGTCCGAAATACGGGTGATGCTCGATCGCCAGGTCCACCAAGGCGACCGCCGCGAGGATCGCGATGAATGCGATCCACAGTCGCCTGATCGTGCTGTCGCGCGCTAGCCAGTGGTCCTGCATGGCCTCACATCCCTATCGTCAGCCGTGCCAGCGCGTGCGGCAGCCCGGGCAAGAAGAACATCGCCACCGTGGCGGCCCCCGTCAGGGTTAGCGCCACCACGATCGGCCACGGTGCCTCGCCGCCATGCTCGCCTGCCGCCGACTCGCGGAAGAACGCGCGATATACGATGGGCAGGAAATAGGCGGCATTGAGCAGCGTGCTGAAGACGATGATGGCGACCGCCAACCAGTGTGCGGTGGCGATTGCGCCCGTGAGCATGAACCACTTGCCGAGGAAGCCGGCGGTCGGCGGCAGCCCGATCATGCCGAGCGCGCCGATCGTGAACGCGCCCATCGTCCACGGCATCCGTCGACCGATGCCATCGAGCTGGCTTACCTCGGTCAGGTGCGAGGCGGTATAGATCGAACCGGCGGCGAAGAACAGGGTGATCTTGCCGACCGCGTGCGCGACCAAATGCATGGCCGCGCCGATGATCGAGATCGGCGCAAGGATCGCCACCCCCAGGACGATGTAGGAAAGCTGCGAGACGGTCGAATAGGCGAGCCGACGCTTCAGGTTGTCTTGCCTGAGGGCGATGATCGAGGCGCCCAGGACGGTCACGCCTGCGACCGCTGACAGCCATGCCGACTGCCCCAGGTCGCTCAGCGTTTCCACGCCGAAGATCAGCACCGCTATCTTCAGGACGCAGAAGACACCGGCCTTCACCACCGCCACGGCATGCAACAGCGCGCTGACGGGCGTCGGTGCCACCATCGCCGCCGGCAGCCAGAAATGCAGCGGCATCAGGGCCGCCTTGCCGATGCCAAACACGTAGAGCGCCAGCAGCATGCCGATGACGGGCGCGCCGGCCTTGCCGGCAAGGATGCCGCCCGGCGTGAAATCGAGCGTGCCGGCCAGCACCCAAGTCGCCAGGATCGCCGGCAGGAACAGCGCCAGCGAGCTGCCCAGCAGCAGCAGCAGGTAGATCCGCCCGCCGCGGATCGCCGCCGCGTCCCGCTTGTGCGCGACCAAGGGATAGGTCGAGAGCGTCAGCAGTTCATAGAACAAGAACAGGGTGAACAGGTTCTTGGCGAACGCGATCCCCATCGTGCTGCCCAGCGCCACGGCGAAGCAGACATAGAAGCCGGTCTGCCGCGGCTCGTTGTTGGCCCGCATGTAGCCGATCGAATAGATCGAGTTGACGATCCAGAGCGATGACGCCACAAGCGCGAACAGCATTCCCAGCGGCTCGACCTTGAACGCCAGCAGCAGCCCGGGCGCCACCGCTACGAGCTGTGTTTCCGGCCGGGCGCCGCCGAGAACGGGGCCGAGCAGCCCGAACACGGCAAGGCACAACGCCGTCGCCGTCAGCAGCGTCACGCCTTCGCGCAGGTTCGGCCGCCTGCGAAAGAGCGGAATGAGCAAGGCGCCGACGAACGGCAGAAGCACGGCCAGCGGAACGAGGCTGTCGGCGGATTGCACTGCCGTCACCGCAGGCCCCCAAGCAATGCCTGCGCGCTGGCTTCCGCGATGCCAGCGCTCCACTGGGTGTCGATGCCGAAATAGATGGTGGCGGCTCCCAGCAACAGGATCGGCAGCAGCATGGGCAGCGGCGGGTCGCTCGCCCGTGCGATTGCGGGCGTGGGCTCGCGCAGCCAGGCGATCTCGAGCACGCGCCCGACATAAACCATTGCGATCAGCGAACTGCCCACGATCACGAGGACCAGCACCCACCAGCCCTGGTCGAGGGCGCCCAGCGCCAGATACCACTTGGAGATGAAGCCGGCCGTGCCCGGGGTGCCGACAAGGCCGAAGCCCGCGATCGTGAAGACGGCGAGCGTCACCGGCATCTTGCGGCCGATGCCGGAAAGTTCCGCGAGGTTGACCGTGCCCGCCCGGTAGAAGACGGCGCCGATCGCCAGGAACAGCGCCGCCTTCATCACCGCATGGTTGAAGACATGCACCAGGCCGCCGGTCAGGCCGGCCTGGTTGGCAAGGCCGATGCCAAGCGTGATGTAGCCGATCTGCGCCACCGACGAATAGGCCAGCATGCGCTTCACGTCGCTTTCGAACACCGCGATCAGCGAGGCGATCACCATGGCGGCGATCGACAGGGCGATGACGATCTGGGCAATCGGCAGCGTGTCGAACGCGATGGCGACGCCGAAGATCGAGAAGTAGAAGCGGATCAGCAGATAGATCGCGACCTTGGTGGCCGTGGCCGAGAGAAAGACGGTGACCCAGGACGGCGCATGGGCGTAGGCATTCGGCAGCCAGACGTGCAGCGGAAACAGCGCCAGCTTGAGGCCGACGCCCGCCGAAACGAACGCCAGCGCCGCCACGATGGCGCGCGGATGCTCGGCCCAGGCAGGCCCCAGGCGCTGGGCAATGTCGACCATGTTGAGACTGCCGGTCAGCAGATAGAGGAAGCCGACACCGATGACATAGAAGGTGGCGCCGATGGTGCCCATCACGAGGTACTGGAAGCTGGCCAGCAAGGCCCGCCGATCGCGGCCGAGCGCGATCAGCACGTAGCTCGAAAGCGAGGAGATCTCCAGGAACACGAAGGCGTTGAAGGCATCGCCGGTGATCGCGATGCCGAGCAGTCCGGCCAGGCACAGCAGGTACATGCAATAGAACCAGGCGCGTCGGCCCTCGTCGATCTCGAAGCCGACGCTGTGCCAGGCGAACGGCATGATCGCGGCACCGACAGCGGCCACCAGCAGCAGCACGAAACCGTTCAGCAGATCGACCCGATACTCGATGCCCCAGGGCGGCGCCCAGCCGCCCATGTGATAGGAGATCGGGCCGCCCTGGATCACCTGCCACAGCAGCGCCGCCGCGATCACCGGCATCAGCCAACTCACCGCCAATGCCAGGCCGAAGGCCGGCGCCGGCCGGCGCAGCAGGGCGCACAGCACGGCGCCCAGCAACGGGATCACCACCTGCAGGGCAGGCAGATGCGGCAGGACTGTCGTCATGCCTCGCGGTCCCGTTCGAAGGTCTCGTCTTCTTCGATACTGCCATAGGCCTCGTTGATGCGGGCGACCAGTGCCAGGCCCAGCGCCAGCGTCGCCACGCCGACCACGATGGCGGTCAGGATCAGCACGTGCGGCAGCGGGTTGGAATAGACCTTGAACGCCGGGTCGAGGATCGGCGCCGTGCCGCCGAGAATCTTGCCGGGCGTGATGTAGAGCAGGTAGACCGAGGTCTGGAAGATGGCCAGACCGACCAGCTTCTTGATCATGTTGCCGCGGGCGATCACCACGTAGAGGCCGGCGACCATCAGGAAGATGGTGACGAAGTAGTTGTAGTACTCGACGACGAGCCGAAAGGCCTGCATCAGCGCCCTCGCTCGGCGAAGGCATAGAACAGCGCGGTCATGGTGCCGGAGACGGTGACCAGCACGCCCGCCTCGACCAGGAAGATGCCGAGCACGCGGCCGTGCGCCGGATCGTGCGCCAGCGGGCCGTAGTCGAGGTAATTGTGGCCGAGCAGCAGGCCCAGGACGCCGGTTCCGGCAAAGATCAGCACGCCGAGCGGCACCATCCGCTCCACCAGGGCCTGCGGCGCGATGCGCTTGGCCGCGCGGAGACCGAAGGTGATGGCGAACAGGATCACCATGCCGGCGGTAATGACGCCGGCCTGGAAGCCGCCGCCGGGGCCGTATTCGCCGTGGAACTGCACATAGAGCGCGAACAGCAGGATGAACGGCAGGATCAGCTTGGTGCCGATGCGCAGGATCAGATCGAGGCTCACGACGAACCCTCGACATCCGCCGCCCGGTCGCGCCGGCGCGCGCCGCGCAGCAACAGCATGACGCCGATCCCGGCGGTGAAGATGACCGTGGTCTCGCCCAGCGTGTCGTAGCCCCGGTAGTCCGCCAGCACCGAGGTGACGACGTTGGGCACGGTCGTCTCGCGCAGCGAGTTCTCCAGGTAGTAGGGCGCAACATGCTTGTGGATCGGCGCCTCGGCGGTGCCGAAGGGCGGCAGGTCGAAGGTGCTCCAGATCAACGCCGCGCCGGTGACGACCGCGACGAACAGCGGGATCATGGTGCCGCGAAACGACGTCGCCTCGGTCGTCTTGGTCAGATGCAGCGTTGCCAGCAGCAGCACGGTGGAGACGCCGGCGCCGACCGAGGCCTCGGTCATCGCCACGTCGACGGCATCGAGCACGATCAGCACGCTGGCCATGAGGAAGCTGTAGACGCCGCTCAGGATGACGACGCCGAACAGGCTGCGCTGGCGCACGATGGCAAGGGTGACCGCCGCGAGCAGCGTCAGAAGCGCTGCGATGATGGCCGCTTCGATGGTCAGCTCCCTTCAGGCTCGCCGCCGGCGCCCGCTTTGCCCCGGCGGTCCTCGGCCAGCAACGGCGGGATGCGTTCGTGCAACGCGGCCTGTGCCAGCGCGTGCGTCACCACCGGCCCGGCAAAAAAGAACAATGCCAGCAGGAACAGGAGCTTCAAGGTCACCAGGCTGAATCCGGCCTGCAGCATCAGCCCGAGCACGAGGAAGCCGGCGCCCAGCGTGTCGGTGACGCTCGCCGCATGCATGCGGGTGTAGAATTCCGGCATGCGCACGAGGCCGATCCCGCCGACCACGGTGAAGAAGGAGCCGAGCAGGATCAGCAGCCAGCTGGCGGCGTCGACGATGACCGGCAGCCCGCTCACCTCGGTTCGCTCGCGTCATAGGCAAGGTCGCCGTGGCGGAAGAACTTCAGCACCGCCAGCGTGCCGATCAGGTTCAGCAGCCCGTAGGTGATGCCGATGTCGAGGAATTCCGGCCGGCCGGTCAGGAAGCCGACCACGGCCAGCAGCAGGATCGCCAGCGTGCCGACCGAATTGCCGGCCAGCACGCGGTCGAACACGGTCGGGCCGCGGATCGCGCGCGTGACCGCGAGGCCAAGCGTCAGCAGCACGGCGGCCGCGGCGACGGCGAACATCATGCCGTGGCCTCGAACCGGGTGACCCGGCTGTCCATGCCGCCGCCCTCCAGGTCGATCGCCCCCTCGCGCATCAGCGCATGCACGGTCAGCGTGTTGCCGCTGACGCCGACGGTGATGGTGCCGGGGGTGAGCGTGATGGAATTGGCATAGGTCGCAACGCCAGCGGTCGAGCGCTGGCCGGCCCGCACCACGGTCATCGTGGGCGAAATCGGCAGCCGGGGATGCAGAATGACCTTGGTCACCGCCCAGGCCGACTTGGCGATCTCCCAGACCAGCCAGGGATAATAGGTCAGCGTGCCCCGCCAAAGATGGATCGGGTGGCCCTCATGATCGGCCACCCGCATGTGCCGGCCCACGAGCGCGCAGAGCATGGCGCAGACCGCGCCGGCGGCGATCAACAGCAAGGTGTAGTGGCCGGAAAGGGCAAGCCAGAAGGCAAACAGAAAGCCCGCCAGACTGACGACCCGCATCCCCCACCCCCAGGTCACCGCCGCGACCGGCGCCGAACGGCGATCGACAAACGCATCCAAGCAGATAGCCATTGCCGGATCAACTGGGCGCGGGGCTTGGCGCCGCCGCGCCCGGATGCCGCGGCGGCCTGCCAGGTGGGGCGCCCGCTCCGAACGCGCTCCCATGCTCCCGTCTGCCGCCCGATCCATCAAGACACCCGCATCAGCGTCTTGCGGACCGATCGCAGGCCGAACTTCTAGGCTCCCAGGTCGGCCCGCAGCCAAGCACAGTAACGCTGCAAGCCCTCGCGAACGCCAACCTTCGGCACCCAGCCAAGGTCGCCGCGGGCCGCTTCCAGCACGAC
>VGEV01000136.1 GCA_016869175.1 Alphaproteobacteria bacterium
GTTGGTGGAAGACCGGCCGGCGCCACACGCTCCCTCGCGGCCTCGAGGACCAGGGGGCATACGGGCTGCCGGCCGGGCTCGGCCCGCCAGGATAGCCCTGGCAACCGAACAATGCCGAGATAGGAGGCGGCCATGAGCGATGCCGGACTGCTGGAACGTCGCCGCAAGTTCTACGACGAGATCGCGCCCGACAATCTCGCGCCCCTTTGGGAAGTGCTGCGCGGCTTGGTGACGCCGGAGCCCCGGCCGCAGGCGGTGCCGGCCTTTTGGCGCTACGAGGCGATCCGCCCGCATGTCCTGCGCTCGGGCGAGTTGATCACCGCCAAGGAGGCCGAGCGCCGGGTGCTGATCCTGGAGAACCCGGCCTATCGCGGCCAGAGCAAGATCACCAACTCGCTTTATGCCGGCCTGCAGCTGATCATGCCGGGCGAGGTGGCGCCGGTGCACCGCCATGCCCAGACGGCCTTGCGCTTCATCGTCGAGGGCGAGGGCGCCTATACCGCGGTCGAAGGCGAGAAGACGCTGATGCGGCCAGGCGATTTCGTCATCACGCCGTCCTGGACCTGGCACGACCACGGCAACGAAAGCGACCGGCCGATGGTCTGGCTGGACGGCCTCGATATCCCCATCGTGCAACTGTTCGACGCCAGCTTCGCCGAAACCCACCTGCCGGGCGCCGATGCGCAGCCGCTTGCCCGGCCCGAAGGCGATGCGCTGGCGCGCTACGGTGCCGGCCTGCTGCCGGTCGATTGGCACCCGCAAGCGCCGGCCTCGCCGGTCTTCAACTATCCCTATGCCCGCACCCGCGAGGCGCTGGAGCGGCTGGGCCGCTCCGGCGATCTCGACGCCTGCCACGGCATCAAGCTGCGCTATGTCAATCCGGCCTCGGGCGACTACGCCATGCCGACCATGGCAACCTTCATGCAGCTCTTGCCAAGAGGTTTCCGCGGCCAACGCTATCGTTCGACCGATGGCTCTGTCTATTCGGTGGTGGAGGGCCGCGGCCGCACGCAGGTCGGCGAGCAGGTGTTCGACTGGGGTCCGCGCGACCTGTTCGTCGTGCCGTCGTGGTATCCGCACCGCCATGAGGCGGCGGAAGACGCGGTGCTGTTCAGCTTCTCCGACCGCGCGGTGCAGCAGAAGCTGGGGCTGTGGCGCGAAGCGCGGGGCAACGGCTGAAGGCCAGCGACATGCAGGGATGGTCGGACGACGATGACAGCGACGACGAGCTGGCGGGCGATGCCGGCTTGTTGGCGGTCGAGCGCCTGTCCCGCCTTAGCCTGCGCCTGCCTTGGTTCGCGGCGCTCGGTCGGCCGTTCCGGGCGGCGGAACGCGAGGCGGCGGGGGCCTATCTCGCGGAACTGGGTTTCGTCGAAGCGGCGCTCGCGGGCATCGCCGACTGGGAGGAGGCGGAAGGGGCCGCGCGCAATCCCGAATGGAACACCGCCTGGTGGGAGGCCGAGGAGGGTCTGCGCGCCGCTCTGGTGGCCGAGGCCTGCGCGGCGCGTGGCGAGGCGGCGGTGATGGAAGCCTTGAGCGAACTGAGCGCCGCGGCCTCCGAGGCCAGCTTGCGGGCCGCCGGCCGGGCCATGGCGTGGGCCGAACTGTCGGACGAGGCGCTGGCCCGCGCCGCCGCCGGGGCCGCCACGCAGGCGGCCTACCAAGCCGGGCTGGTGTTGCTGGCCGACGCAGGACCGGAGCACGCCTTCGCGCACAAGTTTCGCCTGTTCGAGGCGGGACGCTGGCCGCTCGGCATCGTCGGGGCTAGTTTCAATGTGTTCTGAGGCGGCGGCCGTCAGGACGATGGGTATCGGGCGCTAGGCATGGCTGCATTCACCGTCTGCACCTGGAATGTCAACTCCGTGCGCGCGCATCTGGCGACGGTCGAGCGCTTCTTCAAGGAGCGCCGGCCGGAAGTGCTGTGTCTGCAGGAAACCAAGGTCGCCGACGCGGCATTCCCGCTGGAGCCGTTTCGCACCGCCGGGTATCAGGCGGAAGCGCTGAACGGCGGGCGCGGCGCCTATCACGGCGTTGCCGTGTTCAGCCGCGGCCTGCCGCTCGACAAGGTGCGCACGCTGCCCTTCTGCAACAAGGGCGATCCCCGGCATCTGAGCTGTCTGCTGCCTGGCGGTATCGAGCTGCACAATTTTTACGTGCCGGCCGGGGGCGACGTGCCGGACCCCGCAGCCAACCCGAAATTCGCACACAAGCTCGACTTCCTCGACCAGGCGGCGGCCTGGTTCGGCGGCCACAAGAAGCGCTCGGCGAAGCTGGTATTGGTCGGTGATCTCAACGTGGCGCCGCTGGAGACCGATGTGTGGAGCCACAAGCAGTTGCTCAAGGTGGTCAGCCACACGCCGATCGAGGTCGAGAAACTCGACCGCTGGCAGCGGAGCCACGATTTCGTCGATGCCGTGCGGCATTTCGTGCCGCCGGAGCACAAGCTCTTCACGTGGTGGAGCTATCGTTCGCCCAATTGGCTGGCGGCCGACAAGGGCCGGCGGCTTGACCACGTTTGGGTCTCCCCGGCATTGCGCGGCCGGCTCAAGTCGGCCGAGATATTCAAGCCGGCGCGCGGCTGGGAGCCGACCAGCGACCATGTCCCGGTGCTGGTGGAAATGTCGATCTGAGGAGAGCCGAATGAAGCTGAAGCGGGCATTCGCGGCCCTGCTGGCGGTGCTGCTCTGCATGCCGATTGCCGGCCGGCTGGCGCAGGCGTTGAAGGCCGGCGACCTGATCATCGAACAGCCGTGGAGCCGGGCCACGCCCGAGGGCGCGCGCACCGGCGCCGGCTATCTCGTCATCCGCAATGCCGGCAAGACCGACGACCGGCTGCTGGGGGCCAGCACCGGCGGCGCCCAGCGCGTGGAAGTACATGAGATGTCGATGGACGGCGCCATCATGCGGATGCGCGAATTGCCGGCCGGCGTCGCCCTGCCGGCCGGTGGCACGCTCGCGCTGAAGCCGGGCGGCTACCATCTGATGTTCATCGACCTGAAAGCACCGCTCAAAGCGGGCGACGTGCTGTCGGTCACCTTGCGGTTCGAACGGGCGGGCGCCCTGACGGTGGAGTTCGCTGTGCGGGCAACCGGCCCGGCGCAATAGCCGTTCAGGCGACGCTCCGCACCGCCTCGAGGCCCTTGAGCGCCGTGCGGTGCATGACGCGGCGGTCGCGGCCAACATTGAAGGGGGTGACCGCGTGCATGGTGACGCGATTGTCCCACATCAGAATGTCGTGCTTCTGCCAGACGTGGCGGTAGACGAATTCCGGCCGGGTCGCATGCCGGTGCAGATCGTCGATCAGGCGCTGCGCTTCGCTGCGCGGCAGGCCGAGGACGTCCTGCATGTAGCAATGGCTGAGATAGAGTGATTTCTGGCCCTCGCGGTCGGGATGCACGCGCACCAGGGCGTGCTCGACATCGGGCACGCTGGCCGCTTCCTCCGGCTTCATCGGCGGCAGGCCGCGCAGGCTGCGGGCGAAGAGAAAGCTGTGCCGGACCTTGAGTCGGTCGATGCGTCGTTTGGTTGCCTCCGACAGTGCCGCGTAGGCGGCAAGCAGGTTGGCGAACAGCGTGTTGCCGCCCTCTTCCGGCACTTCCAACGCGCGCAGGATGGCACCCAGCGAGGGCACCGGCCGATACGAACTGTCGGTATGCCAGAACTCGATCAGGCTGAGATAGCGCCAGGTCTCTGAATCCGGCGAGCGCAGTCGACCGTCCTCGTCGGTATTGGCAACGCGGAAGATCTCCGGCGCTCGGCCGGCGCGGTTCTCGCCGATCGGGAACAGCTCCAGTTCGGCGAAGTTGCGGGCGAAGGCGACGTGTTGCGCGTCGCTGATCGGCTGCCCCCGGAACAGCAGCAGGTGATGGCGGTGCCAGGCATCGCGGATCGCAGCCACGGTCGGCGGGTCGAGCGGCCGGCTGAGGTCGACGCCCGACACTTCGGCACCCAATGCCGGGTGCAGCTTGCGCAAGCTCAGGTGAGTGATGGCGAGGGTCATGGCGGGACTCGGTCGCGGCGGCAACGGCGACCAATGGTAGCGCTGTCCGGCGGGCAACGGAACCTGTCCCGTCTAGTCCTTGGCGGCCACCTGCCTGACACGCGTGGCGGCCGGCTCCGGCACGTGCAGCTTGGCCAGCGCCAGTTGCGTGTCGAGGTTGATCAGCTGGGCGCGGATCTGTGCCAGGTGCTGCGAGGGCGCGCCGCGCACCACGCGCACGCCCTGTTCCAGGCCGACGCTGGGGCGGAGAGCGTCGTCCGGTTTGGCGTGGGCAAGCGACGAGGGGGTCTGGCCGAAGCGAGCGTCGAAACGCTGATAGACCTCGGCCAGGCTGCGCGCCCTCGCGCCGTCGAAGAAGATCGAGCGGTTGGCCCGGGCCGCCTCCGGCAAGAGTTCCGCCGCGGGCCGTTCGGGCTGTTGGCGCATCGCGCCCAGGAAGCGTTCGGCACCGGCCGCCCCCAGGAAATGCGCCAGGTAGAGCTGCGTGTCGTTGGTCTGCTGCCCGAGACGGCGCGAAAGCTGTGCCTGGTTGTCGCGGGCATATTCGCCGGCCATCACCGCGGACAGCTTGGGGTCGAGACGAAGGTCGAGCAGCCGTTGCCGCTCGCCCTCGCCAAGCTTGCCGGCTTCCAGCCGGCCGGCCGCCCCCGCGAGGCCGTGCTTGGCGCCATGCTCGCGCAGCATGTCGAGCCAGGTCCCGTCGAGAAACTGGAACAGTCCGGTGGCGCTGGACGTGCTGGCCTTGGCATCGGGCCGGAAGCCGCTTTCGGCGGCAGCTTTTTCCATCAGGTAGGCAAAATTGACCCCTGTGCGCTGGCTGGCCAGACGAATGGCGCTCACGATCTCGGACGGAGCGGCGCGCGCTTTCTGCGCCAGGGCGCCTGCGGGAGCACTGAATTGCAAGGGCCAACCTCCGGGTTCGCCCTTGCGTGGCAGCAACACTCATGCCAAGGCGAGCTGGTATCCTCGCTGGGATGCTGCGGGCCGACCGTCAACTCCTGTCGCACGAGAGGCAAGGCGATGAGGACATGCAAGAACGCGGCGCTGGCCTGGTCGACCTGCTGCTTGCTGTTGCTGGCCGACGCGGCCGCGGCACAGAACCAGGCGCCCTTGCGCTTCAGTCCGCCGCAGGCCAAGGGCGGAGTGGTCATCGGCACTGCGGCACTGAACGGGGTCTATTTCCACGTCGGCCAGGCGATCTGCGCCTCGCTCAAGGCGGATGGCTGGAAGGCCTCGTGTCAGGCGCCCGCCACCGCGGGATCGGTCGCCAACCTGCAACGGCTGAGGCAAGGCGGTTTCAGCTTCGCCCTGGTGCAGGCGGACGTCGCCGGTGCCGCGCTCAAGGGTTGGGATGCGCTCGGCGACTCGCGTCCCTTCGAAGCCTTGCGCTCGGTGTTTTCCTTGCATGACGAGACCTGGACCATCGCCGTCAAGGCCGACAGCCCGCATGCGAACCTCGAAGCACTGCGGGGCAAACCGGTGTCGATTGGCGCCGCCGGTTCCGGCGACCAGGTGACCAGCCAGTTCGCCCTGTTGGCGTTGGGCTGGACGCCCGCCGATCTCGACTTGGCGCGGCCCGTGACCCCGGTCCTGCAGGCCAAGGCGCTTTGCCAGGGCGAGACCCAGGCGGTCTTCCGCGTGGCGGACCATCCCAACAACGGCGTTGCCGAAATGGCCAATTTGTGCCCGATCCGGCTGTTGGCCTTGAGCGAGCGGGAACTCGACCGGCTGATTTATGCCGCTCCCTACTATCATCGGACGCAAATCGCGGGCGGCCTCTATCCTGGCCTGCCGCAATCGACCGCGGCGTTGGGCGTGCGGGCCACCCTGTTGACCGTGGCGGAGGTGCCGGAGGATACCGTCCACGCTCTCGTCAAGGCGGTGATCAGCCAGCTCGAGGGCTTCAAGGCGCGCCACCCGGCCCTGGCGCGACTGAGCGCGAAGGATATGCTGGAACAGGGCAACCCGGCGCCACTGCATCCAGGGGCATTGCGCTATTATCGCGAACAGGGACTGCGCTGACCCTTGCGATCGACCGGCAGTTGAGCACGGCGGCCATGCTTGCTATACGCGGCCGACACCATGACCCTGTCTCCTTGACGTGAGCGATAGCGACAGATCGGCGGGCCAACGCCGCGGCTTGGGTCCGCTGCGCCAAGCTCTGCCGTTCGTGCTGCGTTATCGGTGGCAGGTGGCGGGCGCGGCCCTGGCGCTTGTCTTCGCCGTGGCGGCGGTCCTGGCCATCGGCCAGGCGATCCGTCGCGTGCTCGATCTTGGCTTCCGGCACGACGGCGGTTTCATCGACCTCTATTTCCTGGCGCTGCTGGGGGTGGTGGCGGTGCTGGCCGCGGCAACCTATGCCCGCTTCTATCTGGTCACCTGGCTGGGCGAACGGGTGGCCGCGGACTTGCGCAAGGCCGTCTACAGCCACGTGATTCGGCTGGGCCCCGCGTTCTTCGAGACGATGCCGGTTGGCGACGTGCTGTCGCGCCTGACCGCCGATACAACCCTGGTGCAGACCATGGTCGGTTCCAGCGCCTCGGTGGCGATGCGCAACCTGTTGCTGTTCCTAGGCGGCACCGTGCTGCTGGCGATCTCCAGCGCCAAGCTGACCGGCCTTGTCTTCCTGGTGCTGCCGGTCGTGATCCTGCCGATCGTGCTGTTCGGCCGTAAGGTCCGGCGCCTGTCGCGCGACAGCCAGGACCGCCTGGCCGAATTGTCCGGCCGTGCCGGCGAAAGCCTGAACGCGGTGCAGGTGGTGCAGGCTTTCGGCCACGAGACGGCGGATGCCGAAGGTTTCACGGCGGCAGCCGAGCGCGCCTTTGGCGCCGCGGTCGCTCGCATCCGGGCACGAGCCTGGCTGACCGCCCTGGTCATGTTGCTGGTCTTCGGTGCGGTCGATCTGGTGGTGTGGATCGGCGCCAAGGATGTCATCGCAGGGGTGATGAGCGGCGGCGAACTTGCCGCCTTCGTGTTCTATGCCATCGTCGTGGCGGGCGCCGTCGGCGCGTTGGCGGAGGTCTATGGCGACCTGCAGCGCGCGTCCGGTGCCATGGAGCGGCTGTTGCAATTGCTCGCGACCCGGCCTGCCATCGCCGTGCCCGTGCGGCCGCAGCCGCTGCCCGTTCCCGGGCGCGGCGCGGTCGTCTTCGACAGTGTGACCTTCCACTATCCCAGCCGGCCGGAGACAGCGGCGATCGCCGACCTTTCCTGCCGCATCGAGCCGGGCGATAGCATGGCGCTGGTCGGCCCCTCGGGAGCCGGCAAGAGCACGCTCTTCCAGTTGCTGCTGCGCTTCCACGACCCCGACAGGGGCCGCATCCTGCTGGACGACGTCGACATCGCCGCGGCCGATCCGGCTGCGGTACGGGCGCGTTTCGGCCTGGTGCCCCAGGAGGCCGCGATCTTTGCCGCCGATGCCGCCGCCAACATCCGCTATGGGCGGCCGGAGGCCAGCGAGGCCGAGGTGATCGAGGCGGCGCGCGCGGCCAATGCCGACGAATTCATCCGCCGGCTGCCGGACGGCTACGCGACGGCGCTGGGCGAACGCGGCGTGCGCCTTTCGGGCGGGCAGCGCCAGCGCATCGCCATCGCCCGCGCGGTATTGCGCAATCCGGACGTGCTGCTGTTGGACGAAGCCACCAGCGCGCTTGACGCGGAAAACGAGCGCCTGGTGCAGAACGCGCTGGAACGGCTGATGGCCGGCCGGACCACCATTGTCATCGCCCACCGCCTGGCGACGGTGCAGCGCGCCAGCCGCATCGTTGTGTTGGATCGCGGGCGCATCGTCGAGATCGGGCGACATGCGGACCTTGCGGCGGCGGGCGGCCTCTATGCCCGCTTGGCGGCGTTGCAGTTCGACCTGCCGCAGAGCGGCACGCCGGCCCGCGCGCGGGCGTTCAGCGCTCCGTCAGCTTGAATTCGATCCGCCGGTTGCGGCGGTAGGCGATTTCGTCCTCGTGGTCGTCGAGCGGTTGGAATTCGGCGAAACCGGTGGCCGCCAGCCGGTCGGGCGGCAGGCCCTGCTCCTGCATGAACCGCGCGACGGCGATGGCGCGGGCCGTCGACAATTCCCAATTGGAGGGGAAGCGGGCGGTGGCGATCGGCCGGCGGTCGGTATGGCCGTCGATGCGCAGGATCCACTTGATCTCCGGCGGGATGACGCGCGCGATGTCGATCAGGGTCCTGGCGAGCTTTCCGATCTCGCGTCGACCCGCTTCGCCCAGCTCGGCCGAGGCCGGATCGAACAGTACCTCCGATTGAAACACGAAGCGGTCACCGACGATCTGGATGTCGCGGCGGTTGCCCAGCACCTCGCGCAGCTTGCCAAAGAATTCCGAACGGTAGCGCGACAGTTCCTCGACCCGGCTGGCGAGCGCGCGGTTCAGCCGCTGGCCCAGATCGGCGATCTGCGCCTTGCTGTCCTTGTCCTTGACCTCGGCCGCGAGCAACGCCGCGTTGAGCCGCTGCAGCTCCTCGCGCAGGACTGCGATCTGCCGGGACAGAAGGTCGATCTGCTGCTGCTGCTGGCCGCCGAGCTTGCGCTCCGCCTCGCCTTCCGCTTCCAGCTCCTGCGCGCGGCGCAACAGCTCCTCCAGCCGGACCGACTTGTCCTTGAGTTCGCGCTGCGCCAGTTGCGTGCGCTCCTCCTCGCCGGCCAGCCGCGATTCCAAGGCCTTCGTTCGGTCGCGCAGCACGCCGGCCTCGCGTTCGCTTTTGAGCAAGGCGTCGGCCAACCCGCCGACTTTCGTTTCCAGCTCGGCACGCAGTCGCCGCAGTGCTTCGATGTCGGCCTGCAGGCTCAACAGATCCTTGAGGCGCGTGGTCAAGCCATCGCGGCCGACTTGCACCAGGCGCTCGGCTTCCTGCAGCACCCGCTCGCTCACCGACGCCCGCCGCTCCAGGTCGGACGCCAGCCGCTGTGCCTCGCCCAGCCGCTGGGACAGTTCGTCGCGTTGCTGCACCGCGCCCTGCAGGGCGCCCGACAATTGCGCCACATCCAGCCGGAGCGCGGCGCTGGCCTGGCGCTCCAGGGCCAGCAAGTCGCCCAGTTCGGACACCTGCCGGTTCAGCCGGTCGATCGCCTCGTTCTTGCCGAACAGCGCGTGGTTCAACACCACCTGCGCCAGCACGAACACCACCAGCAGGAAGGTGAAGACCAGGACCAGGGTGGTCAGCGCGTCGACAAAGCCCGGCCAATAGTCAACCGTGCCGGCGCGGCCGCGCCCGCGAGGCACCGGCTCAGCTCCTCGGCCTTAGGTCGCGGTAGCGCTCCTCGCCCAGCGCCGCCAGGGTGCGGGCCAGAAGCTTCAATTCGCCGCGCAGCTCGTCCACCATCTCGCGCCGGCCAAGGGCCATTTCCTCGACCAGCCGGGCGACATGCACGTCCAGGTTGCGCAAGTGGTTGCGGCTCGCCTCGTCCAGCCCGCCTTCCGCCTGCTCGACCGCTTGTGCCAGGCGTTGCAGAACCGGACGGATTTCCATGTGTCCCTCGGCCAGCCGCACCAGCAGGTTCTGTTCGGCGCGCATTTGATCGGTCAGGGTCGCCAGACGCTCCGACAAGGTGACAAGGTGGTTTTGCGCTTGGCCCCGCGCCTCCTCGCCCCGCGCCATCAGCCGTTGCAGGTTGTCCAGGCTGTCGGCGGTCTGCTCCAGCAACGCTTGCACATAGGCCGGCACGCTGTCGCCGCCTTCCGCCAGGCCGCCGGCGCCGGCGCCGGGCAGCCGGGCATGGCCGGACAGCCATTCCTCCAGCTCGTTGTAGAAGCGGTTCTGCGCCTGGCTTGCCTGCAACTCGAGGAAACCCAGCACCAGGCTTCCGGCCAGACCAAACAACGAGGAGCTGAACGAGATGCCCATGCCGCCCAGCGGCGCGCGCAGGCCTTCTTGCAAGGCTGCGAAGAACGGCGCGATGTCGCCGCCACTGGGCACGCTGAGCCCGCCGATCGTGTTGCCGATGGCGTTGACGGTTTCGAGCAGACCCCAAAAGGTGCCGAGCAGTCCCAGGAAGATCAGCAGACCGGTCAGGTAGCGGCCGATCTCGCGACGCTCGTCCAGTCGGGCGCCGATGCCGTCGAGCAGCGAGCGCATGGCGATCGAGGACAGCGTCATGCGGCCCTGCCGATCGCGCAGCATGGTGGCCATCGGCGCCAGCAGCTCCGGCTCGGCCGCCACCAGGCCGCGGTCGGGCCGGCGAAACGCCTCGATCCATTCGACTTCCGGCGTCAACAGCCAGACCTGTCGGAAGGTGTAGGCGGCGCCGAACAGGGTGGCCAGCAGGATCAGGCCGTTCAATGCCGGATTGGCGGCGAACGCGCGAACGACCGGTCCGCCCAACAAGGCCGCCACCGCCAGCACGACACCCAGGAAGATCGCCATGCGCATCAGAAAGCGGGTAGGACGGGTCATGCCGGTGGCATCGCTTGGCGGGGTCGGGGAGATCGGAGCCGCGCCATCTGGGCTGCCTAGCGCGGCAACAGCAGTAGGTCGACACGATCCTCGGGCCCGCCGTCGCTTGGCACGCCCAGCGCCCGCACGTCGACGCGCGTGCTGCGTATGCCTTGCTCGATGAGCTGCGAGCGCACCGTCAAGGCGCGGGACAATGCCAGCCGGCGGGCCCGGCTGGAATTGTCGGCGTCGCCCGAGGCATAGGCCTTGACTTGCAGCCGGCTCTCGGTGGTGCGCAACGCGTTGGCCAGTGCGCGCAGCTGCTGTTCGCCATCGCTTGCCAGCGTGGCGCTGCCCTCGCGGAACTCGAGCCGCAGGATCTCGCCGCCATCCGGCGGCAACGAGGCGAGCCGATCCTGAATCGCCTGCTGGCCGGCGACGGGGCTGGGCGGCGGGGCAGCGCGACCGGCACCGGCTGGCCGGCTGGCCGGCATTGGCGGCAAGGGCGGCAGCGGGCTAAGGCCGGAACCGCCGGGAGCGGGCGAAGGCGGGGCGGCCGCCGGCGGTGTCGGGGCTGAGGGTGCCGTGGGGGCGGCG
>VGEV01000137.1 GCA_016869175.1 Alphaproteobacteria bacterium
CCTTCAGCGCCTTCCTCTACCGCTACCGCAACCTGGTCGAGCGCTTCTTCAACAGGGTCAAACACTTCCGAGCCATCGCCACGCGCTACGACAAGCACGACGCCAACTACCTCGCCCTCATCAAGCTCGCCGCATCACGAATCTGGATGCGTGCTTATGAGTCCGTGTCCTAGTCTGCCGCTGGCAGTGGGAATAGCGGGGCAGGCAGGATGCAGGCGGGATTGCTGAGCAGGACGGTGCGGCGGGCGCAATGGCGGGCCCTGGGGATCGCCACGGCCGATCTCGACAAGCCGGCGATCGCCGTCGTCAATACCTCGTCCAGCCTCGCCATTTGTTATGCCCATCTCGACCGTGTCTCGACGGCGGTGCAAGGGGCGATCCGCGAGGCCGGCGGCCTGGCCTTCGAGGTACGCACCGCCGCGCCGTCCGACGGCCTGAGCTTCGCGGTCGGCCGGCGCGACTTCCTGGGCAACGCGCGCGACACCATGGTCAGCGATGTCGAGTTGATGGTGGGCGGCGCCGCGCTCGATGGCATGGTGCTGCTGTCGTCCTGCGACAGCACCACGCCCGCGCATCTGATCGCCGCGCTGAAGCTCGACCTGCCGGCCGTCGTGGTGCCGTGCGGCTACCAACGCGGCGGCGGTGGCGGCGATGTATTTGGCCTCTATGAGGGGGTGGGGGCGGTTGCCGCCGGCCGCATGACGGAAGCCGACCTCGGCCGTCTGGCCGACCAGGCCTTCGCCTGCGCAGGGGTGTGCGGCGGGCTTGGCACCGCCAACACCATGCACATGCTGGCCGAGGCGCTTGGCCTGGCCCTGCCGGGTTCGGCGCCGGTCGCTGGCGACAATCCGAGATTGCTGGAGACCGCGGCACGGGCGGGGCGGCGCGTTGTCGAACTGGTGGCGGCCGGACTGCGCCCGCGTGGCATCGTCGGCCAACCGGCCATCGAGAACGCGGCCAGGCTGTTGCTGGCGATTGGCGGCGCCAATTCCTGCGTCAGGCATCTGGCGGCGATCGCCCAGGCGGCGGGCCGGCCGTTCGATGTGTTGGCGTTCCTGGAACGCGAGGGCCGCGCGGTGGCGCGCCTCTGCGACATCGCACCGAACGGCCCGGCGCCGATGACCGCGTTGGAAGCGGCCGGCGGCACGCTGGCGGTGCTGCGCCGCCTGTGGGACCGTTTGGCCCTGGATGCGATCAATGTCTCGGGCGAGAGCTGGCGAGCGATACTGGGCCGCGTGCCGGAAGGACCGGGCCCCATCGCCAGCCTGACCCAGCGTGCCGGCGCCGACCCCGGCCTGATCGTGCTGCGCGGCAACCTGGCGGCGGGCGGCGCGCTGGTCCGCCCGGGCATCGCGCCGGCCGGCTTGCGCCGCTTCAGCGGACCGGCGCGGCTGCTGGCCGACGCCGAGGCCGGCTTCGCCGCGCTGCGCGAGGGTAACCTGCGCGCCGGCGAGGTAACGGTGCTCAAGGGCGGGGTGGACGATTTCGCCTGCGCGCTGCACGGCGCCGGCCTGGCGGATCGGATCGCCATGGTGACCGACGGCGGCTATTCCGGCTTGAGCAAGGGGCTGGTGGTGGGCCATGTGGCTCCGGCCGACGGGCCGTTCGGCGCCGTGCGGGCGGGCCAGACGATAACGATCGACCTCGACGCGCGGCGGCTCGACGCCCAGGCATGAAGCCCTTGGCCTACGGCGCCGTTGGTCTGCTCGCCGTCCTCCTCGCCCTTTATGGCGGCTCGCGCTGGCTCACCTGGCGCGCCGAGCGGGCATTTCCGCCGCTCGGCCGCTTCGCCACAGTGGATGGCGTCCGGCTGCACTATGTCGAGGCGGGCAGCGGCCCGGCGGTCGTGCTGCTGCACGGTGCCAACGGCGCCTTGCAGGACTTCACCACGACCATCATGCCGGCATTGAGCCGGCGCTACCGCGTGATCGCCCTCGATCGCCCCGGCCACGGCCACAGCCAACGGCCGCCGCAAGCCGGCACGCCGGCGGCACAGGCAGAATTGCTGCGCGGCCTGTTGCGCCAGTTGGGCGTGGACCGCCCGGTGCTGGTCGGCTTCTCCTGGTCGGGGGCGCTGGTGCTGAGTTACGCGCTGCGGCACCAGGCGGAGCTGGACGGCATCGTGTTGCTGGCCGGCACAGCCTATCCCTGGGCCGCCCCGGTCGACCTGAAATGGCGGCTGCCGGCCTGGCCGATACTGGGCGACCTGGCGGTGGAGATCCTGGTGCAGCCGCTGGCGGTGCTGGTGTCGGCCGGTGCGGTCGCCGCCTCGTTCGCGCCCGGCCCCGTGCCGGCGAGCTTCGGTGGCGCTCCCTGGCCGTTGGCGCTGCGGCCCGGCAGTTTCCGCGCCAATGCCGAGGACGTGCGCAACCTGAAGCCGGCCCTGGCCGAGCAGAGCCCGCATTATGGCCGCCTGGCCCTGCCGATCGTGCTGTTGACGGGCGATCGCGACACCGTGGTCGGCCCCGACACGCATTCTCGGCCGCTCGCCAAGACCCTGCCGCACGCAGAGCTGATCGTCGTGCCCGACGCCGGACACCTCTTGCCCTACAGCCACCCGGAAGCGACCATCGCCGCCATCGACCGCGCGCGGGCGGGCCGGTCCCCCCGCTCCCAGCCACAGGACAGATGATGAGCTATCGGATTGGCGTCGACATCGGCGGCACTTTCACGGATTTCGCACTGTTCGAGGAAGGCGGCGGCCGGCTGGCGCTGCACAAGCAGCTCACGACGCCGGCCGATCCGTCGCGCGCCGTTCTGGCAGGCATCGTCAGCCTGCTGGCGCGGCAGAACGTGCCGATCGCCGACGTGCGCGACGTGGTGCACGGCACCACCCTGGTCACCAATTCGGTGATCGAGCGCAAGGGCGCCAAGACCGGCATGCTGGTCACCGCCGGCTTCCGCGACATCCTCGACATGCGCATGGAGCAGCGCTACGACCTGTTCGACCTCCGGCTGGTGTTTCCCGATCCCCTGGTGCCGCGCCGCCTGCGCCGCGAGGTGCCGGAGCGGGTGCATTACGACGGCCGGGTGGAAACGCCGCTCGACGAGGCGGCGGTCAGTCGCGGGCTGAAGGAACTGGTCGAGGGCGAGCGGATCGAAGCGCTGGCCATCTGCTTCCTGCACAGCTACGCCAACCCGGCGCACGAACGCAGCGCAAAGGCGATGGTCGAAGCGGCCTATCCCGACCTCTACGTCTCGGCCAGCGTCGATGTGTTCTCCAATTTGCGCGAGTTCGAGCGCTGGACCACGACCACCGTCAACGCCTTTACCCAGCCGATGTTCGACCGCTATCTCGCCCGGCTGGAACAGGGGCTCGCGGCGCTCGGATTCTCCGGCCAGCTCTACATCATGACGTCCTCGGGCGGGGTGGTGACGACCGAGACGGCGCGGCGCTTTCCGGTCAGGGCCCTGGAGAGCGGCCCGGCCGCCGGCGTGCTGATGTCGACCGTGCACGGCCGCACGCTGGGCTTGCCGGACCTGCTGTCCTTCGACATGGGCGGCACCACCGCCAAGGGCGCGCTGGTGCGCAAGAGCGCGCCGATGAAAAAGTACACGATGGAAGTGGCGCGCGTGCACGAGTTCAAGCGCGGCAGCGGCCTGCCCTGCCGGCTGCCGGTGATCGACATGATCGAGATCGGCGCCGGCGGCGGCAGCCTGGCGCAGGTCGATGCGCGCAACTTGATCGCCGTCGGCCCCCGCAGTGCCGGCGCGGTGCCCGGCCCCGCCTGCTATGCGCAGGGCGGCGAGCTGGCGGCGCTGACCGATGCCAACCTGGTGCTGGGCTATCTCGACGCCGGCTCGTTCCTGGGCGGCGAGATGCGGCTGGACCTGCCGGCAGCCGAGCATGCCATCGGCCGCGCCATCGCCAAGCCCTTGAAGCTGGAACTGGCGCGCGCCGCCTGGGGCATCCACGAGGTGATCAACGAGGACGTGGCGCGCGCCTTCCGCATCCACGCTTCCGAGCGCGGCTTCGACTACCGCACCTGCAGCATGGTGACATTTGGCGGCTCGGGCCCGGTGCATGCCATGGCGGTCGCGCGCAAGCTGAAGATCCCGCGCGTGATCTTTCCGCTGGGCGCGGGCGTGATGTCGGCGCTGGGGCTGTTGGCCAGCCCGCTGGCCTTCGAACTGTCGCTGAGCCGCCGGGTCTTCGTTGCCGAACTGGACGCCGCGCGGTTCGCGGCAATGCTGCAGCCGCTGGTCGAAGAGGCGACCGGTTTTCTGGTGCGGGCGGGCGTCAAGCCAGCCGAGTTGCGCATCCAGCGCCGGCTCGACGTCCGTTACGAGGGCCAGGGCTACGAACTGGAAGTGGAACTGCCGGCCGACGGCTCGGCTGAGAGCGGGTTCCACGCGGTGCCGAAGCTGTTCGCGGCGGCCTACGAGACCGCCTATGGCCATAATTTCCTGGACGAGCCGCTCGAGATCGTTACCTGGAAGGTCGAGGCGGTCGGGCCCGAACCTAACCTTAAGGCCGATTTCAGCCTGGTGGTGGCTGGCGGCGGCGGGCTTGAGGCCGCGCTCAAGGGCCGCCGCAAGGCCTATTTCGAGGCCGCGGGGGGCTATGTCGATTGCCCGGTCTACGACCGCTACCGGCTGCGCCCGGGCGATTCTATCGTCGGGCCCGCGCTGGTCGAGGAGCGTGAATCGACGGCCGTGTTGGGGCCGGGTGATCGCGCTTCGGTCGATTCACACTATAATCTCGTTGCCGAACTGGCCGGCTGAAGGACGGGACCATGGCGCGCAAGAACAGGACGCTCGACGCGGTCAGTCTCGGCATCATGTGGGACCGACTGATCGCCTTGACCGACGAGATCGTCTCGACGCTGGTCCGCACGTCGTTCTCGACCATCGTGCGCGAAAGTTACGATCTTTCGGTCGTGGTGCTGGATGCCGGCGGCCATCTGATGGCGCAAGGTACCTACAGCGTGCCGGTTTTCATCGGCACCGCGCCGCGCACGTTGAAATACATGCTGGAGAAGTTTCCCCCGCACACCCTTCGGCCCGGCGACGTGCTGGTGACCAACGATCCCTGGATGGGCACCGGGCATATGTTCGACATCTCGGTCATGCGGCCGGTGTTCCGGGGCCGCAAAATCGTCGCCTACACCATGAGCATCACCCATTTGCCCGACGTGGGCGGGCTCGGCTTCGGCGCGGCGGCGACCGAGATCTTTCACGAGGGCCTGCGCTTGCCGATCTGCAAGCTGGTGAAAGGCGGCGAACTCGACCCCTTCATGGTCGACCTGATCCACGCCAATTGCCGCGTGCCGGACCAGGTGATGGGTGACCTGATGGCCAACGTGAGCTGCAACGAGGTGGGCGGCCGCCAAGTCCTGGAGTTCATGCAGGAATACAGCCTGGACGATCTGTCGGGCCTGTCGCACGCCATCCGCGAACATTCCGAGCAGGCGATGCGGCAGAAGATCCGCGAGATGCGCCGGGGCGTATACCGCAACCGGGTGATGGTCGAGGCGATCGACGCGCCCGTCGAATATGCCTGTCGGGTCGAGGTCGATGATGGCGAGGTACGGATCGACTTCACGGGCACCGGGCCGTGCGTCGACCGCGGCATCAACGTGCCCTTCTGTTACACCAACGCGATGTCGCTCTATGCGATCAAGTGCCTGACCATTCCCTCGATCCCGAATAACGGGGGCGCGACCCTGCCGGTGAAGGTCTCGGCACCGCCGGGCTGCATCCTGAACGCGCAGCCACCGGTGCCGACCGGCGGGCGCCACATCATGGGGCATTTCGTGCCGCCGTTGATCTTCGGCGCCTTGGCCGAGGCGGCACCGGACAAGGTGCAGGCCGATTGCGGCATGATGGATCTGATGACCGTGCAAGGCCGGCACACCAACGGCCGCGGCGTGTCCACCATCTATTTCTCGGCCGGCGGTTTTGGTGCGCTGCAGGGCCGCGACGGCACCGACACGCTGCCGGGTCCCTCCAATATGGCGGTGGTGCCGGTCGAGATCTGGGAGACCCTGACGACGCTGACGGTCGAGAGCAAGCGCTTGCGGCCCGATAGCGGCGGCTCCGGCGCGGCGCGGGGCGGGGTCGGGCAGGAGGTCGTGCTGCGCAACGATTCCGGGCACCCGATGACCGTCTTCTCGATGGCCAATCGAACGGAATTTCCGGCGCTGGGCATGGCCGGTGGCAAGGCAGGGGCGATGCGCCAGCACAAGATCAACGACGTGGCGGTGCACCCCAAGGGCAAGTACGTCCTGCGCCCAGGCGATCGCATCACGCTGGTCGAGGCCGGCGGCGGCGGGTACGGCGACCCGCGGCAGCGGCCGGTCGCGCAAGTGGTGGCGGACGTGCGCGAAGGCTTTGTCACGCCGGAGGGCGCGGCCAGAGACTATGGCGTCAGGGTCGATCCCGCGACCTTGCTGGCCACCCGACAGGCGGCGGAATAGGAGACACTCATGAGCAGCAACGAGGCAAGCCCGGTCCTGCGCCAGTTCCTTGGCCGGGTCGACGACTATCTCTTGCGCTACAGCAAGGGCTTCGTGCCGGCGGCGATCACCCGCACCGAAGGCAGCCGGCTCTATGACCAGGACGGCCGCGAGATCCTCGACTTCGCCTCGGGCCAGATGTGCGCGACGCTGGGCCACAATCATCCCGTGGTGAAGGGCGCGATCATGGCCGCGCTCGACGAGCCGATGCATCTGAACAGCAACATGTTGACCAAGGCGGTGGTCGATCTGGCGGAGGAACTGGCCGGGTTGCTGCCGCTGGGCCTCAGGAAGTCGATGTTCCTGTCGACGGGCGGGGAGTCGAACGAAGCGGCCCTGCGCATGGCGAAGACCGCGACCGGCGGTTTCGAAGTTCTGGCGTTCGACGCCGCCTGGCACGGCATGACCGGCGGCGCCAATGCGCAGACCTACGCCGGCGCGCGCCGCGGCGCCGGGCCGATGGTGCCTGGCACGCTGACCTTGCCCTCGCCCAATGGCTACCGCTGCCCGATCCGGCATTGCCGCGATGCCTGCGATCGCACCTGTCTCGAAGTCGGCTTCGAGAATTTCGACCGGCAGACGGTTGGCGCCGGCGCGGCGGTGATCTGCGAACCGCTGCTGGCCGCCGGCGGCATCGTGGCGCCGCCCGAGGGCTATTACAGCCGGCTGCGGCAGCTGGCCGACGAACGCGACCTGCTGGTGATTTTCGACGAGGCGCAGACCGGGCTTGGGCGCTGCGGCAGCATGTTCTATTTCGAGCAGACCGGCATCGTGCCGGACATCCTGACGCTGTCCAAGACGCTGGGCGGCGGCATGGCGATGTCGGCGGTGGTGGTGGGCAGCGAACTGGAGGAGAGGCTGCACGAGAAGGGCTTCTACTTCTATACCTCGCATGTCTCCGACCCGCTGCCGGCGCGCGTTGCGCTGGCGATCCTGCGTTTCCTGGTGAGCGAGCGCATCGCCGAACGGGCCAAGCGGATGGGCGACTATTTCATGACGGGGCTGCGCGCCCTGCAGCAGCGCCACGAAGCGATCGGCGACGTGCGCGGAGCGGGCCTGCTGGTTGGCGTCGAGCTGGTGCAGGACCGGATGAGCCGCAAGCCGGCGGTCGGTCTCGGCCAACGCGCGATCAAGCGGGCCTACGAACTGGGCCTGTTCTCGACACAGTCCGGCGGCGCGCGCGATCCGGAAAAGGGCGGTATGGTGTGGAAACTGGCGCCCCCGTTGACGGTCAGCGAGGCCGAACTCGATCGCGGACTCGCCATCGTCGACCGCGCCATCGCCGAAGCGGGCGCCCGCTGAGGCCGGCCGGGCCACGCCGCAAGGAGGGTTGGGCATGACCGAATTGCTGCGTTCCGCGTGTCCGCACGATTGTCCGAGCGCCTGTGCGCTGATGGTGGAGCGGGTGGCGCCCGATCGCATCGGTCGCATCCACGGGGCCCGCGACAACAGCTATACCCGCGGCGTCATTTGCGCCAAGGTCGCGCGCTACGCCGAGCGCCAGCACCATCCCGACCGCCTGACGGTGCCGTCGCGGCGACAGGGCGCCAAGGGCGAAGGCCGGTTCCAGCCGATCTCCTGGGACGACGCGTTGGACGAGATCGCCGCCGCGTTCCAGGCGGCAACCCAGCGCCTTGGCAGCGAGGCCGTGTGGCCCTATCACTCCGGCGGCACCATGGGCATCGTGCAGCGCTATGGCCTGGAGCGCTTCCGCAATGTCATGCGCTATTCGCGGCAGAAGACGACGATCTGCGTGACGCCGGCGGAAAGCGGCTGGCGCGCCGGCATCGGCCGGCTGGAGGGGCCGGACGCCCGCGAGATGGCCCAGGCCGATCTCGTCATCGTCTGGGGCGGCAATCCGGTGTCGACGCAAGTCAACCAGATGACGCATATCCAGCAGGCCAAACGGGCGCGCGGCGCCAAGCTGGCGGTGGTCGATTGCTACCGCTCGCCCACCATGCAGCAGGCCGATATTCCGCTGATCCTTCGCCCGGGCACCGATGCGGCGCTGGCGCTGGCCATGATGTGCGTGCTGTTGGAAGAGGGCATGGCCGATCGCGATTTCCTGGCGCGGCTGACCGACTTCGATGCCGAGGTCGAGCGCCACATCCGCGCCCGCACGCCGGCCTGGGCGGCCGGCATCACCGGGCTTTCCGAGCCGCAGATCCGCGACTTCGCCCGGCTCTATGGCGCGACCGAACGTGCCTTCATCCGGCTGGGCTTCGGTTTCACCCGCAGCCGCAACGGCTCGCTGTCCATGCACGCCGTCACCGCCCTGCCGGCGGTGGGCGGCAAATGGCGCCATCTGGGCGGCGGCGCCTTCTTCATCAATTTCGACAACTGGAAGCTCGACCTGCGCGTGGCGCACGGCCTGGACGCGCTCGATCCCGCGATCCGCGTGCTGGATCAGTCGCGCATCGGCCCGGTGTTGACCGGCGAGGCGCATGCGCTGAGGGGCGGCCCGCCGGTCGCCGCCATGCTGATGCAGAACGCCAACTCCGCCAACGTGGCGCCCGACAGCCGACTGGTGCGCCGCGGCCTGTCGCGCGACGATCTGTTCCTGGCAGTGCATGAACAGTTCCCGACGGAAACCACGAAATACGCCGACATCCTGCTGCCGGCGGCGACCTTCCTGGAATGCGACGACATGTACTATGGCTTCGGCCATACCATGCTGACGATCGCCAAGCGCATCCTGCCGCGCCATGCGCAAGCGCGAAGCAACCATGAGGTCACGCAAGGCCTGGCCAAGCGGCTGGGCGCCCACCATCGCGGCTTCGAGCTCAGTGCCTGGGAGCTGCTGGACGAGACGCTGCGTGCTTCCGGCCATGGCGGCATCGAGGCGGCGGCGGAACGCGGCTGGATCGAATACGAGATGCCGTTCGAGGATGCGCATTTTCTGAACGGCTTCCCCAACCAGACGGGGCGCTACCGATTCAAGCCGGACTGGGCGTCCATCGGCCCCTATCATGCCAACCTGCCCAGCATGCCAGACTATGTACCGACGGCCGAGGCGGCGAGCGAGGCGCATCCTTTCCGGTTGGTGACCCCGCCGGCGCGCAGCTTCCTCAACACCAGTTTCAGTGAGACACCGTCCTCGCGCGACCGCGAAGGGCAGCCGACGGCGCTCGTGCATCCGAACGACGCCAAGGCGCTGGGGTTGGCTGCGGATGGTCGCGTCCGACTGGGCAATCGACGGGGCGAGGTGGTGCTGGCTTGGCGGACCTTCGACGGTGTGCTGCCGGGCACGGTGGTCGTGGAAGGTGTGTGGCCCAACCGCGACTGGTCCGGTGGGCTTGGCATCAACCAGTTGGTGGGCGCCGATCCGGTGCCGCCAGGGGGCGGTGTCGGCTTTCACGACAACGCGGTCTGGGCGCGCGCGGCGGCGGTCGAACTGCCGCTGCCGGCGGCGGCGGAATAGAGCCACCCTTGGCCGCGGGCGACCCGGTTCCCGCCATCGCCGAAGCCGAGGCGGCGGGCGAGATTGCCGTGCTCTTTGCGGACATTCGTGCCGTGCTTGGCGTGCCGCTGGTCAATCTGGTCTGGCGGCATCTTGCGACCCTGCCGGGCGCGCTCGGCTGGTGCTGGGCGGCGGCGCGACCGATCTATGTTTCAGGCCGGGCGGCGGCGGAGGCACAAGCGGTGCTGGCCGGCCTGTCGGCCCCGCCATTGCCCGGATTGAGCCGCGAAGCCTTGGCCGCGGTCGGTGTCGGAGAAGCCGAGCTTGCCCGCATCCGCGCCGTCGTTGCGACCTATAACCACACCAATCCGGTGGCGCTGGTGGCGCTGACGGCCCTGCGTCTGTGTCTGGCGGGCGAACCGGGCGAGGTCCGGCCGGCGGCGCCCGTTCCGGGGCCGGCTCCGGCGGAGGCCGACCTGCCCCGGCTGCTGCCGCTGGCCGAGATGGCCGCCGATACCGCCAGCATGGTCGTGGCCCTGAACCGACTGGGCGCACGCGGGCACGATCGGATCCTGGCCAGCATGTATCGGCACTTGGACACCTCGAAGAACCCCATCATTGACGACGAAGCATCGCCGATGAGGGCATGGCCTGCGGCCCAGCCTGCGGATTGGGTGCTGTGGCGGGGTCTATTTGGTCTGCGGTGGCGTGTCGATGCAGTGAGCGGCGCAGTGAGCCCATCAGGCGGGCGCGGCTTGCCCCTCGATCCAGTCCAGTGAACCGCGCCGGGTTTCCCGGAGGCTCCGACTTGTGAGAAGGAGGAGTTGCCATGGGAACACATTCGACGAGATATCCGGCGGAGGTTCGCGAGCGGGCTGTCCGGCTGGTTCTGGATCATCAGGGCGACTATGGGTCGCAATGGGAAGCGATCAGCTCGATTGCGGGCAAGATC
>VGEV01000138.1 GCA_016869175.1 Alphaproteobacteria bacterium
CGGCCTGGGCCAGTACCATCACCCCGCCGTCGGAGCTGATGCGCCCGCCGTCGAACGACGCGCTCATCTTCTTGCGCCCGACGCTTGGCAAATCGCAGGAGCGTTCTCTATCGTCGGCCATGGCGGGCGTGGCGCCTCCCTGCTCTCGTGAAGGACCGGCTTAGACCACCAAATCCTGAACGAAATCAGTGAGCTATGCTACACCCGCCGCACCGATACGGCCCGCGTCACGAATAATCCAGGCTAGTGCCGAATCGCCGGATCCATCGGCACCATACCGGCGAAAAGGTTGAGCTGCTCGAACAAGGCGGCGTATGCCAACAGGCGCGCATCGCCCTTGGGCGGCCCGACCATCTGCAGGCCGACCGGCAAGCCCGTCCGGGTGAAGCCGCAAGGCACCGAGACCGCCGGCAACGCCGTCAGTGTGATCGCGTAGGTCAGCGCCAGCCAGTCGACATAGGTCTCGAAACGGCGGCCGGCGACTTCCGGCACCCAGCGGATCTCGACCGGGAAAGGCGGCAGCATCACGCAAGGGCAAAGCAGCAGGTCATAGTCGTGGAAGAAATGGGCGGCCCGGCGGTAGAGCGCACCGCGCTTGATCTCGGCCTGCACGATGGCGGCGCGGTCGAGCGCGAAGCCCTGCTCGATGTTCCAGATCACTTCCGGCTTCAGTTTGTCCCGGTGTTCCGGCAGCAGGCCGCCGCGGGTCGCGGCGAATTGCGCCGCGCGCAGCACCTGGAAGATCTCCGGCGCGTCCGCCAGATCGGGATGCGCGTCTTCCACGCGGGCGCCCAGGCCGGCGAAGCTGGCGGCGGCCTTGCGGCAGATTTCCGCCACTTCCGGCACCACCGGGGCGATCCCAAGATCGGCCGAGAAGGCGACCCGCCGGGGCGGCGCTGCCAGCGCGGCGCCGGCCAGGAACGGCCGCGCCGGCGCCGGCAGCGACAGCGGATCCTCCGGATGCTCACCCGCCATGGCGTCCAGCATCAAAGCCACGTCGGCCACGTTGCGCGCCATCGGCCCGTCGACCGACATGCCCGAGAAGGGCAGCGGGCCCGGTCCATGCGCGACCCGGCCGGGGCTCGGCCGGAAGCCCACGACCGAACAATACGAGCCGGGAATGCGCAGGCTGCCGCCAAGATCGCTGCCATGCGCCAGCCAGACTTGGCCGGTGGCCAGCGCCACGGCAGCGCCACCGGAGGAGCCGCCGCAGCTCATCCGGCTGTCCCAGGGGTTGCGCGTGGCGCCGAACACGTCGTTGAACGTGTTGGCGCCGGCGCCGAATTCGGGCGTGTTCGACTTGGCGATGACAATGCCGCCGTTGGCCTCCAGCCGTTCGACCAGGAAATCGGACCGCTTGGGCAGGTGGTGCTTGTAGACGGGCGAACCGTGCGTCGTGCGCACGCCCGCAACCTCCACCAGGTCCTTGATCGCCAAGGGCAGGCCATAGAGATAGCCGGGGCCGGGCTCTGCCGGATGACCGTCGCGTTCCAGTCGCTTGGCGTGCTCGTGCGCACGCTCCAGGCAGAGCGTCGGCAGCGCATTCAGTTTGCCGTCGACCTGGGCGATCCGCCCGGCCGCGGCGTCGATCAGTTCAGCCGGCTTGATCTCCCCGCGCCGCAGCAGATCGACCGCCGCCACCGCCGACAGCCGCCATAACTCCTCCGCCATCGACGCCCCCTTTTGTCGCCGCCGCCCAGTCGCTGTATAGGCAAGCGCGGCGGCTGTCGAGTGACCGCCCCACCGCCCCGGGACCCGCACATGCAGAAAGCGCACTATCACGTATTGGGCATCGGCAATGCCATTGTCGATGTGCTGTGGCAGACCGACGACGATTTCCTCGTCCGCCATGGTCTGGCCAAGGGCAGCATGACGCTGATCGAGGCCGAGGCGGCGGAACGGCTGTATGCCGACATGGGCGAGGCGATCGAATCGAGCGGCGGCTCGGTTGCCAACAGCATGGCGGGCCTCGCCAGCCTGGGCGCCCGGGGCTGCTATGTCGGCAAGGTGCGCGACGATCAGCTCGGCCAGATCTTCCGCCACGACATCCGCGCCATCGGCGTCGATTTCCCGACCGCCCCGGCGATCGCCGGGCCGCCGACCGCGCGCTGCCTGGTCCTGGTCACGCCGGACGCGCAGCGCACCATGTGCACTTATCTTGGCGCGTCCACCGCACTGGGGCCGGAGGACGTGGACGAAGCGCTGGTGGCAGCCGCCGAGATCACCTATCTCGAAGGCTATCTGTGGGATCCGCCGCGCGCCAAGGAAGCCTTCCTCAAGGCCATGCGTGCGGCGCATGCGGCCGGCCGGCGGGTGGCGCTGTCGCTGTCCGACCGGTTCTGCGTCAAGCGCTACCGCGAGGAGTTCCTGGAGCTGGTCGACAACCATGTCGACATCCTGTTCGCCAACGAGCACGAGGCAATGGCGCTGTTCCAGGTGGAGGATTTCGCCGCCGCAGTGGCGGCGCTGAACGGCCGGGTGCCGATCGCCGCGCTGACCCGTTCGGCCGCCGGCTCGACGGTGTTGAGCGACGGCGAAACAACGGTCGTCGCCGCCGAGCGGCTGGGCCAGGTGATCGATACGACGGGCGCCGGCGACCTCTACGCCGCCGGCTTCCTCTATGGCCTGACGCATGGCCGGCAGGCCGCCGATTGCGGCCGCATCGCCAGCCTGGCCGCGGCCGAGGCGATCAGCCATCTGGGCGCCCGCCCGCGGCGAAATTTGAAGCAGCTCGTCGCCCAGTTCCGCTAGCCGCGGACGCCGGCGGGCCATGGACACCCAGCACCGCCTGCAGCAGTTGCGGCTGGGCAGCGGGTTAGTGCTGTTCGGTTTCCTGGTCACCCATTTCCTCAACCACGCATTGGGCCTGGCCGGGCTCGAGGCGATGGAATGGGGCCGCACCCTGTTCGTGCGGGTCTGGCGCCATCCGCTCGGCACCCTCGTGCTCTATGCCGCCTTTGCCTTGCACGCGACCTTGGTGCTGCACGCGCTCTATCGCCGGCGGGCGCTGCGCATGCCGGGCATCGAAGCGCTGCAGGTGGCGCTGGGCTTCCTGGTGCCGATGGCGATCGCCACCCATGTCATCGGCACGCGCGGCGCGCACGAGATGCATGGGGTCGCCGATCGCTACGCCTATGTCGTGCTGTCGACCTTCGTGTTCGACTGGCGCGAGGGACTGGTGCAGGCCGCGGCCGTGCTGATCGCCTGGACCCACGCCGTGCTGGGCCTCTATTTCTGGCTGCGGCTGAAGCCCTGGTTCCCGCGGTTCGAGCGCTATCTGTTCGCCGTCGCGCTGCTGCTGCCGGCGGCGGCGCTGGCGGGCTATGCCGGCGCCGGCCGCGAGGCGGCACTGCTGGCCCAGGATCCGCGCTGGCTGGCACAACAGACCGCCTTGATGCGGGTCACCCCGGAAGCCATCGAGTGGGTCTATGCGATGGCCAACCGGATGCGCGCCCTCACCTTCGTCGCCGTGGCCGTCGTGCTGCTGGCGCGGCTCGTTCGCCTCTCCTGGCAGCGCCGCCACGGCATCGTGCGCATCCGCTATCCCAACGGCCGCGAGGTGCGCGTTGCCCGCGGCAGCACGGTGCTGGCCGCCAGCCGGCTGCACGGCATCCCGCACGCGTCGGTCTGCGGCGGCCGCGGCCGCTGCTCGACCTGTCGGATCCGCATCGCCGGTGCCGCGGCGGAACTGCCACCGCCTTCGACGTCCGAACAGCACGTGCTGAACCGCCTGCGCGCGCCGGCCGGCGTGCGGCTGGCCTGCCAGTTGCGCCCGACCGGCGATCTGGCCGTGGTGCCAATGCTGCCGGCCGCCGCCCAGGCGCGCGAGGCGTACCGCTCGGCCGCCCATCTGGCCGGCACCGAGCGGAACATCGCCATCCTGTTCGCCGACCTGCGCGCCTTCACGCGGTTTTCCGAAGGCCGGCTGCCGTATGACGTAGTGTTCGTGATCAATCAGTATTTCCGCGCCATGGGCCAGGCGATCGAGGGGGCGGGCGGCCGGCTGGACAAGTTCATCGGCGACGGCGTGATGGCGCTGTTCGCGGTGGAGGCGCCCATCGAGCAAGGCTGCCGATCGGCGCTCGAAGCGGCGCGCGGCATGTCGCTGGCGCTGGACGATCTGAACCGCCTGCTCAGTCCCGACCTGCGCGAGCCGCTGCGCATGGGCATCGGCATCCATGCCGGCCCGGCGATCGTCGGCGAGATGGGCTATCGCAGCGCCATCTCGGTCACGGCCATGGGCGATGCGGTCAACGCCGCCAGCCGGCTGGAAGGCGTGTCCAAGGAACTGGGCTGCCAATTGGTCCTCAGCGCCCGCGTCGCCGAACTGGCCGGGGTCGATCTGGCGGCCTTCCCCAGACACATGGTGCAGGTCCGCGGCCGCGCCGGCGAACTGGCCGTGTTCGCCATCGCCGACGCGCGCGACTTGCCCGCCTTGCCGCCGGCGCCGGTCCGCCGGCGCGGCATTCGGGTCAGCGCCCCTCCTGCTTGATCATGCGGCCGGGGATCGGTTTGCCGCCGAAAATATGCACATGCAGATGCGGCACTTCCTGATGCGCGTCGGCGCCGTTGTTGGCGATCAGCCGATAGCCGCCCGCGGCGACGCCGCAGGCCTTGGCCGCGGCGCCGATCGCCTGCACGAAGCCGGCCTGTTCCTCGGCACTGGCCTGCGCGCTGAAATCGACGAAGCTGACATACTCGCCCTTGGGGATGACCAGCACATGCACCGGCATCAGCGGATTGATGTCGTGGAACGCCAGGGCGTGCGCGTTCTCATAGACCTTCTTGCACGGGATCTCGCCGCGCAGGATGCGCGCGAACACGTTGTGGCGGTCGTAGGACATGCGGCGGTTCCCCAGGCGTCAGGGCGCCAGCGGCTTCTTGGGCGGCCGGCCGATCCGGCGCTCAAGCTCGGCGAACACCTCCGCCGGCCGCACCTCGCGGGCCGCCCACAGCACCAACAGGTGGTAGAGCAGGTCGGCGCTTTCCGCCACCACTTCGCCGTGGCCCTGCGCCAGGGCGGCGACCACGGTTTCGGTGGCCTCCTCGCCCAGTTTTTGGGCGATTTTCGGCAATCCGGCAAGAAACAGCCGCGCCGTGCCCGACAGGTTCGGGTCGGCCCCCCGCCGTGCTTCCACCGTGGCGTAAAGCCGCGTCAGGATGTCGACTGTAACCGGCTCGCTGGCCGCCACCCGGCGCCCCCTTGCTCTCGTGGTTCGGTGCCGACGCTTGGCTCCCAAACGGCGGTTCAATCCAACCACTAACCCATTGCTGCGGCGGATCGACCGCCCACCCGGATGGGTCGCATCCGTTTGCGCCGATACACTAGGATGCCCAGGCGGCTATTGCCAGAAAGCGCCGCGCCGCTTCAAGCGCCGCCATTGCTTGCGCGTCTGTCGCAGGCAGCGTTGGGCTTCATGCGCATGCCAGCCGGCAATCGCGCCGGCCGCCCAGGCAAGGTCAGCCTCGCGCCCTTGCGCCGCGGCGCGCGGACGCAGTTCCGCCACCAGGCTGCGCGCGGCGGCCTTGTCGTTCAGATAGCCAAGCGAATCCTGCAGCGCCGCCGCGTCCTCGGCAAACGCCTTGGGCGCTCCGTCGGGGAACAAGGCGCGGAAGAACTCGGCACAATAGCGCAGCCGCTTCACGCGGATCCGCAATTGATGCAGCGCGGCCTCGTCGAGCGCGGCCAGCCGGTTGCCAAGCTTGCGCACTTTCTTGAAGCGGACCCGCAGCAGCGCCGCCGCAAGCAGTGGCACGGGCCGTTCCAGCGCCGCCAGTTGCTTATGCGTGGCGCCATCGCGCCATTGCCGCCCCGCCAGCCAGGCACCCAGCCGCAGCATGCCTTGCGAGTAGCGCGCCGAGCCGACCGCCTCGATGGCCGCACGGCCATGGCGCTGGCGCAACTCGCGCGCCTCGCCGGCGAACCAGGCGAAACGGGCATCCTCGCCGATCGCCGCGCCGACGGGCGGCAGAACCCCCGCTTCAAAGACATCGGCGTTGCGCGCCGGCCCCAGCACGCCGGCGATCCAGCGCAGTTCCTGCTCGACCGCTCGGGTCGCCGCCCCGTCCACCTGCGCGCGAAAGGCGGTTATGGCGGACCGCAGCCGACGCAGCGCGACGCGCATCTGGTGCACGCCCTCGATGTCGGTCCCCGCCAGCAGCACCGCCTCGTTCGCCAGCGCATGTTCCAGGCAGTTCTCGACGATGGCGGCGAAACCCTGCTCGGCCGACATCGTGGGCGCGAGCGCCGGCACCCGCGCCCGTTGCGCGCTGGGGCCGGCATGGGTCAGCAGCGCGAAGCCGCGTTCGGCCTTGGTGGCGAGCGACAGCCTGAGCGGCAGTTCCTGGCTCAGCGCCTCCGCCACCTCGAACAGCGCCGCCGGCTCGCCCGCTTTCAGCTCCAATTCGGCCTCGCAGACCTCGGCGGTACCGCCGCCAGCGCGAATCTCTCCGGCATCGATGGCCAGCTCGATGATCGCCCCGGTCGGCGTGCGCAGTTCGCGCACGGTGCGCCGCACCTCGGTCTCGAAGGCTGGCGCCAAGCCATGTCGCACGTCGTCGGGCGCGAACACCTGCGCGATGCGGCCATCTGGCAGCCAGGACAGATCGGGCGCGTCGGAGCGCAGCTCGCGCTCCCATTCCCGGGCGTCGACGAAGCCGCCGCCCTTGCGCGCATCCGACTTGATGGTTTGCAGCCGTCGCTGGCCGACCTGTCGCACGCGCAGGAACACGCCCTGCTGCCACAAATCCAGCCTTGGCGTATCGTAATAGATCGACCTCAACCGTCGCGTCACCGCCCGACCCGGCCGGAAATGCCGCAAGGCGGGCATGCGGCCAAGCCGAGACAGATCCGCCGCCCTGATGCTGAGCTTCAACTCCCGTTCGCGCTGCTCCGTCACCGCGACAGCCCCCCGCGACCTCGAATCGGGTCGCCGACGCCGGTCCGGCGCCGGGCAGGCTCCCATCGCGCTCGGCCGCCCAATTGATAGAAGTCAATCCCCGAAATGTCAAGCAAAGATCGCGCAACAAAACTGTCATGAAACTAGAATTCTGCTGCCATGATCCGGTTGTCGAGACAAGTCTATTCCTGATGACTTCTTGCCAGGCGAGGAAATACAATGCAACAACTTCAGAATGACCGGGTAGACGCGCCAGCCCTTGATCTGGCCAAGCGCCGCAGACTGGCGGATATCATCGCCCGTCGGTCGCTGTTGCGGGGCAGCGGCATCAAGCTGGTCTCTGGTGCCGTGACCAGCTTCTATTTCGACATGAAGCTCGCCCTGTTCGAGCCCGAGGCGGTCAACCTGATCGGCGAACTGGTGTTGCAGGCACTGGCCGACGAGCCGGCCGAGTTCGTCGGCGGCCTGGAACTGGGCGCCGTGCCGATCGCCACCGCGGTGGCCCAGAAAAGCTTCGGCCTACGCGAATTGCAGGGCTTCTTCGTGCGCAAGGAACCGAAGGGCCACGGCACGCGGCGGCTGATCGAGGGCATCGCCGAGCCCGAGAGCATGCGCGGCCGGCCGGTGGTGTTGCTGGAGGACGTGACCACGACCGGCGGCTCGGCCATGAAGGCGCTGGCGGCCGTGCGCGAAGTGGGCGCGCTGGTACGGGTGGCGATCACCCTGGTCGATCGCCTGGAAGGTGCCACGGAAAACCTGGCCAAGGAAGGCCTGCGGCTGATCCCCCTTCTGACCACGCGCGACTTCGTGATCTAGCGCGGGGGCCGATCAGCGGGAACCGCGAACCGCGCGCCATCGGATCGGAGCCGACCGCGCTGCCGTCGTGGTTGCGCGGCCTGCCCGGGCGAGCAGTCGCGCGACACGCCCTGCCTCAGGTGGCGGACGGCCTGCGGCGAAGCGGCGTTGCAGCCCGCCCTGAAGGCCCGCGCCAGTTCGGTCGCCTTGTCTTGATCGGCCGCGAACACAGCAACTGCCTGGGCGCGCGGAACAAGCTCAGCGTGGCGCTGTCCGGCGCCAGCTTGTTCCAGCCCGGCACCGCCAGCACCGCCAGCGCGGCGGTCGGGAAGCCCGCGCGCACCGCCAGCAGCAACTCCTCCGCGCCCTGCCCGGCCAGCGCCTGCGCCAGTTGCTGCAGGTCGGGGTTGTGCGCCACCAGCATGAGGGCGGCGATGCCGGCCGGCACCCGACGCAGGCGGGCCAGCAAGGCACTCGACCCGGCCAGGTACAGTTCGCGCTCGACCAGCACGTCGGGCGCGCCGTCCAGCCGGCTCGCCACCAGTTCGTAGGTGTCGCAGGCGCGGCGAGCGGAGGAGCAGAGCACCAGGTCGGGACAGAGGCCGCGCTGGCGCATGTACTGGCCCATGGCCAGCGCCGCGCGCTCGCCGCGCGGCGCCAGCGGCCGGTCGTGGTCGGCCAGGCTGGCATCGGCCCAATCCGACTTGGCATGGCGCAACAGCAGCAAGGCTGGCATGCCGGGCCCCTCAATCGCGCATCGGCACTCCGTGCGCACGAAGATACGCCTTGGCGGCGCTCACGCGCACCTCGCCGAAATGGAAAATCGAAGCGGCCAGCACCGCCTCGGCGTGGCCTTCGCGGATGCCGGCCACCAGATGGTCGAGCGCGCCGACGCCGCCCGAGGCGATCACCGGCACACCGACCGAGTCGGCCACCGCGCGCGTCAGCGGCAAATCGAAGCCGGCCCGCGTGCCGTCGTGATCCATCGAGGTCAACAGGATTTCTCCGGCGCCCAGCGCCACCGCCTGCCTGGCCCAGCCGACCGCGTCGCGCCCGGTCGGCCGGCGGCCGCCATGGGTGAACGCCTCGAATCCGGCGGCGCCGCGCCGAGCGTCGATCGCCACGACGATGCATTGACTGCCGAACTTGCGCGCCGCCTCGGCGATCAGTTCGGGCCGTTCCAGCGCCGCGGTATTGATCGACACCTTGTCGGCGCCGGCCAGCAGCAGGGCGCGCACATCCGAGACGTCGCGCACGCCCCCGCCCACGGTCAACGGCATGAAACACTGCTCGGCGGTGGCGCGCACCACCTCGAGCAGGATGCCGCGCCGTTCGTGGCTGGCGGTGATGTCGAGAAAGCAGAGTTCGTCCGCGCCTTCGGCGTCGTAGATCCGGGCCTGCTCCACCGGATCGCCGGCATCGCGCAGCCCGACGAAGTTGATGCCCTTGACCACGCGGCCGTCCTTGACGTCGAGGCAGGGAATGAGCCGCTTGGCCAGCATCACCGCTGCTCGCCCGCCAGCGCCAGCGCCGCCGCCGGCGAGAGGCGGCCGTCGTAGAGCGCGCGGCCCAGAATGGCGCCGGCGATGCGGCCGCCAGCCTTCAGCGCGGCGAGGTCGCCGAGCCCGGCAACGCCGCCCGAGGCGATCACCGGAATATCGACCGCCTCGGCCACCGCCTGCGTGGCCGCGACATTGACCCCGCCCAACAGGCCGTCGCGGCCGATATCGGTCAGCACGATGGCGGCAACCCCGGCATCGGCGAAGCGCCTGGCCAGGTCGAACGCCGGCAGCGCGGTCTGCTCGGCCCAGCCGGCCACCGCCACCAGGCCGTCGCGGGCATCGATGCCGACGGCGATGCGGCCGGGATGGCGGCCGGCAAGACGCCGCACCAGCGCCGGCTCGCGCATCGCCGCGGTGCCCAGGATGACGCGGGCCACGCCAGCGCCCAGCCACGCTTCGGCCGTGGCCGCATCGCGAATGCCGCCGCCCAACTGCACCGGCAGCGCGACCGCGGCCAGGATCGCCTCGACCGCGGCGCGATTGACCGGCCGGCCGGCGAAGGCGCCGTTCAGGTCGACCACGTGCAAGTAGTCGAAGCCGGCCAGGGCGAAGGCGCGGGCTTGCGCCGCCGGATCGGCGTTGAACACGGTGGCGCTGTCCATCGCGCCCTGCTTCAGGCGAACGCAGACGCCGTCCTTCAGGTCGATCGCCGGGTAGAGGCGCAAGCCGGTCACGGCCGCCAGCCCAGGAAATTGGCGATCAGGCGCAGGCCGGCCGCCTGGCTTTTCTCCGGGTGGAACTGCGTGCCGGCCATGTTGCCGGCGGCCAGCGCCGCCAGGATCGTCTGGCCGTGCTCGGTTTGCGCAACGGCGAGCCCCGGCTCGCCCGGCACCAGATGATAGCTGTGCACGAAGTAGACATAGGTGCCGTCCGCCAAGCCGGCGAACAGCGGATGCGCGCGCCGATGGTGCAGCCGGTTCCAGCCCATATGCGGCACCTTGCAGGCCGGATCGGCCGGTGTCAGCCGCCGGACCTCGCCCTCGATCCAGCCGAGCCCGGCATGCCTGCCATCCTCCAGCCCGCGCTCCGCCAAGAGCTGCATGCCGACACAGATGCCCAGGAACGGGCGGCCGCGCCGGCGGACCGCTTCGTCGAGCGCCTCCGGCATGCCGGCGAGCGCCCGCAGGCCGGCCATGCAGTCGGCGAAAGCGCCCACCCCCGGCAGCACGATCCGCTCCGCCGCCAGCACCTCCTCCGGCCGGCTGGTCACCCGCACGGCCGGCCGCGGCGACTGCGCCTCGGCCGCCTTCTGGAAGGCCTTTTCCGCCGAGCGCAGATTGCCCGAACCGTAGTCAACGATAGCGACGGAACAGGGCGGCATGGCGGCGTTTCCAGCGCGGGGCGCGGGCGCGGCGACGGCGGCGCGGGCCGGAGCCTTCGCTCGGCGGTTGC
>VGEV01000139.1 GCA_016869175.1 Alphaproteobacteria bacterium
GACGCTGGCGCGTCGCCCACATGCCCACAGCCGCCGCAACAGCAACTGGCAGCATGAAAGGATGACAGGGGAAAGCGCGGCTCCACCTTAGAAAGGCCTCATCGTGGTCCCACAAAAGGGGTCCACTTCACCTTGCCTCCCTGCCCATCACATCATGGTCCCTCGTGAATAAACCGGGCTAAGATTGCTGAGCGGTCTGTTAAGTTTGTCACAGCGGCAGGGGGCGAGCATGCGGCGGAACGGATGGCGCGGATCGAAGGGCGGGCTGCTAGGCACCGTCCTGGCCGTGGCGCTGGTGGGCGGCCTCGGCGTCGCGCAAGCCAGGGACACGGTGGTGATCGGCCAGCAGCAGGAGCCGCCGGTGCTCGATCCCACGGCCGACGCCACCGCGGTGATCGACACCATCATGAGCGGGCCGGTATTCGAGCAGCTGACCGCCATCGACGAGAAATCCAACGTGGTGCCCAGCCTCGCCAAGTCCTGGACGGTGTCCGAGGACGGCCTCGTCTACACCTTCACGCTGGAGCCTGGGGTCAAGTACACCGACGGCAACACACTCGATTCCGCCGCCGTCAAGTTCAGTTTCGAGCGGGCGATGGCGCCCGACAGCACCAATCCGACCAAAGGCATCTTCAAGCCGATTGCCAAGATCGACACGCCCGACCCCACGACCGTGGTGATAACGCTCAGCAGCCCCGACAACCTGTTCCTGTTCCACATGTCGCGCGGCGATGCCTCGATCGTGCATCCGGCAACCGCCAACGACAACAAGACCAAGCCGGTCGGTTCCGGTCCCTATGCGCTCAAGGAATGGCTCAAGGGCGACCGCGTCGTGTTGACGCGCAACGATGGCTGGCGGAATGCCAAGTCGGTCAAGATGAAGGACATCACCTTCAAGTTCTTGTCCGATCCGGCGGCTTCCATTGCCGCGCTGCTGGCCGGCGATCTCGACGCCTTTCCCACCATCACGGCGGTCGAGAGCCTGGACCAGTTCAAGAAGGACGCGCGTTTCGTGGTCGGCGTCGGCTTGACCGAGGGCGAGGTGGTGCTGGCGCTCAACAACAGGCGCAAGCCATTCGACGACCTGCGTGTGCGCCGGGCCATTGCGCATGCCCTCGACCGCAAGGCGATCATCGATGGCGCGATGTTCGGCTATGGCACGCCGATCGGCAGCTTCTTTCCGCCCCACCATCCGGCCTATGTCGATCAGACCGGTCGCTACCCGCACGACATCGCCAAAGCGAAAGCGCTGATGGCCGAGGCGGGCCTTAAGGATGGGGCCGAGATCACGCTGCAGCCGCCGCCCTTCCCCTATGCCAAGCGGTCGGCTGAGATCGTTGCGCAGCAGCTGGCGGCGATCGGGCTGAAGGTCAAGATCCAGAACGTCGAATGGCCGTTCTGGATCGCCGAGATTTTCCGCAAGGGGCAGTACGACATGACCATCGTGGCGCATGTCGAGCCCAACGACTTCAACAATTTCAGCCGCGGCAAGGACTATTACTGGGGTTATCACGACCCGGCGATGGACGAGCTGCTGACCCGCATCCGTACCGAGCCCGACCAGAAGGAGGTGGCGACCCTGCTGGGCGACTTCCAGCGCAAGGCGGCCGACGATGCGGTGATGGGCTATCTCTTCCAGTTGGCGCAGACTGGCGTCTACCGCAAGGGCCTGAAGGGCTACTGGACATCCTCGCCGGGCGGCGCCACGACACCGTGGAAGAACCTGTACTGGGAGTAGACGGCGACAGGGCGGCCGCGCCCGGCCGCATGGCGGACGGGCCATGAGCGTTTTCCTGGCGCGCCGGCTGGCAACGCTGCTTGCCACCTTGCTGTTCACTTCGCTGGTGGTGTTCCTGGTGCTGGAAGTGCTGCCGGGGGATCCGGCAGAGGTGATCCTGGGCACCGAGGCGACAGCGGAAACCCTGGCGGCATTGCGCGCCAAGCTGGGCCTCGACCGGCCGGCAGCCGAACGCTACGTCACCTGGGTCGCGGCCCTGGCCACGGGCGATTTCGGCCTCAGCCATGCCTACAGCCAGCGGATCTGGCCGCTGATCGCCGAGCGAATGGCCGTGACCCTGCCGCTGGCGGTGATGGCGATGGTGCTGACCACGGTCCTGGCCTTGCTGCTCGGGGTCTATGCCGCGGCGCACCACAACAAGCCGGCCGATGCGGCGATCATGGCGGTAAGCCAGCTTGGCATCTCCATCCCCAGCTTCTGGTTCGCCATCCTGTTGATCCTGTTGTTCGCGGTCGAGCTCGGCTGGTTCTCGGCCGGCGGCTTTCCCGGCTGGAGCAAGGGCTTCTGGCCGGCATTGCAGGCGCTTGTGCTGCCGGCGGCGGCGCTGGCCCTGGTGCAAGCGGCGATCCTGGCGCGCATCACCCGCTCGGCTGTGCTGGAAACGATGCGCGAGGATTATGTTCGCACCGCGCGCGCCAAGGGCCTGGGTCGCGACCGCGTGCTGTGGCGCCACGTGTTGCGCAACGCGCTGGTCCCGGTCGTCACCATCATGGGCCTGCAATTCGGCAATCTGCTGACCGGCACCATCGTCATCGAGCAGGTGTTCACCCTGCCGGGCCTGGGGCGCCTGGTGTTCCAGGCGATCAGCAACCGGGACCTGGCGCTCATCGAGAATGTGACGGTGCTGTTCGCCTTCATCGTGGTCAGCATCAATTTCCTGGTCGACCTGCTCTATGCGGCGATCGATCCCAGGCTCAAGGCGCGCGATGTCTAGCCCTGCCGCGCTGGCCGGCCGCGGCGTTCTGCGCCGCGCCTTGCGGCATCCCAGCTTCGCCAGCGGCGGCGCGCTGACCCTGCTGCTGGTGGGGGTGGCGGCCCTGTCGCTCGCCTGGACGCCGCATTCGGCCTATCTGATCCAGGTCCGCCAGCGCCTCTTGCCGCCTTCCGGCCTGCATTGGCTTGGCACCGACACGCTGGGCCGCGACGTGCTGTCGATGCTGATGGTGGGGGCGCAGAACTCGATCATGGTGGGCGTGGTGGCGGTCTCGATCGGCCTGACGGCCGGCGTGGCGCTCGGCCTGCTGGCGGCGGCCCGCCGCGGATGGGTGGAGGAGGCGGTGATGCGACTGGCCGATTTCGGCTTCGCCTTTCCGGCCATTCTGCTGGCCATCCTGTTCACCGCCGTGTTCGGTCCCTCGGCGGTCAACGCCATCATTGCCATCGGCATCTTCAACGTGCCGGTGTTCGCCCGGATCGGCCGGGCCGCCGCCAACGTGGTCTGGGCGCGCGAGTTCGTGCTGGCGGCCCGCGCCGCCGGCAAGGGGCGTTTGCGCATCACGCTGGAACACGTGCTGCCCAATATCCTGCCGATCCTGGTGGTCCAGGCGACCATCCAGTTCGCCATCGCCATCCTGGCCGAGGCGGCGCTGTCCTATCTCGGTCTGGGCACCCAGCCGCCCAATCCGTCCTGGGGTCGCATGCTGAACGAGGCGCAGACCATGATCTTCACCGCCCCGCTGCTGGCCGTCTTTCCGGGCATCGCCATTGCGTTGTCGGTGCTGGGTCTCAACCTGATGGGCGATGGCCTGCGCGACCTGGTGGATCCCCGCCTGGCGCGAGCGCGCTGAGCCGATGAGCCTGCTGGAGGTCAATGCGTTGCGCGTTCGCCTGCGGGGCCCGGACGGGCCGGTCGAGGCGGTGCGCGGCGTCAGCTTCTCGCTTGATCGCGGCCAGACGATGGGTCTTGTTGGCGAGTCGGGTTGCGGCAAGAGCATGACCGCCTTGGCGCTCTTGGGCCTGTTGCCGGAAGGCGGTCTGCTGCACGGCAGCGTGCGGTTCGAGGGGCGCGAACTGACACAGCTTTCGGATCGCGAGCTTTGCCGCCTGCGCGGCAATCGCATCGCCATGGTGTTCCAGGAGCCGATGACCGCGCTGAACCCCTTGCATAGCATCGGCCGGCAGATCGCCGAGCCGCTTTGCTTGCATCGTGGCCTGTCGAGCGAGGCGGCGCGCGGAGTGGCGGGCGAACTGCTGCATCGGGTGGGCATGCCGGATGCGCGCGCCCGGCTCGACGCCTATCCGCACCAGCTCTCTGGGGGTCAGCGGCAGCGCGCCTTGATCGCCATGGCGCTGGCCTGCGAACCGGACCTGCTGATCGCCGACGAGCCAACCACGGCGCTCGACGTCACCATCCAGGCGCAGATTCTGGAATTGATCGTGGACCTGGTGCACGAACGCGGCATGGCCCTGATCCTGATCTCGCACGATCTGGGTGTGATCGCGGAGACCGTCGAGCGGGTGGCGGTGATGTATGCCGGGCGCATTGTCGAGATGGGGCCGGTCGCCACCGTCTTCGGCCGACTGGCGCATCCCTATAGCCGCGGCCTGTTCGCCGCCATTCCCCGCATCGGAGGGGGCCGCTCCGGCGGCGGGCGAGGCCGGCTGGCGGCCATCCCCGGCCGGGTGCCGGACCTGGCCGCGTTGCCAACGGGCTGCGCCTTCGCCGATCGCTGCGGCCACGCGCAACCGGTCTGCCGGCTGGCGGAACCGCCGCCGCTTGCGGTCGGGCCCGAACATTGGGCCGCCTGCGGCCGGCTCGATGCCGTACTCGCCAGCGACGGATGAGCGAGATCCTCCTGGAGGCTCGCGACCTTGCGCGCCACTACCGGCTGCCGCGCACCAGCCTGTTCCATCCCTCGCCAGTTGTGCGCGCTGTCGATGGCGTCAGTTTTGAACTGTTGCGCGGACGCAGTTTCGGCATCGTCGGCGAGTCGGGCTGCGGCAAGTCGACGCTGGCCCGCCTGGTGATGGCCCTGGAGCCGCCCAGCGCCGGCAGCGTTCGGTTGCTGGGCTGTGATCTGACGCGCCTGCCGGCCGGCGAGCTGCGCCGCCTACGCAGCCAGTTCCAGATGGTGTTCCAGGACCCGTTCGGTTCGCTGGATCCCCGCCACACCATCGGCCGCGCCGTTGGCGAGCCGCTGTCGCTCTTGGGCGATGCCGACGGCGCCGCGCGGGCCGAACGCGTGGCCGAGGCCCTGGCGGCGGTCGGATTGTCGCCAGCAGACCGGGCTAAGTATCCGCACGAATTCTCCGGCGGTCAGCGCCAGCGCATCGCCATTGCCCGGGCGCTGATCACTCGCCCGGCGCTGATCGTCGCCGACGAGCCGGTCTCGGCGCTCGACGTTTCGGTGCGCGCGCAGGTGCTCAACCTGATGCAGGACCTGCAGGACCGCAACGGTCTGACCTACCTGTTCATCAGCCATGATCTGGCGGTGGTCGAGTATGTCTGCGACGAGGTGGCGGTGATGTATCTAGGCCGCATCGTCGAACGGGGGCCGACCCAGGCGGTGTTCCGTCGGCCGGCGCATCCCTATTCCCGGGCGCTGCTCGATGCCGTGCCACGGCCCGAGCCCGGCCGGCGCCGGCGCCGGCGCCAGCTTGCCGGCCAGGTTGGCAGTGCGACCGAGCGCCCGGCAGGCTGCGCTTTCGCGCCGCGCTGTCCGCTGGCGGAGCCGCGCTGCCGAACGCAGGCACCAGCCCTGCGCCCGCTGGACGAGGGACGTTTCGCCGCCTGCCATTTCGCCGAGGCGATGCTGGCCGGCTAGGCCGTCTTGCGCTCCGGCGGACCCAGTTGTTCCAGCGCCAGGTCGCGCAGCTTGTGCTTCTGCACCTTGCCCGAAGCGGTCATCGGCAACTCGTCGATGAACAGCACATGGCGCGGCACTTTGAAGCTGGCGATCTGGTCCCGGCAATGTTCGACGACGTCGCTCGCCAGCAGGCGATGGTTGGGCCGGATGCGCACGAAGGCCACCGGCACCTGGACGAGCCTGGGATCGGGATAGGAGACGACCGCCACCTCGGCGACCGCCGGCAGGGCCATGATGAAGGCCTCCACCTCCGCCGCCGACACGTTCTCGCCGCCGACTTTCAGGATGTCCTTGTAGCGGCCCAGGAAGCGGACATGGCCGTCGGCGCGCATGACGCAGGTATCGCCGGTATGCAGCCAGCCCTCCGCATCAATCGCCTCGGCGGTTTCCTTGGGCTTGTTGTAATAGCCCCGCGTCACCGTGTAGCCCCGGCAGAGCAGCTCGCCCGGCTCGCCCGCCGGCAGATCGCGACCGGTCGTGGGATCGACGATGCGGAACTCGTAGCCCGGCATCGCGAAGCCGCTCGCCTCGACCCGCTGCTCCTCGCTCGAATTGGTGAAGGAGCAGGTGGCGAAAGCCCAGGATTCGGTCATGCCCCAGCCGGAGACGGTGGGACAGAGAGTCTTCTGCGTGGCATAGGCGATGGGAATGGAACTCGCCATGCCGCTGGGAAAGGTGCCCATGCGCAAGGACGACAGGTCGCGGCGCTCGCTTTCCTGTGCCAGCATGATGTCCCGGAAATGCGTGTCGAAGCCGTGCAGCACCGTCGCCTTCTCGCGCTCGATCAGTCGCACGCATTCCCTGGCTTCGAACGCTTCCATCAGCACCAGCTTGCCGTTCGTCAGCAGCACATGCAGCGCCGCTTCGGAAAAGCCGTAAAGGTGGAACAGCGGCAGATAGGTCATGGTCACGTCATCGAAGGTGAGACCCAGGCGGTTCATGCGGTCGATGCCGGCACGCACGACGGAATGGTTGTGCAAAACGCCCTTGGGATGACCGGTGGTGCCGGAGGTATAGGCGATGAGGCAGGTGACATCGGGATCGACGGCGTCCGCGCGCTCCGCGAGGGCGCGATCGGACAGCGCGTCGCCGGCTGCCATGACCGCCTGCCAGCCCAGCGTGCCGGGCGCGTTCTCGCGGTCGGTCAGCACGATGCGCTTGAGGTCGGGGAAAGCTGCCAGCGTCAAGGCGCGAGCCGCCTGTCTTGGCAAGTCCGGCATGGCGGCCTGCAACAGGCCCAGATAGTCGACCGGGCCGGAGCGGGCATGCGTGATCAACGTGACGGTGTTCGACTGCTGCACCGTGTAGGCCATGTCGGCGCTGCGATAGCGGGTGTTGAGCGGCACCAGCACGGCCCCCACCAGGGGCACCGCATACATCAGGAACAGCCATTCCGGCCGGTTGACCATCCACAACGCGACTTTCTCGCCCGGCTGCACGCCCGCTGCGATCAGGCCCTTGGCCGTACGGTCCACTTCCGCTGCGAACTGCGCGTAGGTCCAGCGCCGGTCCGCGAACACCATCGCTTCGCGCGCGCCATGCAGCCGGGCCGCTTCGCGCGGCAGATCGCCGATGCGTTGTTTGTGAAACCACTCCGCCACTCCGCATACTCCTCAGGCTTGCCCGTCTGCCATGATCCGGTCCGCCGGCAGTTCCGTCAACGCGAGATGGCGGCCGCTCGCCCTGGGCCGGTCGCGCTGGCTATCATGCGCCCGATCACAGGGGGAAGCTCATGCAAGTACTGGTTACCGGGGCGGCGCGCGGCATCGGCCGCGCCACCTGTCTCAAGCTGGCGCGCGACGGCGCGGTGCGCGGCCAGCGCATCGGCATCGCCGCGCAAGACGCGGCGCATCGCCCGGAACTCGATGCCCTGGTGGCCGAATTGAACGGCCTTGGCGCGCGGGCGGTTGCGCTCGATGGCGACATGGGCAACGTCGAGGCGCCGGCGCGCGCGGTCGAACAGGCGTTGACCGCCTTGGGCGGGCTTGACGGCATCGTTTCCAATGCCGGCATCTCGCGCCCGTCCCCGCTGATCGAAGCCAAGCTGGAGGACTGGGAGCGCGTGTTCGCGGTCAACACGCGGGCCACGTGGCTGCTGGCCAAGGCAGCGCAGCCGGCGCTCGCCGCTAGCAAGGGCTCGCTGGTGGCGGTGGCTTCGATGTCGGGCATGTATCCGCATCCGGGCTTGTCCGCCTATAGCCCAAGCAAGGCAGCGGTGATCATGCTGGTCAAGGTGCTGGCGCAGGAACTGGCGCCCCATGGCATACGCGCCAACGTGGTGTCGCCCGGCATGGTGCGCACGATGATGACCGAACTCGTCTACCAGGACCCGGTGCTGAAGGCCGAGCGCGAAGAACAGGTGCCGCTACGGCGGGTGGCGACGCCCGAGGACATCGCGGCCGGCATCTGCTTCTTGCTGGGGCCGGAAGCCAGCTATGTCAGTGGGGAGAATCTGCTGATCGACGGGGCCTTTACCGGCTCGCTGCTCGGCCGCATCCCAGGCTTGGCGCAACTCAGGTCATAGCGTTCCGCTCGCCGCTCAAGCGGCGATAGGCGGCGACGATGCGCCGGGTCTTCTCTTGCGCCAGTTCCAGCATGTCCGCCGGCACCCCCGCCGCCTGCAGCGCATCGGGGTGGTTGCGCAGCAGCAGCCGGCGATAGGCGGCGCGAATCTCCGCTTGCGTGGCGTCGGGCGACAAGCCCAGGACAATGTAGGGATTCTCCGCCAGGCCGACGCCGTTCTCGGCGGCAATGCGTTGAAAGTCCGCCTCCGAGAAGCCAAACAGGCGGGCCACCTCGCGCAGGAATTCGAGTTCTCCCGTCGCCACCTTGCCCTCGGCCGCGGCGATGTGGAACAGCGCGTCCAGCACCTGTTCCAAGGCGGCAACGTTGTCGGCCAGCAGACGGGCCACTTGCCGCGCATAGCTGTCGTAGCCGGCCGTGCTTTGCTGCGCCAGGCGGAAGACCCGCATCACCGCCGGCCGTTCGCTGTCGGGCACGTGGAAGATGGCCTCGAATGCATCCACCTCGCGTTGCAGCACCACATCGTCCGCCTTGGCCATCTTGGCCGCCAGCGAGACCACGGCGATGGTGAAGGCGATGCTCTCGGTGCCGTCGCGCGGCGCTTGTCCGGGCGCCGAGGGGTCGCCGCCGACCAAGCGCGAGACCAGATCCCGCAGCGGCTGGCCGGCCGAAAGAAGGCTGTCGCCCAGGGTCGCCAGCCGTTGCCAAATGCTCATCCGATGGTGTCCCTGGGGCCCCTTGTCAGATCATGGTCCGGTGGTCGCAGAGCGCCAGCATCGGCAGGTCGTGCGGCGCGTTGCCATAGCCCGAGATGCTGTGGAACGGGCCATTTTCGACCAACCAGTTGCGCAGCCGGTCGGCCTTGGCGCGTCGCACGCAATTGGCGCCCAGCATGCGGCCGGTGAAGCGGCCCCGGTCCAATTCCAGCGTGGTCCCGATCACTTCGAGCCGGTCGCCGAAACGTTCGGCCAGCAACGTGCGGGCGACGAAATCGGCGGCCCCGGTGGCAATCAGGACGCGATCGCCCGCCTGCCGGTGCCGCTGCAAGGCATCGAGCCCGCTTGCGCGCCAGCTCAGACGGCGGGCAAGCCGCTGGGCGGCGGCGACGCCCGCCGCCTGTTCGACGCCGGTCAAGAGCTGCCGCAGCAGGCGTTGCTTGATCGCGGTGCGCGTATCGGCGCCGTCGCGCCGCGGTCGCAGCGGCGCGGCCAACCCCGCCCGCGCCGCCGCGATCAGCGTGCGCCGCCACCCGCGCAACTCGGCCAGCCAAGGCAGCAATGTGTCACGCCGGGTCAGCGTGCCGTCGAAGTCGAACACCGCCAATGTCGGCCCAGAGCCGCCCGGGCTAGCCATCCACCGTTGGCTCCCGTTTCAGGTGCTGCATCAGGAAATCGATGAACACGCGCAGCTTCGGCGACATGTGGCGGGCCGAGGGGTAGACCGCGAACAGCGCCTCGTCGTCGTTCGGCGCGAATTCCTCTAAGAGCGCGATCAAGCGGCCGGCGGCGAGGTCCGGCACGGCGAGGAAGCTGGCGACGCGGGCAATGCCGGCGCCGCCCAGCGCCGCGGCATGCAGCGCCTCGCCCGAGGTCGCCTCGAAGCGACCGGTCACCGCGACGCTCTCCGGCCTGCCGCCCACCCGAAACGGCCAATGGTTGAGATCCGGCCGGCCGTTGTAGACGAGGCATTCGTGCCGCGCCAGCTCGGCCGGTCGGGCCGGGCGGCCAGCCCGCGCGAGATAGGCGGGACTGGCGCAGATGATCTGCCGATGCGGCGTCAGGCGCCGGGCGACCAGCGTGGAATCGGCCAGATGTCCAAAGCGGAGCGCCACGTCGACGCCTTCCGCGACCAGGTCGACCAGCTGATCGGTCAGCAGCAATTCCAGCCGCATCTGGTCGTGTTCGGCCAGGAACGTCGCGATGTACGGGGCAAGCCAGCGCTGCCCGAAGGCCAGCGAGGCCGTGATGCGCAGCGTGCCGCGGGCCTGTCCCAGGGTTTCGCTGACCGCGCGTTCCGCCTCGTCGATATCCGCCAGGATGCGGCGGGCGCGCTCATGCAATTGGCGGCCGACCTCGGTGACGCCCAGCCGCCGGGTGGTGCGCTCCACCAACCGCGCGCCCAGGCGATCTTCCAGGCGCGCGATCTGCTTGCTGACGGCCGATGGGGTCAGACCCAAGTTGCGGGCCGCTTCGGAAAAGCTGCCTGCTTCGACGACGCGAACGAATAACGACAACGCGCCTTCGCGGCCCAACATGGATGATGTTCCGTGCCGGAATAAGTCGACGGAATTTATCGCCCGTTGCGACCGAGTGTCAAAGCGGTGTCCGGGTTCAGTAGATATGTGAACCGCGCCGGGTTTCCCGGAGGCTCCGACTTGTGAGAAGGAGGAGTTGCCATGGGAACACATTCGACGAGATATCCGGCGGAGGTTCGCGAGCGGGCTGTCCGGCTGGTTCTGGATCATCAGGGCGACTATGGGTCGCAATGGGAAGCGATCAGCTCGATTGCGGGCAAGATC
>VGEV01000140.1 GCA_016869175.1 Alphaproteobacteria bacterium
GCCGGCACCGGTGCGGGCGGCGGCCGGCCTGCGCTCGGCGCCGCTGCCGCCTGCTGCCAGACGTGAGCGCAGCGATGACAACGCACGCGCCGCCCGCCGGCGCCGATCGTGCCATCGGCAACGGTATATTCTGTGGCGCAGGCGGGACATACCAGCAGCATTCGCAATCGTGGCGCGGAGACGAATCAAACCCGGCCCAGCTTAGCTGAAATCCGCCGAGCCTGTCGCTTGCGGCACCGGGCGATTGCGCGGCGCCGGCCGATATGAGCATCCTGCTGGCTTGGCAATGACATGATTCGGCGCCGTTGATCCGCTTCCACAATGTCGGCCTGCGCTATGGCCAGGGGCCGGAGGTGCTGCGCGACATCACCTTCACGCTGGAACCTGGCAGCTTCCAGTTCCTGACCGGCCCCAGCGGCGCCGGCAAGACCTCGCTGTTGCGGCTGCTTTACCTGGCGCAGCGGCCGACCCGCGGCAGTATCGTCATGTTCGGCACCGAACTGAACAAGGCGCCCCGCCGCGCCATGCCCGACATCCGCCGGCGGATCGGCGTGGTGTTCCAGGACTTCCGGCTGATCGAGCAGCTTTCGGTGCTGGACAACGTCGCGCTGCCGCTGCGCTTGGCCGGCCAGCGCGAGGAACGCACCACGCGCGACGTCACCGAGCTGCTGCGCTGGGTCGGGCTGGGCGACAAGCTGCAGGCGCGACCTTCCATCCTCTCAGGCGGCGAGCAGCAGCGCTGCGCCATCGCCCGGGCGGTGGTGACCAATCCCGCCCTGCTGCTGGCCGACGAGCCGACTGGCAATCTGGACGATGCCGCCGCGGTGCGCCTGTTGCGGCTGTTCGAGGAATTGCACAAGGGCGGCGCCGCGGTACTCATCGCCTCGCACAATACCGGCCTGATGCAACGCTTCCCGCATCGCCGGCTGCAGCTCAGCGACAATGCGCTGGTCGCGGCACCGGCGCTGGCGGCATGACCGGCCCCGCCACGCTGCCGCGGCTGGCGGGCTATGGCGCGGCGCTGCCGCTGCTGGTCGCGGTGATGGCCTTTGTCGCGCAGCTGGCGCTGGCAGGCGGACTGGCCCTGAACACCGCCCTGGCGAACTGGCATGCCGAACTGGCCGGCCGGCTGACCATCGAACTGCCGGCGGCCGCGCCGGGCGAACGGCTGGAAGAAGCCTTGGCGCTGGCCCGGGCGACCCCCGGCGTGCGGACCGCCGCCGCCTTGCCGAAGGCCGAGGTCAGCAAACTGCTGGAACCTTGGCTCGGCAAGCGCGGCCTGGCCGACCGCCTGCCATTGCCGACCTTGATCGACGTCGCCCTGGACACGCCTTCCGCCGAGGTCGCCAAGACCCTGGCGACGCGGTTGGCCGGCGCGATGCCCGAGGCGGTGCTGGACGACCATCGCCTGTGGTTCGGCCATTGGGTGGTGCTGCTGCACTGGCTGCAATTCATCGCCGCCGGCGTGGTGTTGCTGGCGGTGGCGGCGGGCGCGCTGGTGGTGGCGATCGCCACGCGCGCGCTGCTGGCGGCCGAACGCGGCACGGTCGAGATACTGCACTTGCTGGGCGCCCGCGACTGGCAGATCGCGCGGCCGTTCCAACGCGAAGCGCTGCAGCGCGCCGGTCTGGGCAGCCTGGCCGGGCTTGCCCTTGCCAGCCTTGCCCTGCTGCTGGTCGGCCACCTGCTGGCGCGGGCCGATTCGCCGATCCTGGCCGGTCGGCTGTTGTCCTGGCGCGACTGCGGCTGGTTGGCGGCGACCGCGGCGGCGTTCGCCGGCGTCGCCATGCTGGCGGCGCGGGCGACCGTACTGGGCGATCTCAGGCGCCTGCCATGAGCCGGCCAGCATGCTGAGCCAGCAGCAGCCGGCAGGCGGCGGTTGGCTGCTGCGTCTGCTGATGGCGCCGCTGATGCTGGCCTGCCTGTGGCTGGGCGGGCTGCTGCAATTCATCGCCAGCCTGCCCATGGCGGAAGAGGCCGGCAACCGGCACACCGAGGGCGTGGTGGTGCTGACCGGCGGACGCGACCGCATCGAGACCGGCCTGAAACTGTTGCAGGCCAGGCGCGCCGACAAGCTGCTGATCTCCGGCGTCGACCGCAACACCACGCCCGGGCAGCTCCGCCAGGCGAGCGGCGCCGCGGCGGAATTGTTCGCCTGCTGCGTCGAACTTGGCCGCGAGGCGCGCGACACCCTGGGCAATGCCATCGAGGCACAGCTTTGGGTGCGCCGCCAGGGCATCCGCAGCCTCAGCCTGGTCACCGCCAGCTTCCACATGCCGCGCAGCCTGCTGCTGTTTCAGCGGGCCCTGCCGCAGGTTGAGATCGTCGCCCATCCGGTGCTCTCCGAGCGGCAGCGGCTCGGCCAATGGTGGCGGCACCCCGCCACCGCCGGCCTGCTGGCCGGCGAGTTCAACAAGTATCTGCTCGTGCTGCTGCAGAGCCAGCTTGCCGGCCTGCCGGTGTGACATGGCGAGCCTGGCTGGCTGGGTGCGCTCGCTGACCTTCGCGCTGTTGTTCTATGGCCTGACCGTGCTGATCTCGGTGCTCGGTTCGCCCTTGCTGCCGTGGTATCGCGGCGCGGCCCTGGTGCTGCGACTGTGGGGCAGCGCGATCCTGGCGGCGACCCGACACGTCGCCGGCATCGCGATCGAATTGCGTGGCCTCGACCGGCTGCCGCACGGCCCGTGCCTGATCGCCGCCAAGCATCAGTCGGCGCTCGACACCATCGTGCTCTGCCATGCCATGCCGGGTATCGCGATGGTGATGAAGCGCGAACTCATGCTGATCCCGTTCTATGGCTGGTACGCGGCGCGCCTGGGCATGCCGAGCGTCGACCGCGCCGGCGGCGGCGCGGCCCTGCGCCGGCTGCTGCGCGATGCCAAGGCGGCGGCCGGGGCGGGCCGGTCGGTGCTGATCTTCCCGCAAGGCACCCGCACCGCGCCGGGCCTGCCGCTGGCCCAGGCGCCCTATCAGGCCGGCGTCGCGGCACTCTACGCGACGCTCGGCCTGCCGGTGGTGCCGGTGGCGCTCAACTCCGGCTGTTTCTGGCCGCGCCGGCGCTGGCGGCGCTGGCCGGGGCGGGCGGTGTTCGCCTACCTTCCGGCGATCCCGCCCGGCCTGGCGCGGGCGGAGTTCGTGGTCCGGCTGCAGGACGCCATCGAGCCCGCCACCGCCGCGCTGGAACGGGAAGCGGGACGGCAAACGCGGCGGGGCGCGGGCAACGCATGAACGAGGTGGCAATCGTGACCGGGGCCAGCCGCGGCATCGGCGCGGCGATCGCCGAGCGGCTGGCGGCCAAGGGCTTCATGGTGCTGGTCAATCATCGCGCCAGCGCCGACGAGGCGGCCCGGGTGGTGGCGGCGATCCGCGCCGCCGGCGGACGGGCGGAAGCGATCGCGGCCGACGTGGCCGGCGAGCCGGGCGTGCTGCATCTTTTCCAGTCGGCCGACTGCCACGGCCGGCTGGCGCTGCTGGTCAACAACGCCGCCTATTTCGGCCGGGTCGGCCGGCGGGTCGAGAATGTCGACGCCCAGACGCTGGAACGCGTGTTCGCCACCAACGCGGTCGGCGTCTTCCTGTGTTGCCGCGAGGCGGTGCGCCGGATGTCGACCCGCAGCGGCGGCACGGGCGGGCGCATCCTCAACATTTCCTCCACCGCCGCCGGCCGCGGCAGTGCGAACGACTGGGTCGACTACGCCGCCTCGAAGGCCGCGGTGGACACGCTGACCCGCGGCCTGGCGCTGGAAATGGCGGCCGACGGCGTGCGGGTGAATGCCCTGGCGGCGGGCCTGACCGACACCGACAGCCATGCCCGCGCCGGCCTGCCCGAACGGGTGCGGCTGATGTCGCCCAAGGTGCCGCTCGGCCGCGCCGCCAGCGTGGCCGAGATCGCCGACACCGCGCTCTGGCTGCTGACCCAGGCGCCCGACTTCATGACCGGCAGCGTCGTGCCGGTGTCCGGCGGCTTCTGAGCCGCGCCGCCGGCGCCGGCTTACCCCGCCGCCAGGTGGTTGAGCGCCGAGACGATGGCGCGCAGCGAGGCGGTATTGGTATTGGGGTGGATGCCGACGCCGAAACGGGCATTGCCGTGCGGGTCGGAGAGCTTGATGAAGCACACCGCCGAGGTATCGGAACCGCTGCCCATCGCCCGCTGCTGGTAGTCGAGGAAGCGCGGCGCCACGCCACAGCCCTTGCGCAAGGCGGCGACGAAGGCGTCGATCGGCCCGTTGCCCTGGCCCTCGACCTGCTTGGCGGCGCCCTCATGGCGGATTTCCGCCCGGCACAGCACCACCTCGCTGGCATGCGCGGCGGAATTCAACCGGTAGTCGAGCAGTTCGAACGGCAGCTTGGGGGAAAGATAGGTCTCCTCGAATTTTTGCCAGATTTCCTTGGGCGTGATCTCCTTGCCGGTCTCGTCGGCCAGCTTCTGGATCACCTGGCTGAATTCGACCTGCACCTCGCGCGGCATGTCGATGCCGAACTCGGTGTCCATCAGATAGGCGATGCCGCCCTTGCCGGACTGGCTGTTGACCCGGATGATCGCCTCGTAGCTGCGGCCGACATCCATCGGGTCGATCGGCAGATAGGGCACCTCCCAGATCCCGCTGTTGCTCGTCTCCATGGCCGCCATGCCCTTCTTGATGGCGTCCTGGTGCGAGCCGGAAAAGGCGGTGTAGACCAGTTCGCCGGCATAGGGGTGGCGCTGGTGCACCGGCAGCTGGTTGCAATATTCCGCCACCTCGATCGAGGCGTTGATGTCGGAAAAATCGAGCTCCGGCTCGATGCCCTGGCTGAACAGGTTGAGCGCCAAGGTCACCACATCAACATTGCCGGTGCGCTCGCCGTTGCCGAACAGCGTGCCCTCCACCCGGTCGGCGCCGGCCATCAGGCCGAGCTCGGTTGCCGCCACCGCCGTGCCGCGGTCGTTATGCGGGTGCAAAGACAGGATGATCTTCTCGCGTTCGCGGAAGTTGCGGTCCATCCACTCGATCTGGTCGGCATAATAGTTGGGCGAGGCCATCTCGACCGTCGCCGGCAGGTTGAAGATCAGCCGCTCGTCATGCGCCGGCCCCGGCCGCCAGACGTCCATCACCGCGCGGCAGACATCGCGGGCATAGCCGAGTTCGGTGCCGGTGAAACTTTCTGGCGAGTATTCGAAGCGCACCTTGGTGCCGCCGGCCGTGAGGCGCGGGGTCAGCTCCTTCACCTTCTCGGCACCCTTGACCGCGATTTCCTTGATGCCCTGGCGGTCTAGCCCGAACACCACCCGGCGCTGCAAGGTGGAGGTGGAATTGTAGAGATGCACGATCGCCTGCTTGCTGCCCTGCAGGCTTTCGAACGTGCGCTCGATCAGCTCCTCGCGGGCCTGCGTCAGCACCTGGATCCACACCCCATCCGGCACCATGTCGTGCTCGATGATCTGTCGCACGAAGTCGAAATCGGTGTCCGAGGCAGCCGGGAAGCCGACCTCGATCTCCTTGAAGCCCAGCTTCACCAGGTGATTGAAGAACTTGATCTTCTTGTGCCGGCCCATGGGCTCGACCAGGGCCTGATTGCCATCGCGCAGGTCGACTGAGCACCAGGTCGGCGCCTTGGCGACGACGCGCGTCGGCCAGTGTCGGTCCGGCAGGTCGATCGAGGCAAAGGCGCGGTATTTCTGGATCGGCATGTTGGTAGGCATGGCTAGTCCTTCTGGCCTGCCCGACGGCAGGCGCCTATGGCAATGGCGAGTGCCCTCGCTCGGCGCGAACCGCGGCGATATCGGCGTACAGTGTGGCTTTGGCGGCGGCTAGCGCACATCGAACGCGGGCAATCCCGGATTGGGCGTGAACTCGGCAACGACTCCCCGGCCCCGGCACAGGGCCGGGCCGATAAGTCGAAGCTGGGCGCCCCGGATTGCGTTCCGCGTCGGCATGACGCGCCGGAAACTACCCGCCTGGCCGCGCAACGTCAACCTGTGTCCCGTTTTAGCGCAGCGCCCGGCCGGCAAGGCTAGCCACTTGAAATCGCTGCCACCGCCCCCAAATTCGTCAGCCGCGGGTGGCGCCAGCCGTCCGCGACGCGGCAATCCGCGATGTCCATGGGGGTCGCTTAACCAGTGGGGGCTTCGATGTTCATCCCGGCCGAGATCGAATTCAACCGGCTATTGACCGCCTACCAGCGCCGCTATGGCGGCGATCTGCCGATCGAGCGCGCCAGCCTGGACGAGGCGATCGGCATCCTGAGACGCCAGCTCGAGGCGGCCGAGCGCGAGCCGCCGCCTGTCGCCCGGCATTAGGCGGGATCCAGCGCCCGCTTGAGTTCCAGCTTGGCGATGGCCTCGCGGTGCACCTCGTCGGGGCCGTCGCCGATGCGCAGGTAGCGCGCCTCGGCTAAGGCATGCGGCCGGCCGAAGTCGCCGGTCATGCCGGCGCCGCCATGCGCCTGGATGGCGCGGTCGATCACCCGCTGCGCCATGTTCGGCACCACGATCTTGATCATGGCGATCTGGCGGCGGGCGTCCTTGTTGCCCAGCCGGTCGATCAGCCGCGCGGTGTGCAGCACCAAGAGGCGCGCCTGCTCGATCTCGCAGCGCGAATTGGCGATGTCGGCGCGGATGGTGTCGCGCTCGGCCAGCGGCCGGCCGAAGGCAACTCGGGCACGCACCCGCCTCAGCATCGCTTCCAGCATCCGTTCGGCCAGCCCGATCAGCCGCATGCAGTGGTGGATGCGGCCCAGCCCCAGCCGGCCTTGCGCGATCTCGAAGCCGCGCCCCTCGCCCAGGATCAGGTTCTCGGCCGGCACGCGCACCGCCCGGAACAGCATTTCGCCGTGCCCATAGGGCGCGTGGTCGAAGCCGAACACCGGCAGATGGCGCATCAGGCTGACCCCCGGGGCATCCAGCGGCACGATCGCCATAGACTGCTGCTTGTGCTTGGCGGCGGCGGGGTCGGTCTTGCCCATGACGATGGCGAAGCCGGCATGCGGATGGCAGGCGTTGGACGACCGCCATTTGCGGCCGTCGATCACGTAGTTGCCGCCGTCCCGCAGGATGCGGGTGGCGATGTTGGTGGCGTCCGAGGAGGCGACGTCGGGCTCGGTCATGGCGAAGATCGAGCGGATGCGCCCCTCGAGCAGCGGCTTCAGCCAGCGCTCCTGCTGCGTCTTGGAGCCATAGCGTGCCAGCACCTCCATGTTGCCAACATCCGGCGCCGAACAGTTGAACGTCTCCGGCGCGATCGGCGAACGGCCCATGACCTCGCAGAGCGGGGCGTACTCGAAATTGCCGAGGCCGGGGCCGAATTCGGGATCGGCCATGAACAGGTTCCACAGGCCCTCGGCCCGCGCCTTGGCCTTCAGTTCCTCCATGATCGCGGGCTGGACCCAGCGCGAGGGACCGGCGTTGAGCTGGGCCTCGTAGGCGCGCTCGGCCGGATAGACATGCTGGCGCATGAAGGCCTGCAGGCGCGGCAGGATTTCCAGCGTGCGCGGGCTTGGATCGTACATGGCTTGCCCCCCGTGAGCGGCCGGCTTAGGGGACGACGGAAGCGCGAGCCTGTCGAGGAGCCCATGAGCGAAAACAAGGCGCAAGCGGCGTCCGCCCGCATGGCGTTGCATGCCGCGACCCTGGCCGATGCCCCTTGGCTCGACGCCGAGGCGCCACCGCCGGCGGCGTGGCGGGGCTTCGCCCGGTCGGGACTGTTCGGCGTCGGCCTGGACGAGGCCGATGGCGGATCGGGGGGCGGCTACCGCGCCATCGCGGCGGCGGCCGAGGCGCTGGCCCGCGGCACGGGCAGCCTGGGCCTGGCGCTGTCCTGGCTGGGGCAGGTGAATGCCTGCCGGTTCGCGCTGGCGCGGCTTGGCAGCGCCGCGCAGAAGCGGCACTGGCTGCCGCGCGCGCTGGCTGGCGAAGGCACCCTGGCGATCGCCATCTCCGAGCCCGACGCCGGCGCCCACCCGAAGCTGCTCAAGGCCACCGCCCGGCGCGAGCCGGGCGGCTGGCGGCTCGATGCCGAGAAGGCCTGGACCACCAACGGTCCGTTGGCCGACCTGTTCATCGTGCTCGCGGCCACCGCCGAGAGCGCCGGCCGCAAGCGCTACTCGCTGTTCCTGGTGCCGCGCACGACGTCCGGTGTCAGCCTGGTGGCAACGCCGCCGCTCGGCTATCTCACCCCCTCGCCGCATTGCGGCGTGAGGTTGCGTCAGGTGTTGCTGCCGGACGACGCCCTGTTGGGGCCGGAGGGCGCCGGCTATGAGGCGCTCGCGCTGCCGTTGCGCGACCAGGAGGATGCGTTGATGGCCGCGACGCTGGCGGGCGGCCTGCTGGCGGAACGGGACGCGCTGGCGGGCCGGTTGCCGGCCGGCGAGGACGCCGCGATGGCGGAACTTGGCCGACATGCCGGCCTTGCCGCCGCGCTCTCGGCCCTGGCCGCGCGCCTGGCCGGCCTGCTGGACGAGACCGCCGGCGACAGCGCGGAACTGGCGCCGCTGGCCGACGCCGCCCGGCAGATCGCCGCCCAGGCGCAGCCGGCCTTGCGCCAGCTCATCGCGGCCAAGGCCATTGCCTGCCCGGTGCTGGACCGGCTAACAAGGGATATCGAGAAATCCCGCGACATCGCTGCCCGTGCCCGCGAGGCCAAGCGCGCCAGGCTCGGCCGGTTCCTGGTCGCGGCAACCGGACGCGAGGCATGATGGGTTCCCGGCGCGAGAAGTTCTCCAGCATCGACGGCATCCAGGCCGGGCTCGGCAGCGTCGACTACATCGCCACGCGGCAGATCGCCACCGCGCTCTTCCTGGCCAGCAACCTGCAGAAGCCGGTGCTGGTCGAAGGCCCGGCCGGCGTCGGCAAGACCGAGCTGGCGCGCGCCGCCGCGCAATGGCTCGAACTACCCTTGATCCGCCTGCAGTGCTACGAGGGCCTGGACGAATCCAAGGCGCTTTACGAGTGGAAATACGGCAAGCAGTTGCTCTACACGCAATTGCTGAAAGAGAAGCTGGCCGACGTGATGCAGGGCGCCAAGGGCATGCGGCAGTCGATGGAGCGGCTGCGCGGCTTTGGCGATGCGTTTTTCGCCGAGGACTTCCTGGAACCCCGACCGCTGCTGAAGGCGCTGCGCCAGGACGGCGGCGCGGTGCTGTTGATCGACGAGATCGACAAGTCGGACGAGGAGTTCGAGGCTTTCCTGCTGGAGATATTGTCCGACTACCAGGTCTCGATCCCCGAGCTCGGCACGATCAGGGCCAAGGTGCCGCCGCTGGTCTTCCTGACCTCGAACAACACCCGCGAGATGGGCGACGCGCTGAAGCGCCGCTGCCTGCACCTCTACATCCCCTTCCCCGATGCCGGCCTCGAGGAGCGCATCGTCGAAGCGCGCGTGCCGGGCGTCGCCCAGCGCCTGAAACGACAGCTCGTCGCCTTCGTGCAGGGCCTGCGCGGCCAGGAACTGAAGAAGCAGCCCAGCGTCAGCGAGACCATCGATTGGGCGCGCACCATGCTGCTGCTGCATGCCGGCGAGTTGGAGCCGCAACTGGTGCGCGACACGCTCAACGTGCTGCTCAAGTTCGAGGAGGATATCGAGGCGACCTTGCCCAAGGTGCGCGAGCTGACGCTGCGTTCGGCCGAAGCCGCCGGCCATGGCGTGCATGTCGCATCCGCTTGAAGGCTTCATACGGGCGCTGCGCGCCTCGGACGTGCCGGTCTCGGTGCGCGAGGCGACCGAGGCCTACCGCGCGCTCGAGGCGGTGGGCTACGCCGACCGGCAATTCCTGAAGGACGCGCTGGGCATCGTCATGGCCAAGACCCATGACGAGAAGCTCGTCTTCGAGGCCTGTTTCGACCTGTATTTCGCGCGCGCGGAACTGGCCGACAGCGCGGCGGCGCAGGCGGCGCGCCGACAGGCCCAGGGCGAAGCGGCGGAAAGCCTGGCCGACATGCTGCTGGCCGGCGACCGCGCCGCGCTGGCGCAGGCCATGGAGGCGGCCGGGGCCGCGGTCGGCGTGCAGGAGATTCGCTTCTTCACCCAGCGCGGCTATTTCACCCGGCGCATGCTCGACGCCATGGGCCTGCGCGAGATGGAGGAACGCATCCAGCAATTGCGCCAGGCGGGCGAGGTGGGCTCGACCGGCCAGGCCGACGCGCTGGAAAGGGGCCGGGCCTATCTGCTGGGCGAGGCCCGCGCCTATGTCGAGCGCCAGCACGAGATCTTCGCCCGGCCGGCCTCGGCGCGGCTGCGCGAGGAGTTCCTGGAACGCACGCGGCTTTCGGCGCTGGACGAGCGCGACTATGCCCGCATGCACAACCTGGTGCGTCGCATGGCCAAGCGCCTGGCCGCCAAGCACAGCCTGCACAAGAAGCGCCGGCGGCGCGGCCAGCTCGACGTGCGCCGCACGCTCCGCCGCAACATGGGGCGCGACGCCATCCCCTTCGAGGTGATCTGGCGCATGCGCAAGATCGACCGGCCGAGCGTGGTTGCCATTTGCGACGTCTCGCGCTCGGTCGCCGCGGCGGCGCGCTTCCTGCTGCTGTTCCTGCACAGTCTGAACGAACTCCTGCGCGACATGCGCGCCTTCGCCTTTTCGGACAGCCTGATCGAGGTGACCGAGGTGCTGGACG
>VGEV01000141.1 GCA_016869175.1 Alphaproteobacteria bacterium
CCATCCCGCCCGCACATCCGTTGGCCAAGGCCGAGTTCGCAACCATCCGCCTGCGCTTGTTGAAGCTCGGCGCCCGCATCGTCGAGACCACCCATCGCGTGCGCATCGCCTTCGCCGCCGTTTGCCCGGATGCCGCTCTCATCCGCTTGCTCGCCGGCGCGCTTCGACCCGCCGCTCCATGACCGACGGGGCCGATGCCCCGAAAACACCCGTTCCCGCAATCCCAAACCAATAACCCGACACCCGACAAACCAACCCGCGATGAAAAAGACGCAACGACCACGCATGCCGCGTGATCGCCTTGCCTCCCTGCCCATCACATCATGGTCTCTCGTGAATAAACCGGGCTACATAATACGATAGGCTGATAAAACATCTTCGTGAACAACAAGAGCATGCGAGCGAGGGGACGCGCAATGCCTACGCCTGCCGCCGAAAACGTTCTCTACCGCCTGCGCGCGGCCTATGCCGCTTGGCACGGCTTGCGCGGCCAGGATATCGAAACCTGGATCGACCTCTGCGCCGAGGATATCGCGTTTGGCTCGCTGTTGCGGGGACATCCAGGCGTCGAGTTCACCGCCCCGCAGCGCGGCAAGGACGGCGTCAGAAAGTATCTCAGCGGCCTGCTGGCGGACTGGGAGATGTTGCACTTCCATACCGATAAATTCATCGCCGCGGGCGACCGGGTGGTGATGCTGGGGGAATGCGCCTTCCGCCACCGGCGCACGGGCAAGCGCGTGGTAACCCCGAAGGCCGATGTCTGGCGGTTCCGTGGCGGCAAGGCGGTGGAGTTCTTCGAGTTCTATGACAGCGCGGCGGTGCTGGAGGCTACCGCCTGAGCCGCGTCAGGCCGCCCAGGCGCGGTCGACAATGGCCCTGACATCGGCCCCCCTGGGCAAGGTGCCAAACGCCCCTGACCAGGCGCCCGCCAGGCGCGAGGCAAGGAAAGCCTCCGCCACCGCCGCCGGTGCGAAGCGCAGCAGCAAGCCCGCCTGCACGGCCAGCGCCATGCGTTCAACAAGACGACGCGCCCGGCCTTCCAAGCCTTCACGCTCGCCAAGCTCGGCCCTGAGCTCGGCCAGGAAGGCGTCATAGCGCCGGTCGAGACCGGCAGCCGCCGCCAACTCGGCCTCGAACGCGGCCGCGGCGCCCGGCTCGCGTGCCAGCGCCCGCAGCACGTCCAGGCACATCACGTTGCCGGAACCCTCCCAGATCGAGTTGACCGGCAGCTCGCGATAGAGCCGGGGCAGGATGCTCTCCTCGACATAGCCGCCGCCGCCCAGCACTTCCATCGCCTCCGCCGCCAGCGCCGGCCCGCGCTTGCAGATCCAGTATTTCGCCACCGGCGTCATCAACCGGCGGAAGGCGGTCTCCGCCGCGTCGTCCTGGCGATCGAACGCGCGCGCCAGGCGCAGACTGAGCGCCGTCGCCGCCTCGCTCTCCAGCGCCAGATCGGCCAGCACCGCCGCCATCAGCGGCTGGTCGACCAGACGGCGCTGGAAGGCGGTGCGATGACGGGCATGGTGCAGCGCCTGCACCACGGCCTGGCGCATGACGCCGGTCGAGCCCAAGGCGCAATCGAGCCGGGTATAGGTCGCCATCTCAATGATGGTCGGGATGCCACGCCCTTCCTCGCCCACCGGCAGGGCATGGGCGCCCTCAAACTCCACTTCCGCGGAGGCGTTGGCGTGGTTGCCCAGCTTGGGCTTCAGCCGCTGCAAGCGCAGCGCGTTGGCCCGTCCGTCGGGCAGCACGCGCGGCACGAAACAGCAGGTCAGCCCGCCGGGCGCACGCGCCAGCACCAGGAAGGCATCCGACATCGGCGCCGAGAGGAACCACTTGTGCCCGGTCAGCCGATAGGCGCCATCGCCCGCCGGCCCCGCCGCCGTGCTGTTCGTCCTGAGATCGGAGCCGCCCTGCTTCTCGGTCATCCCCATGCCGATGGTGATGCCCGCCTTGTCGGCGATCGGCAGGAAGCGATGGTCATATTGCCTAGACAATAATGGCCTTGACAGGCTAGACAATAGACCGAGCGCCTGCCGCAGCGCGGCATACGAGGCGTAGGTCATGGTGGTCGGGCATTGCACGCCGGCCTCGATCTGCACCGCGAGGATGACGCCGGCCGCCCTGGCCACGTGGGCGCCAGGCCTGGGCGCCGCCCACGGTCCGGTATGCAGGCCCTGGCCCAGCACCTGCTGCATCAGCCAGTGATAGGCCGGGTGGAACTCCACGCGGTCGAGCCGGTTGCCCTGGCGGTCATGGCTCAGCAGCCGAGGCGGGTTCTGGTTGGCCTGGAAACCGGCATCGATCGCCTCGGCGCTGCCCAGCCGGCGGCCCCAGGCGGCCAGTTCCGCCGCCGCCCAGCCGGCATCCTCGCGCGCCACCGCCTCCTGCAGCGCGGGATCCGTTGCGTAGAGCTCGTAGTCGACCAGCGCCGGCGGCTGGTTCTCCACCATGTGCGTGGCGAACGGCGGCAGGGCCGGCATCAGGCGGCCCGCAGGCGGACCGGCGGCGGCAATGACTGCAAGTCGCGCAGCAGCCCCGCCAGGCGCTGCCGCTCGGCCTCGTCGCCGACCGGGATGGAGAATTCGGCCGCGTCGACCAGTTGGCCATAGCGCGCCGCCAGCTTGGCGCCGATCTCCGCGTAGGTGCCGACCGTGGCATAGAGGTTCAGCACCTCGTCCGAGATATGCGGCGGCATCTCCTCCCAGCGCTGGGCGCGCGACAGCCCTTCCATCTTGTCGGCCAGGTCGCCCAGCCCATGATGCTCGAAACAGGCGCGATAGGCGGGGGTCGATGCATAGAAGGCAACCCGCGCCCGCACGTCGACGAGCTTCCGGCGCAGGCCGGCCTCGTCCGCCGCGGTGGCGATCAGCGGCTTGATGCAGACGGCGACGCAGGCCGGGTCGCGGCCTGCGCGCGCCGCGCCCTTGGCCAGTTCGGGCAGCATCACCCGGGCGATGTAGTCGGGCGTGCAGACCGGGTGCGGGCGGATGCCGTCGGCCACCTCGCCCGCCACCTGGCACATGTAGCGGTTGACCGCCGCCAGGTGGATGGGGATGGCGGGATGCGCGATCGGTCCCGGATTGAACAGCGGCACCATCAGGTTGAGCTGGTAGCGCTCGCCCTTGAAATCGAGCGGGCGGCCCTGCTGCCAGCAGGCCCACACCGCACGCACCGCCTGCACATATTCCCGCATCCAAGGCCCGGGCGGATGGTAGGCAAGGCCGTAGCGTCGGCGGATGTGCCCCTTCACCTGGCTGCCCAGGCCCAGCACGAAGCGGCCCTTGGACAGCTTGGCGAGCGTCCAGGCGGTCAACGCGGTGATCGTCGGGCTGCGCGGAAAGGCCATCGCCACCGCGGTGGTGAGCCGCATCCGGCTGGTCGCCGCCGCCGCCAGCGCCATCACGACATAGGGGTCGTCCTTGGTTTCCTCGACACAGAGCCCGTCAAAGCCGAGCGCTTCCACCATGCCCGCGTCATGCGCCACATTGGCGATGTCCAGCGGCTGCTCGGTGGCGCGCAGGCCCGGGTCGGTCTTGCCGAGTGGCAGCAGGGTTTCGATCAGCATCGCGTGCCTCCGGTCGCGACCTTAAGGAATCCCTCCCCGGATGGGCAAATGGCGTGGCCGGTTGCCAGCCCGCGGCCTATCGTGCACGGAAAGCCAGCCGACATGCGCACCAGCCTCCGCCCCTCGCCCTCCCTGCCTCGCCGGCTGGCGGTGCTGCTGTGCGCCTGGGGAGCGATCGTGCTGGCGAGCGAGATGGCGCTCGAACTGGCGCTCTTGGGCTACGCTTGGCGGAGCGGCCAGAACATCGCTATCCTCACCGACCGGCTGCTGCTGGCGCGACCGCTGTTGGGACCGCTGTTGCCGGGGGCCCTGGCCAACCGGGTGCGCGGGCTGACGGGCGTCGACTTCGTCGGCGATGTCGACGATCCCGCCGGCAGCCGGCACTACTATCCCGCCGACGCCCTGCTCGGCCACCGCATCGCGGCGCAAGTCGGACTGACCCGTGCGTTGCGCGACGGCAGCGAACGGCAGGCCTGGCAGGTCAGCACGCCACAGGGTTTCGCCGCCGCCGGCAGGGTCGAAGCGGTGTACCTGGTTCCTAAACCGGCCGACGTCTATCGCGTGATCATGCTGGGCGGATCGACGGTCGAAGGCATCGGCGCGTTGTCGCCGGACGACAACTTGCCGGCCCTGCTCGCCGGACGTCTCGCCCAGGAACCGGCGCTCGCCGGCCGCAAGCTCGAACTGATCAACGCCGGGGTCGGCAGCTACGATTTGCGCGACAGTTTTCTCTATCTGTTCGGCGAGCTCACCCGGTACCAGCCCGACCTGGTGATTGCCTATGTCGGCTGGAACGACCTGATGGCGGCCTACGAGCCGGGCGGCCGACCCGCGCTCCGGCAAGCCCACCACGACGCCGCCAGCCAGATGCTCAATCGCGGCTACGACCTGCTGGGTGGGGCGCGCCTGTTCGCCGCAGCCGCCGCGCGCCAGGCGCTCAGACTGGCCCGGCAGACCGGCTGGTTCGTCGCCTTGTCGCGGGTGCTGCCGGCGGGCGCCGGCGTCGAAGCGGCAAGCCCCGTGCCGTCGGCGCCGGCGTTCGCGGCGGCGGCGAAGTTGCATGGCCTGCTGCTGGCGATGGCGACGGCGGGCGCGCAGCAGCAGGGCTTCGCCTTCGCCGCGCTGTTGCAGCCGCTGATGGGGCTGGACGGCAAGCCGTACACGGCCGCGGAACAGGCGTTGCTGACGGCGTTGACCAACCGGACCCACGACAACCTGGCGGCGCGCCAAGCCTTCTACGACGCCATGCGGCCGCTTTACGCCGAACGGGCCGACCGGCCCGCGGGCGCATGCCTGGCCGATCTCAGTCACGCGCTGGCGAATGTGCCGGAACAGGTCTATCGCGACACCGGTCATCTGCTGTCCGCGGGCAACGCGCACATGGCCGAGGCCATCGCGCTAACGCTCCGGGCCTGCGGACTGCCGGGCAAGGGCTTGTAATTCGCCGGGGAGACCGCGATTTTGTCCCCAGCATGCCAGCCACAGGGGAACGACGCATGACGCTCAAGGTGACCAGCAGCAGCTTCAAGGACGGCGACTATCTCAAGCCCGACCATATTCTATCGGCGGCGTATGGTTTCGGTTGCGCCGGCGGCAACAAGTCGCCGCACCTGGCCTGGTCGGGCGCGCCCGCCGGCACCAAGAGCTTCGCCGTGACCTGCTTCGACCCCGATGCGCCGACCGGCAGCGGTTTCTGGCACTGGCTGGTGGCCAATCTTCCGCCGACCGTGAGCGAACTGCCATTGGATGCCGGCAACCCGGCGGCAGGCAAGCTGCCGGCAGGCGCCTTGCAGACGCGGACCGATTTCGGCGCCCCCGGCTATGGCGGACCCTGTCCGCCCGAAGGCGACCACCCGCACCGCTATGTCTTCACGGTGTTTGCCTGCGGCCTCGACAAGCTGCCCGTGCAGGCCGACACCTCGGCGGCGATCGTCGGCTTCTACCTGAACTTCAACACGCTGGCCAAAGCCGTCATCATGGGCCTCTACAAGCGTTAGACCCCAATACGCGGGGGAAAAAGAAAGGGCGGGGTGACCCGCCCTTTTCCGTCAGGAACCGCGCAACCGCCCGGTCAGTGGATGTAGCCCAGTTTGCGCCAGGTCTCGTATTCCTTGCGGAACGCGAGATAGCTGTCGGCGATCTTCTTGAAGTTGGCGTTCTTGACGCTCTGTTCGGCCAGCACCTCGTTCCAGGCTTTCTCCAATGCCGCCAGCACTTCCGGCGACCAGCGGTGCAGGGTGACGCCCTTTTCGGCGATCTTCTTCAGGGCCGAAGGCTGTGCCGCCGTGTTATCCGCCACGGTATTGGTCAGATTGGCATCGCAAGCCACGTCGATCAGCAACTTTTGCGTTTCGTTCAGGCCGTCCCATTTCGCCTGGTTCGCCTGAAACTCGACAAAGGTCGCTTGCTGGTGCCAGCCGGGGAAGTAGTAGTGCTTGGCAACCTGGAAGAAGCCAAGGTCGAGGTCGATCGCCGGGTTGGAGAACTCGGTCGCATCGATCGTGCCCAATTCCAGCGCCGGGTAGATATCACCCGCGGCCAGCAGCTGGGTCGACACACCGAACTTCTCCATCACCTGCGCGCCCAGCCCGAAGAACCGCATCTTGAGCCCTTTCAGGTCTTGCAAGGACTTGATTTCCTTGCGGAACCAGCCAGAGCTCTCGGGGCTGACATAATTGCAGACGTTGGGCCGGACGCCATAGGGCTTGTAGATCTCCCACTGGATGTCGCGGCCGCCGCCCTTCTTGTACCAGGCCATGAACTCGTCGAACTGCGGCCCGAACGGTACCGCGGTATAGAATGCCGCAGCCGGTTCCTTGCCGGCGAAATAGCCGGCTGAGTTCCACGAACTCTCGATGCTGCCGGTCTGGACCGCATCGAAACCCTGCAGGCCCGGAACCAACGCGCCTGGCTCGAAGAACTTGATGTCGATCCGGCCCTCCGACATCTTCTTCAGCAGGTCGGAAAACTGGATGCCGGGCGGCCCCAGACCGGTCAGACGGCCGCCGAAGGCCGAATGCATCTTCCAGCGCACCCGCTTGTCGTCCTGCGCTGTGGCATCGAGTGCCGCCAAGGCGCCGAACGACAACACCGCGGCCCCCAGCACGGCCAGCCGCCCCCACCGATTGTGCATGCGTTTCTCCATCTCTTGCCCGCTATCCGCAGCCGCGCCGGTCAACCGGCGCGCCAAGGCAACGATGCCATCAACTATGGCATAGTTGACGCGAACGCAACCGACGCCCCGCCGGGCGGGCGCGGCAGGAGAGACAATCATGCGGATCGGCGTTGCCATGTTCGTCACCGACTACAGCATCGCGCCGGGCGACCTGGCGCGGGAAGCCGAGCAGCGCGACTTCGACTCGCTCTGGCTGCCGGAACACACGCACATCCCCACCAGCCGGCGCTCGCCCTGGGGCGGCGGGCCGGTGCTGCCCGACCATTACAAGGAGACGCTGGATCCGTTCATGGCGCTGACCGCGGCGGCGATGAACACCAAGACGATCAAGCTGGCCACCGGCATCTGCCTGGTGACCGAGCGCGATCCCATCCACACCGCGAAGCAGGTCGCGACCCTCGACTATCTCAGTGGCGGACGCGTCATTTTCGGCGTCGGCGGCGGCTGGAACGTCGAGGAAATGGAAAATCACGGCACGGCCTTCGCCACGCGTTTCGCCTTGATGCGCGAGCGGATCGAGGCGATGAAGGAGATCTGGACCAAGGACGTGGCCGAGTATCGCGGCAAGTTCGTCAACCTGGCGCCGCTCTGGTGCTGGCCGAAGCCGGTGCAGAAGCCGTTCCCGCCGATCCTGGTTGGCGGCACCTTCCCGCATGGTGCCCGCCGCGCCATCGCCTATGGCGATGGCTGGATGCCGGTCGATGGCCGCGATCTCGATTTGCTGGCGGCACAGCCGCGCTTCCGGCAGATGGTGGCCGAAGCCGGCCGCGATCCCGACAGCCTGCCGATGAGCGTGTTCGGCTCGCCGCACGAACTCGACCGGCTGAAACGCTACCGGGATGTCGGCATGGCGCGCACCGTGTTGCTGCTGCCGACCGCCGGCCGGGAGCCGACACTGAAGGCGCTCGATGCCTGCCTGGCGCTGTTGCGCGGCCTGAACGGCTGAGGCCGCCCGAGCGGTCCGGCTGCAAGACTGCCTTAAGCCATCGCCCCTAGCATTGCCCGCAACCAAGCGCAATGCGGGGCGATCGCGTATGAGCAAGCAGACCGTTGCCAAGAAGACTACCGGTGTCGCGCGTGCCGTGCAGCCTGGCGCGCGGGTCGGCTCGCTGGGCGAGGGCTTTGCCCGCATGCAGACCGAGGTGCAGAGCCTGCGCCAGGAGATCCATCAGGTCGGCCAGATCGCCAACCAGATCGAGGCGGTGGCCAAGCAGACCAACCTGCTGGCCCTGAACGCGACGATCGAAGCGGCCCACGCCGGCGAGACCGGCCGCGGCTTCGCGGTGGTGGCGGGCGAAGTGAAGCAGCTTTCGGCGCAGACCGGCGGCGCCACCACGGCCATTGCCGCCACGCTGGATCGCCGGACCCAACGCATCACCAACTTGGCGGATTTGGCGACCGCGCTGTCTCGGTTCGATGCCAAGCGGGACGAATCCGAGGTGCCGACACAGCCCGCGCAGCCCGCCCCCACACTGCCGACCGCGCGGCAGATCGCCCTTGTGCAACAGAGCTTTGCCAAGGTCGAGCCCATCGCCGAACAGGCGGCCGAGCTGTTCTATGCCCGGCTGTTCGAACTGAACCCGACCTTGCGCGGGCTGTTCCACAGCGACATGACCGATCAGGGCCGGAAGCTGATGGCCACCTTGCGGCTCGCGACCAAAGGCCTCAACAACCTGGAGAAGCTGGTGCCGGTGGTGCAGGAACTCGGCCGACGCCATGTCGGATATGGCGTGCAAGAGGCCGATTACGGCACGGTCGGCGAAGCCCTGCTGGATACCTTGGCTAAGGGACTGGGCGCGGCCTTCACCGCCGAGACCCAAGTGGCCTGGACCGCGGTCTATGCGCTGCTGGCCCACACCATGCGGGATGCGGCGCGCGCGGTCGGCTGACCGCCATGTTGCAGCCTGCGCACTCGCCCACTGGCGGGGCTGCCGCCGCCAGCACCGCTTCGTGGGCGCGGTTGCGCTGGGCGGCAGTGATTCCCGCCGGCTGCCTGATGTTGGGCCTGGCTGCCGGCTACGCCAGCTGGCGGCTCAATCTCGATGGTTATGTCGAGCGCAAGCACGGCGAAGCGCGTACCACCATTGCCATGATGGACGCCTTCGTCGCTGCGTATACCGAGTATCGCAAGAAACCCGACAAGCTGCCGGTGCCCGCCACCTTCCGCCGACATTCGATGGAATTGTTCAACGCCAGCCAACCGAACGCCGATGCGTGGAAGGCTTATTGGTTCGGCCCGCCCGGCAAGGAAATCGGCGCGCCGCCGCAGGCGGAAGACCTGCGGGCCGAGGCGCAGCAGCTTGTCGATAGATCCTGGCGCGAGCCTTATGCGCGGTTCTTGCTGGAGCGTCCCGATCCCGTCGTGCGGACCGTGGCGCCGAGTATCGCCAGCCAGGCCGGCTGCGTCGATTGCCACCGGGCCCTCAGGCCGGACGTCGAATGGAAGCTGGGCGCACCGTTCGGTGCCGTGGTGCTGGACATTCCCGTCGGCGCGAAACTGCGGCGATCCGCGCGCATCGCCGTCATGACCGGTTTGTCCGTTGTTCTTTTAGCGACGTTCCTGGGCACGGCAATCTTGTACCTGTATGGCAAGCGCGTGCGTCGCGAGACCGAAATCGAGGCCAAGCTCGAACGCGATCGACAGCTCGAAGTGGTCAATCGGGTGGCCGAAGCGGCAGTCGCCGCCAATCGCGCCAAGTCCCAATTCCTGACCGTGATGAGCCACGAATTGCGCACCCCGCTCAACGCCATCAACGGCTTTTCGGAATTAATCCAGCAGCAGACCTTCGGCACCATCGACGAGCGATACCGCGACTATGCCAGCGAAATCAACCGCAGCGGGCAGCATTTGCTGAGCCTGATCAACGACATTCTCGACATGTCGAAAATCGAGGCCGGCAAGCACGAATTGCAGCCGTCCCGCTTCGCGCTCGCCGATGTCGCCGAGCGCGCCATGCCACTGCTGGGGCCGCGCATGAAAGCGGGCGATTTAATGCTGACCAGCGACATCGCAGCCGACATCCAACTTGAAGCCGACGAACGCAAGCTGCAACAAGTGCTGTTGAACCTGTTGTCCAACGCCGTGAAGTTCACCCCCTAGGGCGGCCGGATCGGCCTGCGGGCGGCCCGGCAGGCGGATGGCGGAATATTGCTGACAGTCAGCGACAGCGGCATCGACATTGCGCGCGATGCGCTGCCCAAGGTGTTCGAAGCCTTCGGACAGATCGACAATTCGTTGACCCACCGGCACGACGGCACCGGACTGGGCCTGCCGCTATGCAAAGTCTTCGTCGAGCTGCACGGCGGCAGGATCGGAATCGACAGCGAGCCAGGCCGTGGCACGACCGCTTAGCCCGGTTTATTCACGAGAGGCCATGATGTGATGGGCAGGGAGGCAAGGCGATCACGCGGCATGCGTGGTCGTTGCGTCTTTTTCATCGCGGGTTGGTTTGTCGGGTGTCGGGTTATTGGTTTGGGATTGCGGGAACGGGTGTTTTCGGGGCATCGGCCCCGTCGGTCATGGAGCGGCGGGTCGAAGCGCGCCGGCGAGCAAGCGGATGAGAGCGGCATCCGGGCAAACGGCGGCGAAGGCGATGCGCACGCGATGGGCGGTCTCGACGATGCGGGCGCCGAGCTTCAACAAGCGCAGGCGGATGGTTGCGAACTCGGCCTTGGCCAACGGATGTGCGGGCGGGATGG
>VGEV01000142.1 GCA_016869175.1 Alphaproteobacteria bacterium
TCGCGCGTGAGCCGGGGGCGGCGCGCCTCGACGACAGTGGCATCGACGATCTGCCCACCCATCGCCAGATAGCCCTTCTCCCGTAGCGCCGCATCGAACCGGGCGAACAGCCGGTCGAAGGCACCAGTCCGAACGAGTTGCTCGCGGTAGAGCCAAATCGTCTTGGCATCCGGCACGGCATCGTGCAGCGCCAGCCCGACAAAGCGCATGAACGACAGCCGATCCCGGATCTGATACTCGGCCTGATCGTCGGACAGCGTGTACAGCGTCTGCACAACCAGCACCTTGAACATCAACACCGCGTCGTATGGCGGCCTCCCGCCCTTGGAGCGGTCCGTGCGCGGCACCGCCGCCTCGAGATCAGGGCGGAACAGCTCGAAGTCCACCACCTTCGCCAGCCGCTCCAGCGGGTCCCCCGCCGCCGACAGCCACGCCAGCCGCTCGTCCGTGTCGAAGAAACCAGCCTGTCCCGCCATCCCCGCCTCCGGCCATCGCCAGAGGTCAGAGAATCAACCCGCGACCCTCAACGCCAGAGGTTTTCGAGGTGTCCGAATGTCTGCTGCGCATGCTCGACGAAAGCGGGCGGCTGGTGCCGGCCGGCGATTTCATTCCGGCGGCGGAAAAGCTGGGGCTGATCCGCATGGTCGACCGCCGTACCTTGGAACTGGCGCTGGAGGAGCTGGAGGCCTGCCCCGACCTGCAGCTGGCGGTCAACCTGTCGGGCATGACCGTCGTCGATCCTTCCACCCTGACGCAGCTGCTGGGGCTGGGGCGCGATGCCGGTCGGGTGGCGGAGCGGCTGACCTTCGAGATCACCGAGACCGTCGCGGTGCAAGACATCAGAGACAGCGTGCACATGGTGGAGCGGCTGAAGGAACTCGGGTGCACCGTCGCCTTGGACGATTTCGGCGCCGGCTACACGTCCTATCGTTATCTGAAGACGCTGGATGTCGACCTGATGAAGATCGATGGCCAGTTTGTGCAGGGCCTCGACAGCAATCGCGACAACGACCTGTTCGTCCGCACCCTGATCGACTTGGCGCATGGCTTCGATGTGCGCGTGGTGGCCGAGTCGATCGAGACGGAAGCGGATGCGTTGGCCCTTCGACGCCGCGGTGTCGACTACCTGCAAGGCTATTATTTCGGGCGGCCGGAGATCGGCCGACCCTGGCAAGCCGCCAATCCGCCACCCCTGCTGGCCGCCCTGGGCGGCTAGCGCGGCCTCCGATCCGTTGGCATCGCGCTCAGCGATTCCCCTGATCGGCGCCGACCGCCCCGCCGGCGCTGCCGGAATCGTCGCAACCCGCTAACATGGCCCGCCGACGGTCGGTCGCGCGGGGTAGGGTCATGAGCGGTGTGGACGATGCCAAGATCGAGCGTCAATTCGACTACTTGCAGCGCTTCGTCGCGTCGGCCTGGAGCGACAGCCTGGTCGAGATCGAGGCGCTCGGCGAGCGCATCCGGGTCGAGGTCATCCTGGCGCACACCGATCATCCCACGCGCGCCTTCTACCGCGCGGCGGCGCACTATCTCGAGGATGTGCTGGAACAACGCTACGAGAGCGAAGGCCACGAGCGGCCCAGCATTCGCGCCCGGCTGGCCGGCTACTTCGACTTCCTCTCGCAGAGCTTGCGCGAGAAGGGAGAGTGATCAGCGCGGAGCGAGGTTCTGCCGCGCCCAGAGGTCCTGCGGCGGGGTCTGATCGGGTCGTTTGCTGCGCAATGCGTAATAGGGCAGGTAGGGCCGATAGACGGCGTGCACCCGTTGCAACTCGTCGACCGCGGCGTCGTGCGCATCGACCCTGAGGTCGAGCTCGGCCACCGGCTCGCCATGATGGACATGCAACGAGGCGGAGCGCTCCGGCAAATGGCTGCCGTCGGCCGCCTGCTGTCCGCCGGCATCGCGGCCGGCGGCCAGCGCGGCCAGCAACCGCTGGTCAAGCTCGCCGCCTGCGTTGCCGGCGAACGCCTTGGCCATCGCCTCCAGCACCGGCGGTCCTGCCAGCACGTTCCCCATGACCAGAAAGCCGTCGCCCGTCAGGTGGCCTGCCCACGGTCGGGTGCGTTCGCCGGTATGCGCCTCGACCGCGCCGCCGGCATCGACCAGGCCGATCTGGCGATAGGCGATGTAAGGATCCTCGGCCATCAGCGTCGCCATCACCCGATGTGCGGCGTGGCCCAGTGCCAGCAGGCTGAGCGCCAGCGGTGCCAGCCGCGGATTGACGAAAGCCTGGCTCGATACCGCGCCCAGGCCGGCGTGGATGGCTGGACAGTAGCCGCCGACCGCCAGCGAATAGGTGGCCAGGCCGATGCCCAGCCGTCCGCTGCGTGGACAGCGGCCAATCACCGTGAAGGTCATGTCGCTCCTCCCTTGGGCGCGGGCGCCGCGAGATAGCCGAGCGCGGCTTGCACGCCGCCCGCCCGGTGCGGCACGCCGGCCGCCTTCAGCGCCATTTCGCAAGCCGCCAGCGCGCCCAGCAGCATCGGCTCGTTGAGATCGCCCAGATGGCCGATGCGGAAGGCGCGGCCACGCAGGCGCAGCAGGCCGGCGCCCAGCACGGTGCTGAAACGGTCGCGCGCCAGGGCGCGCACTGCCTCCGCATCGTGGCCGTCGGCCAGACGGATCGCGCTGACCGAGTTGGAATGCTCGTCCGCGCGCCGGGATTGCAGATGAACGCCGCCATCCTCCCCCCATGCGCGCACCGCCTGTCGGGTCGCTTCTGCCAGGCGATGGTGCCGCTGGAATACTTCCGGCAGGCCTTCCTCGGCCAGCATGGCGAGCGCCTCTTTCAGCGCGAAGAACAGGTTCACCGCGGGCGTGCAGGTGAAGTCCATGTCGCGGCCGTTGGGCAGCATCGGCCGCCAGTCCCAATAGGCGCGCGGCAGCCGGGCCGACTGCCCCGCCGCCAGCGCCTTGGCGCTGACCGCGTTGAAGCCCAGTCCCGGCGGCAGCATCAATCCCTTCTGCGAGCCGCCGATCGCCACGTCGATGCGCCAGTCGTCCATGCGGAAATCCATGGAAGCGAGCGAGGAAATAGTATCGACGATCAACAGCGCCGGGTGATCGGCGGCATCGATCGCCCCGCGGATCGCCGCCAGCCGGCTGGTGACCCCGGTCGAGGTCTCGTTGTGCACGATCGCCACGGCGCGGATCGCCCGCTGCCGGTCGTCGCGCAAGGCCGCCTCGACCGCCGCCGGATCGGCCCCTTGGCGCCAGTCGCCGGGCAGGTAATCGACCGCCAGGCCGAAGCCCTCGGCCATCTCTTTCCACCACTGCGAGAAGGCGCCGGTCTCTGCCATGAGTATCCGCTCGCCGGGCGAGCAGGTATTGACGAAGGCCGCTTCCCAGACGCCGTGGCCGGCCGAGGAAAACACCAGCACCGCGCCCTCGGTCCGGAACAGCCAGCGCAGACCCGCGTAGCAATCGCGGGCCAGCCGGGTGAAATCCGGACAGCGGTGGTCCATGGCGGCCCGATCCATGGCGCGCAGGATGCGCTCGGGCATGTTGGTGGGACCCGGCGTATGCAGGAATTGACGTCCGCGGGCGGCGACCATGGGCGGTTCCGTGTCGGTTGCGCTGCTATCATCCCCGCTCGGTTACGGGTCGGCAATGGCTGGACAGGCCGGCGCCCGGACGCGACAGTGCCCGGCAACCGCGAGGAGACCATGTCGGCAGCCCGCATCGCCATAACCATGGGCGACCCCAGCGGGGTTGGCCCGGAGGTAATCGCCGGCGCGCTGGCCGCGCTGCCGCCGTCGGCCCGCACCGGGCTTTGCGTGGTCGGCGATGGCGCGGTGATGGCGCGCGCGGCGCGGCTGGTCGGCGCGACGCTCGGCTTCGGCGAGGGCTGCGGGGCAGTGCCGCTCGTCCCGGTGGCGCTCGCCGACCGGGCGACGATCGTCGATGGCGCGATTTCCGCCGCCGGCGGCGAGGCGGCCTATCGCGCGGTGGCGCGCGCGGTCGAACTGGCGCTTTCGGGCGCGATCGACGCGATCGTTACCGCGCCGCTCAACAAGGCCGCCCTGCATGCCGCCGGACATCGCTATGACGGCCACACCGAGTTGCTGGCCAAGCTGACCGGAGCCAAGGGTTCGTTCATGTTGCTTGCTTCCGACAAGCTGGCAAGCATCCATGTCTCCACTCATGTCTCGCTGCTCGAGGCGACGCGGCGCGCCACCACGACCCGCGTGCTGGCGACCATCCAGGCGGGCCACGCGCATTTCCGCGAACTGGGGCTGGCCGAGCCGCGCATCGCCGTCGCTGGGCTCAATCCGCATTGTGGCGAAGGCGGGCTGTTCGGCCGCGAGGAGCTGGACGAGATCAACCTGGCGGTCGAGATGGCCAAGGGCGAGGGTATCGTCGTCAGCGGCCCTTTGCCTGCCGACACGGTGTTCCATCGCGCCCTCAAGGTCGAATTCGATCTGGTGGTGGCACAGTATCATGACCAGGGCCATATCCCGACCAAGCTGGTGGCCTTCGACGAGACGGTCAACGTGACGCTGGGCTTGCCGGTCCGGCGCACCTCGGTCGACCATGGCACCGCCTTCGACATCGCCTGGAAGGGGCTGGCCCGACCGACCAACATGCTGGCTGCCATCGCCTATGCCCGACGCATGGTGGCATGCGCCGGCTAAGGCGGGCCGCTCGGCTGGCGCTCGCCCTCATGCTGGTTGCCTGGCCGGCCCTGGCCAAACCGGCCCGCGTCGTTTCCACCAATCTGTGCGCCGACCAACTGGCGCTGTGGCTGGCGGAGCCCGACCGGTTGCTGTCGGTCTCGTACTTGTCGGCCGATGCCGAGCTGTCCTATTTCGCCGACCGGGTAGGCCTGCGCCCGCTCAATCGGGGCCTGAGCGAGGAGGTGATGGCATTCAAGCCGGACTTGGTGCTGGCCGGCGAGTTCCAGGCGCGGGCGAGCAGCCGGTGGCTGCGCCGTCAGGGAATTGCGGTGATCGAACTGGGCATCGCCGACTCCTTGGCGGTTGCCCTGAGCCAGCTTCGCCAAGTCGGCCAGGCGCTGGGGGAGCGGGCGCGGGCCGAAGCGGCGGCGCTGGAACTGGCGGCCATCGCCGCGCTTCCCGAGACGACGGCCGACGCCCCGCGCGCGCTGGTGCTACGGCCGAACGGCTACTCGGCCGGCGCCGGCTCGTTGGGCGATGAACTGCTGCGGCGCGCCGGCTTGGCCAATGCCGCACGCGAGTTGCGGCTTCCCGCTTTCGCGCTGCTGTCGCTGGAACAGATCGCCCTGCTGTCGCCGGCGCTGATCGTGCTCGACCGACAGGAACTGCGCGGCGGCTCGTTGGCCGAACGGCTGTTGCGACATCGGGCCTTGCGCCTCACGCCAGGCGAAACCGCCGCGCTGGCCCTGCCGAGCAGGCTGTGGATCTGCCCCAGCCCGGGCCTTGGCGAGGCGGTCGAGCGGCTGGCCGCGGCAGCCCGGGCGATTGCGAACGGCCCGATCCTGCGCTAGCGTCATCGCCGTTAGACGAAGGTGCCGTCCGGAAACGGACGGGTAATAGGGAACACGGTCGGCGCCCTGCTGTGGCGCCATGCCGTGGCTGCCCCCGCAACTGTGAGCGGCGAGTTGTTGGCCAACTTCTAGTCACTGGGTCCGCGGCGGTCATGTGCCGCGACCTGGGAAGACCGGCCGGCGGCGACGACCCGCGAGCCAGGAAACCTGCCTTCGCCTGTCGCCCAGCCCAGGGCCGGGGTGTGCCCAGGGTGCGGAGCTTCCGTAGCGGCGACGACGGCGGAATGTCCCATGTCCCGGAGCGCGTGCCGGGCAAGGGCCATCCGTCGCGGGCCGGCGGGAGTGAACATGGGCGGACTTGCTAACAATGCGACGTGGCTTGCTGCTTTGGCGGCGTGCTGTGTGGCGGTTTCGAGCCGGGCGGACGAGCCCCGGCGCGAACTCGAACCGACGGTGGTGACGGCCAACCGGGCGACGACGGCGGCGGCCGACGTGGGCGCCGCGGTGACGGTGCTGGACCAGCGGGATATCGAGCGCCGGCAAAGCCCGTTCCTGGCCGAATTGCTGCGCGAGGTGCCAGGGGTCAGCGTCAATCAGACGGGCGCGCCCGGCGGCTTCACTTCGCTGCGCATGCGCGGCGCCAACGGCTTCAACACGCTGGTGCTGATCGACGGCGTCGAGGTGAGCGACCCCAGCGGCACGCAGACCTCGTTCGACTTCGCCCATCTGCTGGCGAGCGAGGTCGATCGCGTCGAGGTGTTGCGCGGCTCGCAGAGCACGCTCTATGGCGGCGACGCGGTCGGCGGCGTGGTCAACATCATCACCAAGCGCGGTCAAGGCCCGGTGCGCCAGCAGGCGCAAGCGGAGGCCGGGAGCTTCAAGACGGCACGCTTGGGTTACGGCGCCTCGGGCGGCTTCAATGGCGGCGGCTTTGCCTTCCGCTTCGACCGGCTGGTCAGTTCCGGCTTCTCCGCGGCCGACCAGCGCGACGGCAATGTCGAGAACGATCCCGTGCGCAACACCACGGTGCACGGCAATGTCGACCTCGACCTGGCCGACAACCTTGGTCTCTCCGCCAGCCTTCGCGCGGTCGATGCGACATTCGAATTCGATGGCTTCCCGCCGCCCGCCTTCACCTTGCGCGACGACGACCTGGTAAGCGAGGTGACGCAGCGATCCGGCCGGCTGGCTGCCACGTTGAGCCTTCTGGGGGGGCGCCTTGTCAATCAACTGGGCCTTGGCCATAGCATCAATACCCGCGACAATTTCCGCGCCGGCAGGCCGAATTTCTTCGCCGATGGCCGCCGGCTGAAGCTCGACTACCAAGGCATCTACACGCACGATGCCAGCAACCGCCTAGTGTTCGGCGCGGAAGGCGAGCGCGAGGGCCTGGAGACCAACACCCAGAGCAAGACCGAGATCGGCATCGCTGCGCTCTATGCGCAGTACGAACTCAAGCCCTGGTCGCCGTTGACGCTGACCTTGGGCGGCCGGCTCGACAGCCACGAGACCTTCGGCGAGTTCGACACCTACCGCGCGACGGCGGCCTATCGCACGCCGCTGGCGGGCCTGCGCCTGCGCACCAGCTACGGCACCGGGTTCCGTGCCCCCAGCTTGTTCGAGCTGTTCGCGGCGCCCTTCGGCAACGTCGACCTGCAGCCGGAAACCAGCCGCAGCTGGGATGCGGGCTTCGACTACCGCCTTGCCGGCGATCGGCTTGAGCTGTCGGTCGCCTATTTCGACCTGCGTATCGAAGATCGCATCGCCTTCGTCTTCGGCCCCGGCCCCAATTACTTCCAGGTGCCCGGCCGGACCGACACCGGCGGCATCGAGGCGAGCGCGCGCTGGCAGGCGCTGGCGTCGCTGGCCTTGCACGCCGCCTACACCTACACGGACACCAAGGACACGTTCGACGGCGCACGCCTGCCGCGTGTTCCCCGGCACGTCGTCAATGCCCTGGCGCAGCAGGCCTTCCTCGCCGAGCGGGCAAGCCTTGCCCTGCATGCCCGCTACGTCGCCGGTAATGCCGATCTGGATTTCGCCCGGTTCCCGGCGCCGCTGGTGCCGCTCAAGGACTATCTGCTGCTGGGCCTCGCGCTGTCCTACAAGCTGACCGAAGGGGTCGAGGCGCGCGCGCGGGCGGAAAACCTGCTGAACCGGGACTATCAGGAAGTGCTCGGCTATGGCACCGCCGGACGCGCGGCCTATCTTGGCCTCGCGCTCAGGTTCTGAAGCGCCATGGCTGCGGCTAGACTGTCCGCTGGCGGCAGCGCGAGGAGGCGCCAGGATGGGACAGGCCATGGCGAGGCTGGAGCTGGATGCCGATGGACGGGCGGTCGAGTTGTTTGCCTTGCCGACGGACGAGGCCTTCCTGCATCGCCTCCTTCGCCATCTTTTCGAACGGCACTGGGACAAGCTGACCTTCGGCCCGATGATCCAGGGTGCCGCCTACGAGCTGCGCTGCGTCGCGCCGCCCGATCGCATCAGCCTGCTCGACGGTTACCTGACGGTCCTGCTTGGCGTCTCGCATTTCCATCTTTGCATCGGCGAGAACCACGGCCGGCCGAGCCGGCCGACCCCGGCGCGCCTCAAATTGCGGCGGCGACCGGGCCGGGCGGAGCTGTTCCGCGGGTTGGGCCGGGACGGCGCACCGATGTCCTGGGGCTTCCGATTGTTCAACGGCGCGGACGAGCCGCAGATCGCGCTGTATTTCCCCAACCCCTTCCTGGGCGACGGGGACGAGATCCTGAATCCGCCCGACTGGTCCCGGCTGTCGCTGTGGGACGAGTGCCGCGCGCGCTATCTGGGTCTGGGACCTGATGCAAGCGACCGCCAAGGCACCGGCTTCCAGCACGATTGAGCGTGCCGGGGCGCGCCTGTGCCGGCGGCTGACGCTGGCACTGCTGCTCGTCCTGTCGCTCTCGCTGTGCTTCGGCGCGGTCGCCATGACGCCGGCGCAGCTCTGGGCGGGCATCAGCGGAAGCGACCCGGCGCTGGCCGCCATCCTGCTGGAAATTCGCTTGCCGCGGGTTCTGCTGGGCGCCGTGGTCGGGGCCGCGCTCGGACTCTGCGGCGCGGCCCTGCAGGGTCTGTTGCAGAACCCGTTGGCGGAACCGGGCCTGCTCGGCGTGTCCGCCGTCGCGTCGTTGGGCGCGGTCGCGGCACTCTATTTCGGACTGGCGGCGGTCTCCACCCTGGCTTTGCCGCTCTCGGCGTTGGCGGGCGCATTGCTGGCGACGCTGCTTCTGCTCTGGCTCGCCCGCCGGTCAGGCAGCCTGACGCTGATCTTGTCGGGCGTGGCGCTCGGCAGCTTGGCGGTGGCGTTGACGGCCTTGGCGATCAATCTCTCGCCGAACCCCTATGCCTCCGCCGAGCTGGTGTTCTGGCTGATGGGCTCGCTGCGCGACCGCGGACTGGACGACTTGCTGTTGGTCTTGCCCTTCGTGGCGACCGGCGCGTTGCTGTTGCGGGGTGTCGGGCGCGGTCTCGATGCGTTGACCCTGGGCGAGGATGCCGGCCAGAGCCTGGGGATCGACCTGGCGCGGCTGCGCACGCGCGTCGTGCTGGCGGCGGCCTTGCTGGCGGGGGGCAGCGTCGCCGGGGCCGGCGGCGTCGGCTTCGTCGGCCTGGTGGTGCCGCATCTGGTGCGCCCGTTCGTCGCGCATCGGCCGGGCGCGCTGTTGTGGCCGAGCGCGTTGGCCGGGGCGCTGCTGCTGGCCAGCGCCGATCTGGCCGTGCGCCTGCTGCCGTCCGGCAGCGAGCTGATGCTGGGGGTGTTGACCGCCCTGATCGGCGCGCCATTTTTCCTGCATCTCATCCTGCAGCTTGGGCGGCAGCAGCAATGAACAGCCTGGTGGCGCAAGGCCTGTTGCTGACGCTCTCGGGGCGGCCTGTGCTGAGCGGGCTCGACTTCACGCTCGCGGCCGGCGAGTTCGTGGTGCTGGCCGGGCCCAACGGCGCCGGCAAGAGCACGCTGCTGCGCGCGCTGGCGCGGCTGCGGTCGCCAGCGGCCGGGCGGCTGCTGCTCGACGGCGACGATCTCGGGCGGATGTCGCGCGAGACCCATGCGCGGCGCGTTGCCTATCTGCCGCAGGCCGCGACCGTGCGCTGGCCACTGCGGCTCGACCATCTGGTGGCGCTCGGCCGCCTGCCACACCGCACCGCCAAGGGCTGGGACGCGGCAGCGGATGCGCAGGCGATCGCCCGTGCGCTCGCCGACATGGCACTGGCCGGGCTGGCCGAGCGGCGGGTGGATACGCTGTCGGGCGGCGAGGTCGCCCGCGCGCTGCTGGCGCGGGCCTTGGCGGTCGAGGGCGAGGTGTCGTTGTTGGACGAGCCGGTGGCGGCGCTCGATCCGCTGCACCAGCTTGCCACCATGCAGCGCCTGCGCGCCCGCGCTTGCGCCGGGCGAATGGTGTTGGCGGTGCTGCACGATCTGACCCTGGCCTCCCGCTTTGCCGACCGGGTGCTGTTGCTGGCGGGTGGCCGGCTGCTGGCCGATGGGCCGCCCGCGGTTGCGCTCAGCGATGCCAACCTGGCCAGCGCCTTCGGCATCGTCGCGGAACGCGGCGCGCGCGGCGGCAGCGCCTACTTGCTGCCATGGGAAGCGGCCCCGATGCACGGGCCGCCGCCATGTCGTTGAGCCGATTGCGCCGGCGGGGCCTGGCTTTCTCGCTGCTGGGCCATTTGCTTGCCGGCTATCTGCTGTGGGGCGCGGAAGGGTGGCGGCCCGAGGACGCGGCAGAGCCGATCGCCGTCGAATTGCTGGTGGAGACGCCGCCGTTGGTCGCGGACGGACCGCCCGATCCGCCGGCCGGGCCGCCGCGGCTGGTGGCACCGGTGGACGGCGGCGCCGAACAGGCGCCCGCGAGCCAAGCGTCAGCCGCCGCTGCCGCCGACCCGCCCGACCCGCCGCTCCCGTCCTTGGCGGC
>VGEV01000143.1 GCA_016869175.1 Alphaproteobacteria bacterium
CCTTCAGCGCCTTCCTCTACCGCTACCGCAACCTGGTCGAGCGCTTCTTCAACAGGGTCAAACACTTCCGAGCCATCGCCACGCGCTACGACAAGCACGACGCCAACTACCTCGCCCTCATCAAGCTCGCCGCATCACGAATCTGGATGCGTGCTTATGAGTCCGTGTCCTAGCCTGAAGCCGGGAGAGCGAGCGCGCGATGTGTTCCGCCGCCAGCGCATAGCCGGCGGCGGTGTAATGCCCATCGCCCGGCTGGAACAGCGCGCCGCCGGCCGCGCGGAATGCCGGCGCCAGCTCGATCAGCGGAATGCCCAGTTGGCCCGCGATCGCATGCACCTGTTGGCGTGTCTCGCGCAACCGCCCGCCGGACATGTCCGTTTGCTGGGCGAGGTCGACCAGCACCAATTGTCCCTGCCAGGCCGCCGCGACCGTGCCCGCCCGCGACAGCACGCGATGGAACAGGGCAAGGTCGACGGGTCGCAGCGCTTGCCAGGCCATTTGCAGCCGCCCGCGCAGTTGCGCCAGGGTCGCCGCCTCGCGCCACCAGTCGGCGTGCCGTCCGGCGGTATCCTCGGCCGCCAGCGCGAGCGCCCGCTCCTGGAACTCGTGCAGCGTTGCCGTCACGCCGGCCCGGCGTTCGAACAGTCCCTGACTGAAGCCCGGTTCGAGATAGCGGCGAAGCAGAGCGCTCTGCCCCTCGTACGCCAGGTCGTCCTCGATGTCGTCACCGTCGACATAGAACCACAGCACGATGCGCGGCTTCAGCATCGGGCCATACTCGACCAAGGTGGCGAGCTGGAATAAGGGACCACGGCCGCCTTGGCCCAGGTTGAGCACCTTGCCCAGGCGCGCGCGCAGCAGGGCGCCGAACTCGCCGTCGTCCTCGACGCAATGACCGACGACGAAGGAATCGCCCAGCAACACCGCATCGGCCTGCCCGCCCTGCCAGACGCCGGAGGGATTGCGGAAGCCCAGTTCGTCGGCGCGATAACTGAGCCAGCGGGCGGCGCGACGGCAGTAGAGCGTTTCGCTGTTAGGGATGCCGGCCAAGGGAACGAGTTCGCCCCGCTCGTCGGCCAGCCGGCTCGCGATCCGGCCCGCCCCCTGGTTGCGAAAGGTCGGCAGCATGCTGAGGCTGGCGGCGAGCGCGCGCCCTTGCGCCCGCGCCGCCCGCAAGCTGTCGATGGCGCCGGCGCCGCCCTCGGCCGTGGCCACGAGCGCGGCCTTCGCCGTCAGCAGCAGTTCACCGCCAGCCACGCTCGCCACCGTCGCGACCAGGAACAACAGGAGTGTCGCCGCACGCGCGCGGAACACGCTGAGCGCGGTCCCGGCCAAGCCGAGCAACAGCAAGGGCAATGCCAGGCGTGCCGCCAACTCGCTGCGGCTCATCAGCGACAGCTCGCGCGTTGCCAAGCTGAACAGCAGGACGTCCAACGCCGCGACGGCGAGCCCGGCCCAGATCGCCGGCGCGAGGCTTGCCAGGCGGACGGGCCAGTTCGCGCGGTCCATCGTCTCAGAACTCGAAATAGATGAACTGCTGCGCGCCGCCCAGCTGCGCCAGCATGCCGAAACCGACGATCGCCAGCATGGGCGGCCAGAGCAGCGCCGCCGGCAGGCGGCGCGCCAGCAGGCGCAGCCGGGCATGGCCATCGTAACGGTGGGTGGCGAAGAACACCGCCAGCACCGTCAGCGGCAGCAGATTGGCGCCGGCCACGTCCAGCGCGTCGCTTCCGTTGCCCACCAGCGCCGCCAGCAGCCGCGCCGCGCTGGCGAAATCCGGCGCCCGGAAGAAGATCCAGCAGACGGCGACGAAGTGAAAGCAGAGCAGGATGGCGAGCGGCGAGGGCAGCGCCGGCAAACCCAGGTGACGCCTGGCCGCGCCCCAGAAATGCGCCAGCAGGATGCCGCCGGCATGCAGCAGGCCCCAGGCAACGAAGGTCCAGGCCGCGCCGTGCCACAATCCGCCCAACCCCATGGTCAGCACGACGTTGCGCAGGCGTCGGAGCCGGCCGCCGCGATTGCCGCCCAACGGAATGTAGAGGTAGTCGCGCAGCCATTCGGACAGCGTGATGTGCCAGCGGCGCCAGAACAGCGCGACGCTGGTTGCGGCATAGGGTCGGCGGAAATTGCTTGGCAGCCGCACGCCCAGCGCCAGCGCCAGGCCGATCGCCATGTCGGTATAGCCGGAGAAGTCGCCATAGATCTGCCCGGCGAAGGCATAGAGGCATAGCCACGCTTCCGCCGCGCTCGGCTGCGGCTGGACGATGATCCGGTCGACGACCGGTGCGAGCTGGTCGGCCAACCAGACTTTCTTGATCACCCCGCTTGTGAAGATCAGTCCGGCCAGCGTCCACGGCGCGCCGCGCCAGGCACGGGGCCGCGCCAATTGCGGGATCACTTGGCCGGGACGCAGGATCGGCCCGGCGACCAGGTGCGGGAAAAACAGCACGTTGGCGCCAAGCAGCACGGGCTTGCCGCCCGGAGGAAAATCGCGGCGCGCGACATCGACCGCGTAGGCGATCAGGGTAAAGGTGACGAACGAGATGCCCAGCGGCAGAGCGATCACGGGCGCCTCAATTCCGGCCGACGCCAAGCCCATGACGTCGCTTAGCAGGAAGCCCGTGTACTTGAAGACCGCCAGCGGCAGCAGCAGCAACACAACGGTGACGGCGAGCCATCGCCGGCGGGCGGCCGGGTCCGCTTGCGCCGCCACCACGGCGGCGCCGAGGCAGGCGATCAGGGTCAGGCCGAGCGGCAGCCAAACATGCAGCGGTTGCCAATAGCCATAGAACAGCGAGCCGCCCGCCACCACCAGCCACAGCCGGTGGGCCGGCGGCAGCGCCACGTGCAGCAGGAAGTAGGCCGCGAAGAAAACGGCGAAACTGGGGGTGTGGAACAGCATCGCCGGCTCAGGCGCCGCCGGCCGTGCCGGCGAAGCCGCGCCTAGCCGGCGCCGTGCCGCAGAACATAGACCGTGCCCTCGATCTGCCGGTCGAAATGCCGGCGAAGCGACGCCTGCATCGCCTCGCAGAGCCGCCAACCGTGCCGGTCGGCCAGACCCTGGATATAGGGTCGCGAATGGGCGAAACGGCCCGTCTTCAACAGCGTGAAGCCGTCGCCCGGATCGGCTTCCACGCTGAACACAAAATGGGCGCTGGGCGCCAGATGCGCGTCGAGCGCGGCGAACGTTGCCTCAAGCGCGCCGACATAGATCAGCACGTCGGCCGCCAGCACCAGGTCGTAGCGGCCCCGCCGCTTCAGAAATTCCAGGATGTTCTGCTTGTGAAGTTCGTCGTAGCAGTTGCGCTTGCGGGCGTTGGCCAGCATGCGCGCCGACAGGTCGATGCCGGTCAGCCGTTCGGCCAGATCGCGGATCACCAGGCCCGAGAGGCCGGTGCCGCAGCCAAGATCGACCGCGTGGCGGAACCGCCGGCCGGGCTCGACATGGCGCAGCAGCGCCTCGCGCAAGAGCGAGGGCACGCGATAGCCCAGACCCTCCTGCAGCTCCACATCGAAACTGTCGGCGTAGGAATCGAACAGGTCCTCGACATAGGCTTCCGGCGCGCTGTCGCGCCGCGCCCCGGTCAGCGCGGCCAGCATGTGGTCGGCGGAGACGTTGCCGTCGTCGAGCGCGGTCGCCTTGTAGAAGGCTTGCAGCGCCTCGTCGTCGCGGCCCAGCCGCGACAGCGCGTTGCCGCGGTTGTAATGCATGGCGGCCGTGTCGGGCGCCAGCACGCAAGCCCGCGTGAAACTGGCCAGCGCCTCCTCGTAGCGGCGAAGCGACAGATAGATGTTGCCCATGTTGTTGTGCGCCCCGGCATCGTCGGGATTGCGGGCCAGCGCCTGGCCATACAGGCCGAGCGCGCCCAACAGGTCGCCCTTGGCCTTCAGCACCCGGCCGAGATTGCCCAGGAACAGCGCGCTGTCGGGCTTCTCGGCCAGTGCCCGGCGGATCAGCCGCTCGGCGCCCGAGTGGTCGTCCGTCTGGTGCAGCAACAGACCCAGCAGGTGCAGCGCATTGGCGTTGCGCGGCTGATGCTCGAGAATGGCGCGATAGAGCCGTGCGGCGGTCCGCACGTCGCCTGACTGATGGGCCGCCAGCGCCTGGTCCAGCGCCGGCTTGCCGGACATCGACTTGCGCGGCGCGCTCACGCCGGGCGGAACCGGGCGCGAGCGGAAACCGGCCCATCGCTCCGGGCCCGGCCATCCTCGACCATGGCGATGAGATGCGACAGCACCGAGCGGCCCGCCGCCGCATGCAGCGTCACCGGCACCTCCCGGTATATCGCCTTGACCATGTCCGGAATAAGGCCGATGCCCTGCTTCAAGCAGTCCAGGATCTGCGCCTCGCGTTCCTGGCGATGGCGGATCAGGTGGCGGACGAAGCCCTGCGGCTGGCGGATCACCGGCCCATGCGTTGGGATGTAGCTGAGGTCGTCGCGCGCCAGCAGCTTGTCGAGGCTCGCCATGTAGCGTCGCATGTCGCCATCGGGCGGCGAGACGATGGTGGTCGACCAGCCCATCACATGGTCGCCGCTGAACAGCGCCTTTTCCTCCGCCAACTGGAAGCAGAGGTGGTTCGAGGTATGCCCGGGCGTGTAGACCGCGCGCAGCGTCCAGCCCTTGCCGGCGATCGTCTCGCTATCCGCCAGCCGCACATCCGGCCGGAATTCCAGGTCGCCGCCTTCCTCCACCTCCTCGCCGCCGCCTTCCGGCCGGCCGCTGCCATGCGGGCCGAAGCCATAGGTCGGCGCGCCGGTGGCCGACTTCAGCGGCTTGGCGGCCGGCGAGTGGTCGCGATGGGTATGGGTGATCACGATATGCGTCACCTGCTCGCCGGCCAGACAGGCCTGCAAGGCGGCGACATGCGCCGGCAGGTCGGGGCCGGGGTCGATCACCGCCACCTCGCCCCGGCCGACGATATAGGTGCCGGTGCCGTGCAGGGTGAAGGCACTGGGATTGCGCGCCACCACCCGGCGCACCAGTGGGCTGACCTCGTGCGGCTGGCCATAGACGAAGTCGAGTTGGCGGTCGAACGCAATGAGCGTGTTGGCCATGGTGTCACGCATTGCCCCTCAGCCCGGCGATGCCACTGCGCAGGCCGTCGGCGATGAGCGCGATATCGTAGGAATAAGACACCATCTTGAACCCGCGTGCCATCCAGTCGCGCCCGGTCTTCGCGTTGGCGGCGAGGCAGGCGGCCGGCTTGCCGTGCTTCTGGCAGGCCGCGAGCAGCCGATCGATCGCCGCCTGCAGCTTGGGATTGGCGAAGTCGCCCGGAATCCCCATCGACAGCGACAGGTCGGCATGCCCCAGATGCGCCACGTCGATGCCCGGCACCGCCATGATCTCCTCGACATTGGCGACGCCTTTGGCGGTCTCGATCAGCGCCAGGATCAAGGTGCGCTCGTGCGCCTTCGCCATGGTGTCGGCGATGGCGCCGCCACCGTAATCGTCATGCGCGCCGCCGAACATGGCACCCCGCACGCCGTGCGGCGGGTAGCGCGTCCAGGCCACCAGCTTGGCCGCCTCCTCCGCGCTCTCCACCATCTGGAACATCAGGCCCATGGCGCCCAGGTCCAGGAGCCGCGCGGCATACTGGTAGTCCTTGCCAGGCGGGCGCACCACCGGCACCAGGCCCAGGCCGCGGCACAGCGCGAACTGCTCCTTCATCTCCTGCAAGCCGAAACCCGAATGTTCCATGTCGTAGAGCACGAACTCGGCGCCGGCACCCGCCAGGATCTGCGGCAGGCCCGGACTCAGGAACTCGAAGATCATGGTGCCGAAGGCCGCCTCGCCCCGCGCTAACTTCGCCTTGACCGGATTGGCCCGCATCGTTTCCCCCCGTTTGCTGACCGAAGCTGACAAGCCCGGCGCCGCCGGTCAATAATCCAACCGGCACGACAATTCCAGGAGGGCGAGCATGCGACTGACAGCGGCACAGGTCACGGAATATCGTGGCAAGGGCTACATCCTGTTGCCGGCGGTCCTGGCCGCGGCCGAACTGGCGGCGCTCGAGGCGGCGATGCTGGCGGTGACCGGTCGCCAAGGCCCGGAAGTCGCGCGCGAGCCCGACGGGCGGCCGCATGTCGTCTATGGCATGCATCTCTGGGATCCCCGGTTCGGCGCGCTGGCCCGCCATCCGAAGATCCTGCCGGCGGTCGAACAACTGCTCGGCAAGCAGGCCTATGTCCACCAGTCGCGGGTCAACGTGAAGCAGCGCGACGGCTCGATCGTCGCCTGGCACCAGGACTGGGGCACCTATCACCGGGTGGACGGCATTCCGCGCCCCGAGGGCATCATGATCGGCGTCTATCTGGACGAGGTGAACGCGTGCAACGCGCCCATCCTGGCGGTGCCGGGCAGCCACGAACATGGCCTCGTCTCCGAGGCGCGCATCGACCCTAGCGTGCCGGATGCCGGACAGGCGGCGAAGCATCGCTTCGACATCACGCCCGAGACCATGCAGCGGCTGGTGGCACGGCATGGCGTCGAGGCGCTGACCGGGCCGGCGGGCAGCGTGCTGCTGATGAACATGGCGGTGGTGCACGGCAGCTCGATCAACATCAGCCCGCTGCGCCGGGTCATCCTCTACGTCAATGTTTCCGCGATCGACAACCGCGGCGAGAGTTTCCGGCGGCCGGAATACCAGGCGGCGCGCGATTTCGCGCCACTGAAGGCGCTGCCGGAGGATTGTCTGACGCGGGCGCTTTAGCGCCGGGCGGGGGCAGCGATGGCCTGCGACATCCGGCCTCTGGGCAACGTCATGGCGGCCGAGGCGATCGGTCTCGACCTCAACCGGCCGCTCGATGCCGAGACGCGCCAGCGCCTCCACGCGGCGCTGGTGGAACGCCAAGTGCTCTGCCTGCGCCGGCAGGACCTGGCGCCGAGCGCCTATGTGCGAGCGGCCGAGGCGTTCGGCGAGCCGCAGCTACAGCTTCGCCGTGCGTCCCGCCATCCCGACAACGCCTACATCATGGTCCTGGCCTCGACCGACCGTGACGCGCTGGGCGACGGCCGCCGGGTGGTGGTGGGCGAATACTGGCACACCGACGATTCCTATTTCGCGGTGCCGGCGAAAGTGACCATGCTGCTGGCCAAGGCCCTGCCATCCAGCGGCGGCGACACGCGGTTCTGCAACATGGCACTTGCCTTGGAGCGGCTGCCGGCGGCCACCCGCCAGCGCCTGGCGGGCCTCCGCGCCAGACACCGCTACCAGAGCCGGCGAGCCGGCGGCCGGATCATGACGCGCAGTGCCGCGGAGGCCGCGGAGACGCCGGAGGTGAGCCACCCGCTCATCCGCACGCATCCCGAGAGCGGCCGACCGGCGCTCTATCTCAACCCCAACCGGATGGAATCGGTCGTCGGCCTGTCGGATGCGGACAGCGACCGGCTGCTCGACGAACTGGGCGAGCACGCGACGCGGCCCGAATTCCAGTACCAACATCGCTGGCAGTCGGGCGACCTGCTGCTCTGGGACAACCGCTCCACCATGCACCGCGCCAGCGCCGACTATCCCGACGGCGACTTGCGCCTGATGCACCGCGTCCTGCTCAAGGGAACGGTTCCGGTCTGACTCAATCCGACCCTAGCGCGGCGAATTTGAAGTTCCTCCGATCTTGGCGGCCGACGCGGTGAGGAACTTCAAATCCAAAGCCAAACTAGAATTGCACGCGCTCGATACCCTCGAAGGCGATCTCCGAACCGTCGGCGAGGCGCAGCACGCCGGCCGCTCCTTCGCTGAAATGCATGCTGTGGCCGTCGCTGCCGATCACCTGGCCGTCGGTCAGTGACAACGTCCAGTCGCCGAAGCTGGGGCCCGCCGAGACGCCCTGCAGCTCGATCGTGTCGCTGCCGGCGCCGCCGAACACCTGGTCATGGCCACCGCCGGCGGCGAAGATGAAGATGTCCGCGCCGCCGCCGCCCAGCAGGACATCGTCGCCAGCACCGCCCGACAGCCGGTCGTTGCCCGCGCCGCCGACCAGCGTGTCGTGGCCCGCGCCACCCTGCAGGACGTCGTTGCCCTCGCCACCGTCCAGCCGATCATCGCCGGCGCCGCCCCGCAATTCGTCATTGCCCGCGCCGCCGATCAGCCGATCGTTGTCCTCGCCGCCCGCGAGCGTGTCGTTGCCGGCACCGCCTTGCAAGATATCGCGGCCAAGTCCGCCGTCGAGCCGATCGTTGCCTGCACCGCCGAGCAACCGGTCATCGCCTGCGCCGCCGCGCAGCGTGTCGTTGCCCGCGCCGCCCGACAACCGGTCGTTGCCCGCGCCGCCCTCCAGGATGTCCTTGCCACTGCCCCCGTCGAGCCGGTCATCGCCCGCCCCGCCCGACAGCCGGTCGTTGCCCGCACCGCCGCTGAGCACGTCGTCGCCGTCGCCACCGGTCAAAACGTCGTTCCTGCCGCCGCCGAGCAGCGTCAGGCCTGGCACCTCGCCTTCCGCGGGCGCGGCCTCGCTGTCGACGGGCGCGGCCTCGCTGTCGACGGGCGCCGGCGGTTCGCTCGGCGTAACGGCGACTTCGGCCAGCGGCGGATCGCCCGCAAGCGACCGCGGATCGAGCCCCTCCCCGCCCTCGCCGTCCACGACGGAGCGGCCGGGGGCCGGGCTGGCCGCTTCGGTCACCGACGGGTTCGCGTCGCCCGCGGAATTTCCACTCTCGGTGTCCGGCGCGTCACTTGCGCGGCCAACGACCGCCTGGCCGGCGCCGCTCGCGAAGGCCAGCACTGCCGCTTGACCGGCCGGCGCCTCGGCCGGGCTATCGCCGCCGGCATCCGCCGCCGGCGCCGCAATGCCTTGAGCGGCTCCGGTAGCGACGCCGTTCCCCACCGCTGCCTCGCCTGCGGCCAGGCCCGCGGCGCGCGTCTCGACATCGCCCAGGTCGAGCGCACCGTTCTCGGCGCCATCTTGCAAGCGATCCTCGGCCGCTCCGCCGAGCAGAATATCGCGATCATCCGCCGGCATGGCGCCCGGCTCGTCGGTCGTCGATTCCGTCCGCACGCCAGCCGCGCCAGCAGGGCGGTCGGCCGCATCCAGGTCCCGACCGGGCGCCTGCCGGCGCACGTCCGCCTCGGCCATATCGACCGACGAGGTGCCCATATGCACGTTGCCCTGGCCGGCAGCGCCGTCGTCGGCGTCACCGCCGCCACGGTCCTCGCCGCCGCCCTCCCGGTCCAGCGGTTGGCGCCGTTCGCTCGCCCGCAACTCCTCAAGGAAGCCGGCATCGGCCGAGTCGTCGTCACGGCTTGCTTGGTTGTCCCGTTCGGCCATGGCGCCACACCTTTCTGGTTGCTCGAGGCGCAGCCGAGTTTCCGCAAGCTCCGCCGCGCGCTGGCTAGTCAACGCCAGCCGCCGTTAACGCCGCGCTAGGGAGATCGGTAAATGCCGGGATCTCGGTACCAATGGATTTACGGCCGGTTTACCGAGTTGCCGCATGCTGCCCGGCAAAGAGTAACGCTTCTGCTCAGGGGGCCGACGGGACCGTGGCACGGAGTCCACATACGAACGGCGCCCCGGCGGTCCACCGGCGCAAGGCCGATCTCGGCCTTATCCTGCCGGGCCTCAGCCCTTCGGTCTTCGCCGCGGGCCTGGCGAGCAACCTGGTGGCGCTGGTGCTGCCGCTGGTCACGCTGCAAGTCTACGATCGCATCCTGCCGAACGCCGCCGAGGCGACGCTGGCGCTGCTCTCGCTGGCGGTCATGGCAGCCGTGCTGTTGGACTGCGCGCTCAACTATTCCCGCAGCCTGGTGCTCAACTGGGCGGCCGCGACACGCGAACAGGCGCTGTCTTGCCTGGCCGTCGAGTGGCTGTTGGCCGCCCGGGCCGACGATCTGCAGCTCGGCTCGACCGGCCAGCAGCTCGACCGCCTGAACGCGGTCGAACCGATCCGCGACTTCTATACCAGCCAGGGCATGCTGCTGATCGTCGACCTGCCGTTCGCCGCCCTGTTCCTGGCCGTCACTTTCGCCATTGGCGGGACCCTGGCGTTGGTGCCGCTCGCCTTGTTCGCCGTCTTCGCCGTGGTCGCGTTATGGCTGGGGCGGGCCTTGCGCCGCACCATCGAAGAGCGGGCCAACAAGGATTCACAGCGCACCGGCTTCCTGATCGAGGTGCTGGCCGGCATGGTCTCGCTGAACCCGGTTTATTCACGAGAGGCCATGATGTGATGGGCAGGGAGGCAAGGCGATCACGCGGCATGCGTGGTCGTTGCGTCTTTTTCATCGCGGGTTGGTTTGTCGGGTGTCGGGTTATTGGTTTGGGATTGCGGGAACGGGTGTTTTCGGGGCATCGGCCCCGTCGGTCATGGAGCGGCGGGTCGAAGCGCGCCGGCGAGCAAGCGGATGAGAGCGGCATCCGGGCAAACGGCGGCGAAGGCGATGCGCACGCGATGGG
>VGEV01000144.1 GCA_016869175.1 Alphaproteobacteria bacterium
GCCCGACGCTTGGCAAATCGCAGGAGCGTTCTCTATCGTCGGCCATGGCGGGCGTGGCGCCTCCCTGCTCTCGTGAAGGACCGGATTAGACAACCAAATCCTGAACGAAATCAGTGAGTTATGCTACACCCGCCGCACCGATACGGCCCGCGTCACGAATAATCCAGGATAGCGGTTCGATGCTGGCGTCTGGTTCGCAAGCGCCGGTCGAACCGCACGACTAACGTGTTGCCGTGCTGGAACGAGCAAGCGCCGCCTCGACCAGCGGCAGGCGGTCGTTGCCGAAATACATGTCAGCGCCGTCCACGAACATGGTCGGCGAACCGAAACCGCCACGGGCCGCCAGTTCCTCGGTGTTGGCGCGCAGGCCGTCCTTGGCCGCCGGCGCCCCCGCCGCCGACCGCAGCCAAGCCGCATCGAGACCCGCCCGCGCCGCGGCTTCGGCCAGCACCGCGTCCTGCGAGATGTCCCGATCCTCGCCCCAGTAGAGTTCGAACACCGCCCGCGCATAGGCCGGCAGCCGCGCGTCGCCTGCCAACGCCACGCAACCGCGCATCGCCTTCACGCTATTGACCGGAAACACCCCTGGCACCCAGGTGATGGCCAAACCGCAATGGCGCGCCCAATCGGCCAGGTCCTTGGCCTGATAGCGCTGTTTCGCCGGCACGGGGTGCTCGCGCGAATGATAGACGGAGGGATTGACGGTGTTGAACAGTCCGCCCACCAGGATCGGTTTCCAGAGCAGGCTGGCCCGTCGTGCCGCGGCCACCGCCTCGATCCGGTGGAACGCCAAATAGGTCCAGGGACTGGAGCAGTCGAAAAAGAACTCGAGCCGAGCCATGCGCGCCCTCCGGTCTGGGCCGGCGCCGCCGCGCACGATCCCGGCGGGTCAGTGTAGCTGAGAGAAGATGCCGACGTGGCGGAACCGGGCGGGGCTCACCAGTTCCCGGCTGGCCACCCGGACCGAATGCAACCGGCCGTCCAGCGTGGTGCGCCAGAATTGCAGGAAGCGGTGCAGGATCGGAAACTCCGGCGCCCGGTCGTAGTCCTGCCAGACATAGCTCTGCAGCAGGTTTGGCCGGTCCGGCATGTGATACAGGATCTCGGCCGTGGTCAGCCGATAGCCCGACAACTGCTTCTCCAAGTCACTCACGACACGCTGCCCATCGCTCTAGCGGCGGGCCAGGCGGCTCGGCCGCGGCCGACCATGATGCCGCAGCAAATCCTGACGGACAATAAAAACCTCGTAAATACAGTCACTTAGCACTCTTTCGGGACGATTGCTGCCAGGACCCGGAAAGAATCCTGGCGGCGGCGACTTGACGGCGGCCCGAGAGACGCCTAAATCGCCGCTAGCACTCGGGGTCAGTGAGTGCTAACAGCCCGAAACGGGCCGCTCGCGCCCCGAGCGCGGCCGGCGAGAGGCCGGACCACAGCATCCACGAGCCACTGGTTTCGGAGGTCGATCAATGAAATTTCGTCCCCTGCACGATCGCGTGCTGGTTCGCCGCTTGGAAGAGGAAGAGAAGACCAAGGGCGGCATCATCATTCCCGATACCGCCAAGGAAAAGCCGATGCAAGGCGAGGTGATCGCCGCCGGCCCCGGCGCCCGCAACGAACAGGGCCAGCTCGTGGCCCTCGACGTCAAGCCGGGCGACAAGATCCTGTTCGGCAAGTGGTCGGGCACGGAAGTGAAGATGGATGGCGAGGAACTCCTGATCATGAAGGAGAGCGACATCATGGGGATCATCGAGGGCTCCGCTTCCTCCGGCAGCAAGAAGCGCGCGGCCTAGCCCCACCCGACGACACAACCGATAGACACAAGGAAGAGAGAAGATGGCAGCGAAAGAAGTTCGCTTCGGCGCCGATGCGCGCGCCCGCATGCTGCGCGGCGTCGACATCCTGGCCGACGCGGTCAAGGTGACACTGGGTCCCAAGGGCCGCAACGTCGTGATCGAGAAGTCGTTCGGCGCGCCGCGCACCACCAAGGACGGTGTGACGGTGGCAAAGGAAATCGAGCTCGGCGACAAGTTCGAGAACATGGGCGCGCAGATGGTGCGCGAGGTGGCGTCCAAGACCAACGACGTGGCTGGCGACGGCACCACGACGGCCACGGTTCTGGCCCAGGCCATCGTGCGCGAGGGTGCCAAGTCGGTGGCCGCGGGCATGAACCCGATGGACCTGCGCCGCGGCATCGACCTCGCGGTCGAGAAGATCGTGGCCGATCTGCAGAAGCGCTCGCGCAAGGTCACCGGCCAGCAGGAAATCTCGCAGGTTGGCACCATCTCGGCCAACGGCGAGCGTTCGATCGGCGACATGATCGCCGGCGCCATGCAGAAAGTCGGCAAGGAAGGCGTGATCACGGTCGAGGAGGCGAAGAGCCTGGCGACCGAACTGGACGTGGTCGAGGGCATGCAGTTCGACCGCGGCTATGTCTCGCCGTATTTCATCACCAACGCCGAGAAGATGATCGCGGAGCTGGATGACCCCTACATCCTGATCCACGAGAAGAAGCTGTCCAGCCTGCAACCGATGCTGCCGCTGCTCGAGTCGGTGGTGCAGTCCGGCCGGCCGCTGATCGTGGTGGCCGAGGACGTGGAGGGCGAGGCGCTGGCCACGCTGGTGGTCAACAAGCTGCGCGGCGGCCTCAAGGTGGCGGCCGTGAAGGCGCCTGGCTTCGGCGATCGCCGCAAGGCGATGCTGGAAGACATCGCCATCCTGACCGCCGGCCAGGTGATCTCCGAGGAGCTGGGCATCAAGCTCGAAAGCGTTGGCCTCGACATGCTGGGCCGCGCCAAGAAGGTGCGCATCGACAAGGACAACACCACTATCGTCGGCGGCGCCGGTAAGAAGGGTGACATCGAGGCGCGTTGCGGCCAGATCCGGGCGCAGATCGATGAGACCACCTCGGACTACGACCGCGAGAAGCTGCAGGAGCGGCTGGCCAAGCTGGCCGGCGGCGTGGCGGTGATCCGCGTCGGCGGCGCCACCGAGATCGAGGTGAAGGAGCGCAAGGATCGCGTCGAGGATGCGCTGAACGCCACCCGCGCCGCGGTCGAGGAAGGCATCGTGCCGGGCGGCGGCGTGGCGCTGCTCTACGCCTCGCGCACGCTCGACAAGATCGAGACGCGCAACGAGGACCAGAAGGCCGGCATCAACATCGTGCGCAAGGCGCTGCAAGCCCCCGTGCGGCAGATCGCCGAGAATGCCGGGGTCGACGGCGCGGTGGTGGTCGGCAAGCTGCTGGAATCGAAGGACGCCAACTGGGGCTTCGATGCGCAGAACGAGGAATATTGCGACCTCGTGAAGGCAGGCATCATCGACCCCACCAAGGTCGTGCGCACCGCCTTGCAGGACGCGGCCTCGGTCGCCGGCGTGCTGGTTTCAACCGAGGCGATGGTGGCCGAGAAGCCGGAGAAGAAGTCGCCGGCGCCGCCGATGCCGGGTGGCGGCATGGGTGACATGGACTTCTAGGACTACCACCCGATCCATGGACGTCCGGGGGCCGCTCGCGCGGCCCCCGTTTGTTCAGGACTGCTGGTATCATGCGCGGCCTGAGGAGACGGACGATGAGCACGACGACGACCGACCGCGTAGAGAAATCGGACAAGGAGTGGCAGACGCAATTGACGCCCGAGCAATACCGCGTGACGCGCCGCAAGGGCACCGAACGGGCATTCAGCGGCGAATACTGGGACTGCCACAAGGCCGGCACCTATGTCTGCGTCTGCTGCGGGCTGCCGCTGTTCGAATCCGTTACCAAGTTCGATTCCGGCACCGGCTGGCCGTCCTTCTGGCAGCCGATCAAGCCCGAGGCGGTGCGCGAGGAGGACGACCGCAGCTTCTTCATGCGCCGCACCGAGATCGTGTGCAGCCGGTGCGATGCGCATCTGGGCCACGTCTTTCCCGACGGGCCGGCGCCCACCGGGCTGCGCTATTGCATGAACTCGGCAGCGCTGACGCTCAGGCAGGACGGCAAGTAGCGCGCGTGCCGGAGCCCGCCATCCGCGCCATCCTGTGGGACTTCGGTGGCGTGTTCACCAGCAGTCCCTTCGAGGCGTTCGCCCGCTACGAGCGCGAGCAAGGGCTGCCGGCCGATTTCATCCGCCGCGTCAACGCGCGCAACCCCGACGACAATGCCTGGGCCAAGCTCGAGCGCAGCGAGGTGGACCTCGACACGTTTTGCCGGCTGTTCGAGGCCGAGACGCAGGCCCATGGCCATCGGGTTCCAGGCCGCGACGTGCTGGCACTGCTGGCGGGCGATGTACGGCCGCAGATGGTGGCCGCGCAACGGCGGATCCGCGGCCGCTTCCACACCGCCTGCCTCACCAACAATGTCCGCCACGGCTCCGGCCCCGCCATGGCCGACAACCCGCGCCGCGCCGCCGAAGTGGCGGAGGTGATGGCGCTGTTCGACCATGTGCTGGAATCGAGCAAGATCGGCGCCCGCAAGCCGGAACCCAGGGTCTATCGGATCGCGCTTGAGCATCTGCGCAGCGCGCCCGAGGAGACGGTGTTCCTCGACGACCTTGGCATCAACCTGAAGCCGGCCCGCGCGCTCGGCCTGCATACCATCAAGGTGAGCTCGGCCGAACAGGCGTTGCGCGAGCTGGAACCGTTGCTCGGCATCGCGCTACGCTGAGCGCATGAGCAACGTCGACCCCTCCCCCTTCCATGACGGCGAACGGGCAATGCAGGCCGAATGCGGCCTGGCGGCGCGCATGGAGGAAACCGGCCGCAAGGTGATCCGTTCCTTCATGCCGGCGCAGCACCGCCAGTTCTTCGCGCAGCTTCCGTTCCTGCTGTTGGGGGCACGGGATGCCGAAGGCCAGCCCTGGGCAAGCCTCCTGGCTGGCCCGGTTGGCTTTGTTGCCAGCCCGGACGACCGGACGCTCGACATTGCTGCCGGGCCGGCCCCCGGCGACCCGCTGGCGGCGCACTTGCGGCAGGGCGCGTCGGTCGGCCTGCTGGGCATCGAGCCGCACACCCGCCGGCGCAATCGCGCCAACGGCACCCTGACGGCGGCGCAACCGGGCCGCGGCCTGACCGTCGCGGTTCAGCAAAGCTTCGGCAATTGCCCGAAGTACATCAACGCGCGGGCGCCGCGGTTCCGCGCCGACCTGGCGGCGCTCTCGCCGCCGCCCGCCATGGCGGCGGCGGAACTCGCCGACCTGTCGGCGCGCATCGTCGCCGAGGCCGATACGTTGTTCATCGCCAGCGCATACCAGGCGGAACCGGCTGTCGCGGGGCACGGCGTCGACGTCTCGCACCGCGGCGGTCGGCCGGGGTTCGTCGAACGCCTGGATGCCACCACCCTGCGCTTCCCCGACTACCGGGGAAATTTCCTGTTCAACACGCTCGGCAACCTGCTGCGCCAGCCCCGCTGCGGCCTGCTGTTCCTTGACTTCGACACCGGCGCGCTGGTGCATCTTGCCGGCCGCGCCGCCATCCTGCGCGACCCCGCCATCCTCGGCCGTTATCCCGGGGCCGAACGGGCGGTCGAGTTCCACATCGAGCGCGTGCTGTTCCGGCCGCGAGCCATCCCGCTCGACTGGCACTTCCTCGAGCCGGCGCCGCAGTTCGCCGCCGCGGACGCTAGCCGCTAAGCTGTCGCCTGGGGGACGGCCATGGCGAAGCATCTGTTGGGCATCGATCACTTGGTCATCGCGGTGCGCGACCTCGACGCCGCGTGGGCGATCTACGAGGGGCTTGGCTTTACGCTGACCCAGCGAGGTCGGCACAGCCCGCATATGTGCACCGGCAATCACTGCATCTTGTTCGGCCGGGATTATGTCGAACTGCTGGGCGTATTGACGCCGACCGAGCTGAACAAGCCGTTCCGTGCCTTGCTGGAGCGCGGCGAAGGCCTGTCCGGCTTGGCGCTGGCGACCGACGATGCCGCCCGGGGGCGCGCGGAGGTGAGCGCGGCCGGGCTGCCGTCCGGGCCGCCGGTCACCTTTTCCCGGCCGGTCGAACTGCCGGAAGGACCGACCGAAGCCAGCTTCAACGTGGTGCAACTGCGGCTCGACGCCACCCTCGGCATGCAGGTCTTTTTCTGCCAGCACCTGACGCGGGGCGCGGTTTGGCGTCCGGAATGGCAGGACCATGCGAACGGCGCCCGCGGCCTGGCTGGCCTTACGCTGGCGGCGGGTGAGCCGGCGGCGCTGGCCGACCCGCTGGTGCGGCTGTTCGGCAGTGACGCGGTGCGACACGGCAACGGCCGGCTGGAGGTCGCAACCGGCAGCGTGTCGATGCACGTGCTGGGGCCGGAGCAACTGGCGCTCGAATACCCCGCCATCGAACTGCCGGCGCCGCAAGACCTGCCACAGCCGGTCGCCTTCAGCATCGCCGTCGATGATGTGCAACGCACCGCCGCCTTCCTGCGCCGGCAGGGCCAGGCGCCGGTCTGGCTCGGGCAGCGGCTCTGCCTGCCGGCGGACGAGGCCTGCGGCGCCACCATCGAGTTCGTGCGCGCCCGCTGAGCGGCGATTGGCAGGCCATTGCGGCTCGGCCACAATGACCGCGAGCAAGCAGCACCTCGGGAGAGCGCCATGGCCGAAAAGCGGCTGAAGTTCCACGGCTGGGGCTATGAGGGCGAAGGCTTCGACGAGACGGAGACCAAGGCCTTGTTCGGCCGGCTGGCCGAGCGCTATCCCGCCGCCAGCTTCGCCCGGAAGCCGCCGCCCAAGCCGGAAGACATGCGCCTGCCCAAGCCCAAGCTGGCGGTGCCGGCGAAGCTGGCGCGGTTTGCCAGCGACGCCGCCTTCGACCGGCTGACGCATACCTACGGCAAGTCCTATCCGGATGCCGTGCGCACCTTCGCCGGCGATTTCGCCAACGCGCCCGATTTCGTGGTCTTCGCGGAAAGCGACCGCGACGTCGCCGAGACGCTGGACTGGGCAACCGGCGCCAACGTCGCCGTGATCCCGTTCGGCGGCGGCTCCAGCGTGGTGGGCGGCGTCGAGCCGGCGGTGGGTGGCAGTTTCGCGGGCGCGGTCAGCCTGGACCTGACGCGCATGGACAGGATCGTCGAGGTCGACCGCACGGGCCGCGCCGCGCGCATCCAGGGCGGCATCCGCGTGCCGGCGCTGGAGGCCGGCCTCAAGCCGCACAAGCTGACCTTGCGGCATTTTCCGCAGAGCTTCGAGATGGCCACGCTGGGCGGCATGATCGCCACCCGCTCGGGCGGACATTTCGCCACCCTCTACACCCACATCGACGAGTTCGTGGAAAGCCTGCGCTGCGTGACGCCGGCCGGCGTGATGGAAAGCCGCCGGCTGCCCGGCTCTGGCGCCGGACCCAGCCCGGACCGTTTCCTGATGGGCTCGGAAGGCGCGCTGGGCATCATCACCGAAGCCTGGATGCGGTTGCAGGACCGGCCGGTGCACCGTGCTTCCGTCGCCGTGCTGTTCGCCGACATCTATCGGGGCGCCGAGGCGGTGCGGGCGGTCAGTCAGGCCGGCCTCTATCCCGCCAACGTCCGCCTGCTGGACGGCAACGAGGCGGCCGCCAACGGCTTTGGTGATGGCCGCCGGGCGGTGATGGTGCTGGCGTTCGAGTCGGGCGACCATCCGGTTGGTCCATGGATGGACCGCGCGCTGGAACTCTGTCGCGACCATGGCGGCAGCTATGACGCGACGGCCGCCAAGAAACCGGACGGTCATCTGGAGGGGGCCGCGGGCACCTGGCGCACCGCCTTCATCCGCATGCCCTATGCCCGCGAACTGGTGGTGCCGAACAACGTCATCGACGACACCTTCGAGACCGCCATCACCTGGGACCGCTTCCGCACCTTCCACGACCGGGTGAAGGCCGCGACCGAGCAGGCAATCCAGGAAGCGACCGGCCAGCCCGGCCTCGTCACCTGCCGCTTCACGCACAGCTATCCCGACGGGCCGGCGCCCTATTTCACCTTCCTGGGCCTTGGCACGCCCGGCAAGCTGCTCGAGCAGTGGCAGCACATCAAGAACAAGGCGTCGGACGCGCTGATGCAGGAAGGCGGCACCATCACGCACCATCACGCGGTCGGGCGCGACCACATGCCGTGGTACCGTCGGCAGCGGCCCGAGCCGTTCGGCTTGGCGCTGGCCGCCGCCAAGAAGGCGCTCGACCCGGCCGGCATCCTCAATCCTGGGGTGATCGTGGCGAACCAGCGCGAGCGCAACTGAACCTTGCGCGCGCTGTTCCACTACGCCGCCAGCCCCGGCCTCGCCGACCACCTTGCCGGTCTCGACGGCGCCGCACCCAAGGTCAGCATCTGCCCGGAGGCGGACGATGCCCTGCTCTTCCGCCTGCTGCCCGAGACCGACGTGCTCTGGCACGTCCTGAAGCCGGCCACCGCCCAAGTGCTGGATGCCGCGCCCAGGCTGCGTCTGGTGCAGAAATGGGGCGTGGGGGTCAACACCATCGACCTGGAGCGCTGCAAGGCGCTCGGCATCGCGGTCTGCAACATGCCAGGTTCCAACACCACGGCCGTGGCCGAGGCGGCGCTGGCGCTGATGCTGGCGGCGCTGCGCCGCATCGGGCCCTTCGACCGGGCGATGCGGGCGGGGCGCGGCTGGGCTTTCCAGCCGCAGGACTTCGACCGGGTGGGCGAGGTCGCGGGCCGCACGGTCGGCATCGTGGGCTACGGCGCGGTTGGCCAGCGGCTGGCCGGCGCCGTCGCGGGCCTGGGCGCCCGCGTGCTCTACACCGCGCGCTCGCGCAAGCCCGGAGCGCTGGGCGAATGGCGCGACCTCGATGCGCTGCTGGCCCAGGCGGACATCGTCTCGCTGCACCTGCCGCTGACGCCTGAGACGGCGAAACTGCTGTCGGCCGAGCGCATCGGCCGGATGAAGCCGGGCGCGATCTTGGTCAATGCCGCGCGCGGCGGCCTGGTGGACGAACCGGCCCTGGTTGCCGCCCTTCGTTCGGGCCAGCTCATGGCCGCCGGCCTCGACGTCTTCGCCGAGGAGCCGGTCGATCCCGCCAATCCGCTGCTGGCGCTCGACAATGTCGTGTTGCTGCCGCATATCGCCTGGTTGACGCCGGAGACGCTGGCGCGCAGCCTTGTCATCGCGCTGGAGAACTGTCGACGGCTGGCCGCCGGCGAAGCCCTTTTGCACCGCGTCGTCTGAGGAGATGCCCATGCCTGCCCTGAAAGTCGACCTCTACAGCGATACCGCCAGCAAGCCGACCGCCGGCATGCGCAAGGCAATGGCCGAGGCCGAAGTCGGCGACGAGCAGATGAACGAGGATCCGAGCGTCAACCGGCTGTGCGCACGAGTGGCGGAGTTGCTGGGCAAGCCGGCGGCCGTGTTCATGCCGTCGGGCACCATGTGCAACCAGGTGGCGTTCCGGGTCTGGTGCCAGCCGGGCGACGAGATCCTGATGGACCGGCAGGCGCACCCGATCAGTTCGGAAGCGGGCGGGCCGGCGGCCCTGTCCGGCGCGCTCTGCACCGGCCTCGATGGCGAACGCGGCATGTTCGACGCCGCCCAGGTCAAGGCCGCCATCCGCATCCGCCGTCGGCACAATCCGCGTACCGCCGTGCTCTCGGTCGAGAACACCGCCAATCGCGGCGGCGGCAGCGTGTGGCCGCTGGCCAAGGTGGCCGAAGTCACCGCGGTGGCGCGCGAAGCGGGTCTGAAGACCCACATGGACGGGGCGCGGCTGCTCAACGCCACGGTGGCGGCGGGAGTGGCGCCCAAGGACTATGCGCGGCACTTCGATTCGATCTGGGTCGATCTGTCGAAGGGCCTGGGCTGTCCGGTTGGTGCCGTGCTGGCGGGCGACGCCGAGTTCATCGACCACTCCTGGCGCTACAAGCAGCAACTGGGCGGCGCCATGCGGCAGGCCGGCGTGATCGCCGCCGCCGGCCTCTACGCGCTCGACCACCATATCGACCGGCTGGCGGAAGACCATGCCAACGCCAAGCATTTTGCCTCGGCCATCGCGCAATTGCCGGGCATCAAGCTCGACGTCTCGCAGATCGAGACCAACATGATCTACTTCGACGTGGCCGGCACCGGCATGACCGCCTTCGAGGTGCGCGACAAGCTGATCGCCAAGGGCGTGCGCATCGGCGCCAGCACCGAGCGCTTGATGCGCGCCTGCACGCATCTCGATGTCGGCCGCGCCGACGTGGAATTGGCCGCCAGAACGCTGCGCGAGGTGGTGGCGCGTTAAGCCCGCATTCGCCGGATGACACCGTATTGTGATGCAATTTCTTAGAGATTCAGATATAAGAATCAATAAGTTAATCTGGATTGAACGAGGCTATTTTGCAGAACCCAACGGGTGAATCAGGTGATGGTCCGCTCCGGCTCAATTTCGACCGCCGCGTGAAGCTGGAG
>VGEV01000145.1 GCA_016869175.1 Alphaproteobacteria bacterium
GCCCGCCGTCGAACGACGCGCTCATCTTCTTGCGCCCGACGCTTGGCAAATCGCAGGAGCGTTCTCTATCGTCGGCCATGGCGGGCGTGGCGCCTCCCTGCTCTCGTGAAGGACCGGCTTAGACAACCAAATCCTGAACGAAATCAGTGAGCTATGCTACGCCCGCCGCACCGATACGGCCCGCGTCACGAATAATCCAGGCTAGCTGCTCAGGGCCTGCACCTGCCGGGGTTCTTCCTGGAGCGGCCATGGATCGAGTTCGCATTGCGCGACAGCGCGCCGGAACTCAGCATCCTGCGCGCCGAAGCACGCGTGTTCGACGGCCAACTGGTGCTGGCTGACACTCAGCTTGCGGTGGGCGGCGAAGGGCGGCTGGCAGGCAGTCTGCCGCTCAGTTACCGGGCGGGAGCGCTGGCAATCGACCGCGGGCGGCTGCTCGCCACCTCGCCCGGCCATTTGCGCCTGGTCTCGTCGGAGGCCGAAGGATTGCTCGAGCCGGCCGGGGCTTCCACCGCATTGCTGCTGGGGGCGCTCGCCGATTTCCGTTACCGCGAGCTGGCGGCCGAACTCGACAAGACCTACGAAGGCGAGGCGCGCTTCCGGCTGAAGCTGGCGGGCGCCAACCCCGCATTCCGCGCCGGACAGACATTCAATGTCAACCTCGATCTGTCCACCAGTCTCGACCGACTGGTTGCGCCGCTGCTGGCGGCGCTGCGATCGAGCGATGCCGAACTGGCCGAGAGGTTCTTCCGCCGATGACACGGGCGGGAATTCGTTGGCCGGGATCCGGTCGGGTCGGTCAATGCCGACCGCCGCCCGATCTGCCGGAACCCCCGCAGGACTTGCCGCGCGCCGCTCCGCCCGGCCCCTGGTGCCTGGCGGAAGACGCCCGCTGGTCGCGGAAATAGATCCTCAGCGCCCCTGCCAGTTGGGGTTGCGCTTCTGCGCGAAGGCAAGCGGTCCCTCGATCGCGTCCAGGCTTTCATAGGCCGGCCGGTGCAGTTGCTGGGCGAGCAACAGGCCCGCCTCGGCGCCGGCGCTGGCACCGGCCAGCAGGCTGGCCTTGGCCGCCATCACCGAAAGCGGGGCGTTGTCGCGGATGGTCTCGGCCAAGCGGCGCGCCCTTGCCCGGACCGCGTCCGGCGTCGGTTCGACATAGTTGATGAAGCCCCATTGCTGGAAGCGATCGATCGGCAGCCATTCGCCGGTCAGCACCAGTTCCATGGCGATGGCCTGCGGCAGCATCCACAACAGCGGCACGGCCCAGGGCGAACCGCGCCCGACCTTGACCTCGGTGATGGCGCCGCGCGTGCCGGCCAAGCCCACCCGCAAATCCGCGTTGACCGCCAGCAGCATGCCGCCGGCCGTGAAGTCGCCGGTCATCGCGGCGATGATCGGCTGGCGCACCCGGCGCATGCTGGCCATGAACTGCTCGTGGTAGCGGGTCAGGATGTCCTTGCCATCCTTGGCCTTCAGCTCCGCCGCCTCCTTCAGGTCCATGCCGGCGCAGAAGGTGCCGCAATCGGTCGAGGTGACGATCGCCACGCGGATATCCGGCCGCTTGTCGATCTCGCGCCAGAGCGCGAAAAACCGGTTGGTGACGTGGACCGACAAGGCATTGCGCCGCTGCGGCCGGTTCAGGGTCAGCGTGGCGATGCCGTCGGCCACCTCGAACAGAAGGTCGTTCTCCTCGCTCATGTCTCCCCCTTGCCCCGACCTGGGCAGTATAGCGGCTGCCGCCCGCCGACAAGCCGTCCCAACCGGCACCCCGGCCGCCGCCCCGTCGGCCCGGCAGACAACCGGAATTTGTCGCGAATTGCAGAAATATTCCCGGCGCCTTGCGAGCAAACTTCCAATAATTACTTTGGATGGAGCGTGGTGAACTTGAATCATATCTTGTCTTGTCTTCCGAGTTTTACTTGACAGAAACCTTTGCTGCCTAGCCTGCTGCCTGGACGCCAGACCTTCGGCGTCGTTGCATGGGATGCCGTCGATGCCAGAAACGGCACTGGCCTTGAACGACCAAACCACCACCCCGCAGCCGGACTTGGCGCCCGCCCAGGCGTCGGCGGCCGATGTCAGCGGGCAACTCGCCGCCGAGCCGCAGATCGCCGTCGAACCGCAGATCGCCGAACTGCTTGGCCTGCGCCTGGTGATGAATTGCCAGGACGAGGCGGACGTGGACCGCTTTTACGAGCAGCATCTCAGACCCAAGATCAAGTCGCGCAAGCGGCTGGAAGCCCCCTACCAGCGGATCGACAGCAAGCTGAAGGACGGCACGCAGCTCAACGTGCATCTGGCGCCCGCGGGAAAGGGCCGCGCCATCTTCGCCGTTGAGGTGGTGGAGCGGATCGACGGCGTATGTCATTTCGTGCCGAGCCTGGATGCCCTGATGTGCGAGGTACAGCGGCGTTTCGGCCTCGCCGACCGCATCTCCACCTATTTCGCCAAGCCCGGCCAGGTGATCATGATCTATGGCGATCCGGAACGGGGCGAGGAAAACCTGGCGGCGATCGGCCGGCCGCCGGCCTTCAACGACGAGTTGTTCGCGGGCTTCGGCCTGGGGCTCGATCCCAACCACCGGCGCGCCGCGCTTGGCCGCGGCTTTCGGGGCGTCGTCGTCACCATGCGCCGCTGTCTGAACCGGACGACGCGCGCGGCCTATGTCAAGATGCATACCGAGCTGCTCGACCTGGAACGCGCCGAACACGTCTTCGTCTGACGGCGACAGGACTGGCATGCGCCGGCGCCTGCGGCGCCGCCCGCACAACCGCCTATAATCCCGCGGCAAGCAAGGCAGCGGGGATGGGCGGCGCATGCAGGCGAACGGCGCGGAACAGTTGACCATCGCCGGCATTCGGATCGAAGCGGTCATGGCCGGGCAGGGCCGGCCACTGCTGTTCCTGCATCCGGGTGACGGCTTCTGGCCGCACGAGGCATGGCTTGCCGAGCTGTCGCGGCGCGCGCGTCTGATCGCCCCCTGGCATCCCGGCTTCGGCCATTCGGAACTGCCGCGCTGGTTCGGCAGCGTCGACGATCTGGCCTACTTCTACCTGGATCTGGCCGCCACGCTCGACCTCCAGGACGCGGTGCTGGTCGGCGTGTCGTTCGGCGGCTGGATCGCGGCCGAGATGGCCGTGCGCTCAACCGCCCGCTTCAGCCACCTGGTGCTGGTCAATCCGGTTGGCATCAAGGCGAGCGACCGGGAGACCCGCGACATCGCCGACCTCCATGCCGTCGGCGAGGTCGAGCGCACGCGACTGCTCTATGCCGACCCGGCCCGGGCGCCGCGGCCCAGTGAGCCGACCGACCGCGACTTCGTGGCCATCGCCCGCAGCCGCGAGGCGCTCTCGCTATTCGGCTGGAAGCCCTATCTGCACAACCCCCGACTGAAGAACTGGCTGCATCGCATCGACCGGCCGACCCTGGTGCTGGCCGGCGCGAATGATCGGGTGTTGCGGCCGGGCTATCTCGAAGCCTATGCCAAGGCCATTCCGGAGGCCCGTCTCGAAACCCTGGCCGATGCCGGGCATCATGCGCATGTCGAGCAACCCGCCGCGCTGGCCCGGCGGGTCCACGGCTTCGCCGGGCTCGATTGACGAACCAGGCAAGCGGAGCATCGCCATGCGGGTCTACCACTTCTCGGAAATCGCCTATCCTCAAGCCTGGGATGCCGGCCGCGCGCATGGCAGCTTCCGCGTCACGCTCAACAATCAGCTCTTCGACCCGGCGCTCGGCGGCGAGGTGATCAACCGGCATCTCGACGAGTTCATGCTGTGCGACGATCTTGGCCTCGACATCATGCTGAACGAGCACCACAGCACCGCCACCTGCCTGAATTCGGTGGTGCCCTTGCTGCTGGCCATCCTGGCGCGGCAGACCAAGACCGCGCGGCTGCTGTCGCTCGGCACGCCGATCGCCAACCGGCCCGATCCCGTGCGGATCGCCGAGGAGATGGCGATGATCGACGTGATCTCGCGCGGCCGCCTGGAAATGGGTCTGGTCAAGGGCGCGCCGTTCGAGATCGCGCCGGCCAACAGCGTGGCGCCGCGCATGATGGATCGCTTCTGGGAAGCGCACGATCTGATCCTGAAGGCGATGACGCATGCCGGTGGGCCGTTCAACTGGGAGGGCGAGTATTTCCACTATCGCCAGGTCAATATCTGGCCGCGGCCGCTGCAGCAGCCGCATCCGCCGGTCTGGATCACGGCGCTGAGCCCGGACAGCGCCGGCCCCATCGCCGAGCGCCGGCACATCGTCGCAACCCTGCTGTCGGGCACCATCGCCAAGAACCTGTTCGACGCCTATCGGCGCAAGGCCAGCGAGTTGGGCTGGATCGCCGGGCCCGACCGGTTCGCATACGCGGCACTGATCGGCGTCGGCGAGACCGAGGCAGAGGGTCTGCGCCGCGGCCACCTGATCGCCGACTATGCCCGAACCAGTCCGCTGGTGGCCGAACCGTTCCGCAATCCCCCCGGCTATTCCTCGATCGCCGCCAACGTCGCCGCCCTGAAGAGCGGCCCGATCGGGTTCGTCGCCAAGGTAACGACGCGGGACGGCAAGCCGATCGACATCACCAAGGCCACCGTCGAGGAGTTTCGCGCCGCCGACACCGTGTTCGCCGGCACGCCCGACCAGGTCTACGCCCAGATCAAGGATTTCCACGACCAGGTCGGCGGCTTCAGCCACCTGATCATGATGGGCCAGGGCGGCTGGCTGGACCGCAAGGACACCGAAGCCAACCTCACGCTGTTCGCCAGGGAGGTCTTGCCGCGCCTGCGCGAACTGTCGCCGATCCGCCAAGCGCCGGCGATCCGCGCCGCCGAGTAGGACCCGTCTGGCGCCGGCGTTATGGGGGCGGCCGGCGGCCGCCCCCTTGTGCAAGCCCCAACTCCTAGAGGTTCGAGGTCGGATCGTAGTTGGGCGCCCGCTTGCCGCGCAGCGAGGCCAGGCCCTCATGCACTTCCGGGCCGCTGAAGCCCAGCATCTCCAGTGCCAGCGAGGCATCAAAGGTGGGGCCGTTCATACGGTACCAGTTGTTGAGCGCATACTTGGTCCAACGGATGGCGCTGGGCGCGCCGGCCACCAGCCGCTTGGCGATTTCCAGCGACTTCTCGGTCAGCTTGTCGTCGTCGACGCAGAGCGAGACCAGGCCGATCCGCTCGGCTTCCTCGCCATAGACGGGTTCGCACAGCATCAGCAGATACTTCGCCTTGGCCATGCCGCAGAGCAGCGGCCAGTTGATCACCGCATGGTCGCCCGCGGCCACGCCCAGCCGGGTGTGGCCATCGACGATGCGCGCCGACTTGGCGATGATCGAGATATCCGACAGCAGCGCCGCCACCAGGCCCGCGCCAACCGCCACGCCATTGATGGCACTGATGGTCGGTTTGTTGCAGTTGATGACGTTGTAGACGAGGTCCCTCGCCTCCTTCCAGGCGCGGGTGCGGGCGTGCCAGTCCTTGGCATTCTCCTCGACCATGCTGAAATCACCACCAGAAGAAAAGGCCTTGCCTTTGCCGGTGAGGATGACGGCGCTGATCTCTTCGTCCTCGTCAATGTCCCGCCAGATATTAGTCAAGTCATGGTGACCGACCTTGTCAAGCGAATTGTAGGTGGCGGGGTTGTTGATCGTGATGCGCAGCACCCGCTTCAGCGGATAATCTAGCTCGAACGTCTTGTACTTGGCATAGCGGTCGCTCATCGCGGTCCCCCTTCGCTGGCTTCGCATGTCGTCATGAATGCCTTGAGGTTGTCCGGGGTTTGCCAAGCCCTGTCAACCGCACGGCAGCCATGCCTATTGTGGCCAGGAGCGGCGGATCGGGTCGCTGCCGTCCCAGCCGATCGCCGCCTGCTCGATCGCCTCGAACACGCGCTTGCGGGTGGGCGACAGTACCGCCATTTCCATCACGGTGCCGGGATGCGCCTCGGTCTCAAGATAAGCGAAGGGTCCGCGGGCGGTGTCGCCCGACTGGCCGACCCGGTAGCCGGCGGCCAGCGCCCGTGCCAGCACCGTGTCATAGTCGACCGGCCAGCTGCTGACATGCTGCAGGCCTTCGTGCCCGGCGGCCAGGAAATCGCGATACATCGACGATGCGGTGTTGCGCTGCTGGATCAGTTCCACCTGCAATGTCCCGGAATTGGCCAGCGCGATGGACAGATGCACGTCCGAGGGCTGGCCGCGATAGCGGAAATTGCTGACCGGATAGCGCTCGACATAGAACCAAGGGCCAATGCCCAGCACTTCCACCCAATGCCGCATGGCCCGTTCGACGTCATTGACCACATACCCCAACTGGCGGACCGGTCCGAACAATCGGCTCATCGCTGCCTCCCAAGCTGTTGCCAGCAGCCATTCTAGGCAAAGCCGGCGGCACTCGGCATCTCTTGCCGGCTGGCGCAAGCGGGCGGCGGAAGCGATGGGCGTTACCGCGCCGCCGGCCAGCGGCCCCGATCTTGCTTGGGTGATCGCCAGGCAGTTTTCGTGGCCAGGCCTTGGGCCGGGAATCCGCGGGGAGATCCGCCAGGTGGCTTCGCGTCTTGGCTATCGCCGTGACCTGCTGCGCCAGTGTCGCGAACGGCCAGGCCTGGGCCGAGCCGGTCTGCGGCCCGCGCGAGCCCTTGTTGCGGGAACTGGCAAAGACCTACGGCGAAACGCCCACCGGTAACGGCCTGACCCGCGAGGGTGCGCTGCTGGAGGTCTTGGCCTCCGAGCGCGGCACCTGGACGGTCATGCTGAGCAGCCCCGACGGGCGCGCCTGCATCCTGGCGGCGGGCGAACGCTGGCGCGGCATGCCTGTCACCGCCATCCCCCGCACGCATTAGCCGTTCGGCCGGACCTCCCGGCCATGCTATTGCTGCCGCACCGGCAGTGGGGGCGGGCATGACGGAATTGAACGAGTTGAGCGCCCTGGCGGCCCGCCAGGGCTTGCAGCAGAAGCGTTTCAGCGCGGAAGAATTGTGGGCCGCCTGTGACCGGCGTATCGGCTTGCGCGAAGCGACCATCGGCGCCTTCATCCACTACGACGCGGCCACCGCCCGCCGCCAGGCGCAGGCCTGCGACGCCGGCCAGCAGGCCGGCGCGCTGCACGGCCTGCCGTTTGGCGTCAAGGACATCATCGATACCACCGATGCCCCGACCGGCTATGGCTCGCGCATCTATGTCGGCCACCGCCCGGCATGGGACGCGGGCGTGGTCGCCGCCATCCGCCTTGCGGGCGCCGTGGTGATGGGCAAGACGGTGACGACGGAGTTCGCCTACCGAACCGCCGGCAAGACCGCCAACCCGCACAATCCCGCGCACAGCCCGGGCGGCTCGTCCAGCGGCTCCGCGGCTGCCGTGGCCGACCACATGCTGCCGCTGGCGTTCGGGTCGCAGACCGGCGGCTCGGTCATCCGGCCGGCTGCCTATTGCGGCGTGGTCGGCTACAAGTCCAGCTTCGGCGCTTGGACGCTGGCCGGTGTCAAGCCGATGTGCCATTCGCTCGACTCGCTGGGCGTCTTTGCGCGGCAAGTGGCCGACCTGCCATTGGTGCGGGCCGCCTTGGCGGGCGGACCGGACAAGATCGCGGCGCTGGAACGGCCGCCGCGCGTGGGGCTTTGTCGCACCTTCGACTGGCCGAAGGTGGAGACCTGCATGCAGAGCGCGTTGGAGGCCGCCGGGCAGACTCTGGCCCGCAACGGCGCGGAAGTGCGCGATCTGCCGCTGCCCGGTGCGTTCGACGGCCTGGGCTATGCGCACGCCACCATCATGACCTACGAGATGGCGCGCAATTACGCCTTCGAAGGCGCCCGACATCGGGAAAAGCTGAGCCCGCCGCTGGCGCAGACGATCGACGACGGCTGGAAAGTGCCGCTGCCCGACTATCTGGAGGCTCAGGCGCTGGCCAAGCGCTGCCGGGCCCAGCTCGACGAGATCTGCCAGGAATACGACGTGCTGCTGGCCCCGGGCGCGCCGGGCGAAGCGCCGGAGGGGCTGCACGCGACCGGCGATCCGGTGATGAACCGCAGCTGGACGCTGCTGCACGTGCCGGCGGTCAACTTGCCAGGCTACAAAGGGCCGCGCGGCCTGCCGCTCGGCCTGCAGGCGATCCGCCCGCAAGGGGACGACGACCGGCTGTTGCAGGTCGCCGCCTGGATGGAGCAGCGAATCCGTTAGCCGAAGGGCTGCAGCCGCCGCCAGAGGTCGTCGGCGATGGCCTCGGGCGCGCGCAGCCCGTGCGAACCGATGCTATCCAGGACCAGCCAGCGCGAGCGGCGCTGCTCGCCTGCCAGCGCCTCATAGACCTCCGCCACCCGTTCGAGATACCGCCGGTCCTTTTCGTGCAGATCGGCCTTGGCCGAGGTGTAGTCGCGCGCGCCCTTGCGGCCGACCAGTTCGCCCGCGACGGCCGGCGGCGTGCGCAACAGACAGGTGGTGTCGGCCAAGGGCAGCGCCAGATAGTCGTGCTCCATCTCGTACAGCCAATCGAGAAAGGTCGGCCGGTCCGCCGGCGGCAGCTTGGCCGCGTTATAGGCGGCGTTCGAGGCGACATAGCGATCCAGCACCACCAGCCGGTGGCCGGCCACCAGCGCCCGCAGCCGCGGCAAGCTTTCCAGCCGATCGCCGGCATAAAGGGTAGCGGCGAAATGCACCGAGACCTGATCCAGCCGGCCGAAGCGGCCGTTCAGATAGTCGGCGACTAGGCGGGCGAAACCGGTCTCGCCATAGCGCGGAAAGGCGAGGCTGGCGGCGCTTACCCCGGCCGCGGCGGCGCGCGCCAACAGGGCACGTGTCAGCGTGCCCTTGCCCGCGCCGTCGATTCCCTCGATCGCCAGCAACATGGCGCCCCCCGGCGGCAGGTTGCCATCGTTGCCGCGCGCCTGCCAGCGCAGGATGATCCGTCCGAGCGAGGGAGGGCGCGCCATGAGCGAGGAATTGCGCAATCGGGCCGCGGCGTTCGCGGCGGAAATTCTGGCGCCGAACGCCGGCCAGTGGGAGCGGCGGCGAGAAGTGCCGCTGGCCGCCTTTCGCCGGGCGGCGGCGATTGGCTTGACCGAGATGGCGCTGCCGGCGCGGCTGGGCGGCAGCGAGATCGGCTTTCGCGACAGCCTGGCGGTGCTGGCCGAGCTCGCCTATTTCTGCCTGCCCTTCACCTTCGGTCTGGTCGTGCACAACAATCTGATGCGGGCGATCGCCCGCTTCGGCAGCGCGCGACAGATCGAGCGCTACTTGCCCCGCCTGCGGCGCTACGAGCAAGTCGGCGCCTTCCTGCTGACCGAGCCCGGCGGCGGCAGCGACGCCGCCAACATCGCCACCACCGTGCGGCACGACGGCGCGGACTGGGTGATCGACGGCGCCAAGGCGTGGATCTCCAACGCGGCCAATGCCCATGTCTTGAGCGTCTATGCCCAGACCCAGCACGGTGCCGGCGCCCGCGGCATTGCCTGTTTCCTGGTCGAGGCGGATCAGCCTGGGGTGATCCGCGAGCCACCCTACGAGGTGATGGGCGGGCATGCGCTGGGCACCGGCGGCTTCCAGTTGCAAGGGGTGCGGGTTACGGATGAGGCCGTGCTGCTGGCGCCGGGCGATGGTTTCAAGGGCGCCATGGCCGGCATCGATAACGCACGCGCGACGGTCGCGGCGCTTTGCTGCGCGCTCCTGCGATGCGGGCTCGATACCGCGCTCGCCTATGTCAGCCGGCGCCAGGCCTTCGGCCAGACGATCGCCGATTTCCAGGGTGTGCAGTGGATGCTGGCAGACGTGGCGACCGAACTGGAAGCCGCCCGCCTGTTGGCCGATCGCGCCGCCGAGTTGATCGAGACCGGCGCCCCCGCCACGCTCGCCGCCGCGCATGCCAAGAAGTTCGCCACCCGCGTGGCGCTCAAGGGCCTGGCCGATTGCATGCAGGTGATGGGTGCCGCCGGCTTCCGTCACGATTGGCCGCTCGCCCGCCATCTCGCCTCGGCCAAGATGGCGCAGTATCTCGATGGCGCGACCGAAATCCAGAATGTGGTGATCGCCCGCGCGCTGCTTCGCGCCCATCGCCGCTAGGGTAACTTCCGTTCAGATCGAACCGGCATATTCGGTTGGAACGCAAGCTATTGCCCTGCAACCATGAGTGCGGCGCGGTGGGCTCCGATCAGAGGGGTCGCTGATCGCGATTCCCTGTGATCGGACACCGCGCTAGAGCATTTTCATTGAAAGCGGAGTCGGGAGGGGTTTCCAAGGCGCGCGGAAGCTGATTCCCTCTGCTTGCGATTCGCAAGGAGAGCGAGGATGGCGCGGGCGTTCAGCATGGATTTGCGGCGGC
>VGEV01000146.1 GCA_016869175.1 Alphaproteobacteria bacterium
GCTGCTTCAGCAAGCTCAAGCAGTTCCGCCGCGTCGCCACGCGCTTCGCGAAAACCGCGCAAAACTACCTCGCTGTCGTCACCATCGCCGCCACCGTGCTATGGCTGAGATAAGTGTCCACAGAACCTAGCGCGGTGTCCGATCCGATGGCAGCGCCGATGGCGGGCCATGGGACGGGAGCCCGCCGCGCTGCCGTCATGGTTGCGGGGGCCATGGCTTGCGACGAAACCGAACCCGCCGGTTCGACTTGAGCGGAAATTGCCCTAGACCCTAGCCAGCAACCGGGAGCCTGTCGCGCATGGCGCTGAAGCACGTCGTCTATTACGACCGGCTGCAGGATTCGGTGGCCGAGCGGATGCTGCTGGAGCGGCCGGATTTCCGCGTCAGTCGGCTGAGCTACGCCAGCCCGGAGGCGCAGAACTACCGCGCCATGACCGGCGCGCACGGCTATTTCATCACCGCCGCGCGCGACGAGGTGCCGTTGCCCTACCAAGGCACCAGGGAACTGTTCGAGCACTGCCCCAACCTGCTGGTGCTGGCCTCGACCGGCGCCGGCTACGACACCATCGATCTGGACGCCTGCACCGCGGCCGGCATCGCCGCGATCAACCAGGCGGGCGGCAATGCCGAGGGCGTGGCCGAGCATGTGCTGGCCATGCTGCTGGCGCTGAGCAAGAATCTGGGCATCGCCGACCGGCGGATGCGGTCCGAGCGCATCTTCGATCGCGCCGGTCTGATCGGCCGCAACTTGCAGGGCAAGACCGTCGGCATCATCGGTCTTGGCCATGTCGGCCGGCGCGTGGCGGCGCTTTGCCGCGGCCTGTTCGGCTGCCGCGTGCTGGCCTACGACCCCTATCTTAGCGCCCAGCAGTTCGCCGAGCGCGGCGCCGAGCCGGCCGCGTTCGACGACCTCTTGCGCCAGGCCGACTACGTCTCGATCAACTGCCCGCGCACCCGCGAGACCACGGGCATGCTGGATGCCCGCGCCTTCGGCCTGATGAAGCAGGGCGCCTTTTTCGTCACCACCGCGCGCGGCGGCATCCACAACGAGGCGGCGCTGCACGCCGCCCTTGTCTCCGGCCATCTGGCGGGCGCCGGGCTCGATGTCTGGGCCAAGGAGCCGCCCGAACTCGACCACCCGCTGCTGGCGCTCGACAACGTCATCGCCAGCCCGCATATCGCCGGCGTCACGCACGAAAGCCGCTACGAGATCGCCGTGCTGGCCGGGCGGCAGATGATCGAGATCTTCCAGGGGCGCAAGCCCGACCGGCTGCTCAACCCGGAGGTCTGGGAGCGCTGGCTGAAACGCTACGAGCAGATGTTCGGCCGCCTGCCGGCGGGGTAGCAGGCCGGCATGACACAAGACGACCCGCCGCACGCCCGCGCACCGCACCTCACCACTGCATCGCCAGCAGCGTGACGCCCGAGAGCAGCAGCAGAGCAAGCACGACCTTGCGGAACGAGGGCTCGTTGAGCTTGCCGTAGAGCGCCCAGCCGAGCAGCGTGCCCGCGACGAGCGCCGGCAGGCCGAGCAGGAAAAGCCTGAGCGCCTCCGGCGTGACCAGCCCCACCCCGCCGAAGGCAACGAGGCACATCAGAAAGGTCGCGACCGCGGTCGGTTGCGCCGCCGAGCACGCCGTTGAGGAAGCCGATCGCGGCGTCGCCGAGCCTGCCGACCCGTTGCATCGCCGGCAATTTGGGGCGGGCCAGGTTGTAGACGCTGAACAGGATCAGCAGCACGCCGACGCCGATTTTCAGATGCCCGGGCGGCACGCCTTGCGGCAGCGCGAGGCCGGCGGGAATGCCGATGGCACTGCCGAGCACGAACGGCAGCAGGCGCGCCAGCACGATGGCCCGGCGCAGCTTCCACGCCGCATAGCCCTGCACCAGCAAGGCATAGGCGACGATCAGCATGGTCGTCTCGGCCGGCGCAAGGGCATAGAGCCAGATGGCCGCGGCCACCATGCCGAAGGCGAAGCCGGCCAGGCCGGCGACGAAAGCGGCCGCGAATGTGCCGATGAGGAAGACGACGAGAGCGATGGAAACCGCGATGTCCATGACGGTCATGTCCTGGCCGAGCGTGGGATTGATCGAGGCTGCGTGGGTCGATGCGGCCGGTCAGCTGTGCGTCTCGTCGGTGGCGTCCCGGCACCAGCGGTAGAACGCGTCGTACAGCGGCAATGCGGCATCGAGCTGGGCGAGGTCGTCCCGGTACATGCGCGAATAGCCGAGCGAGGCCGCGAGCAGGCCCGCCGATTGCGGCGACAGATCGAGCCGCCCGGTATCGGCGCCGCGCACGATCAGGGCCAGACGCGATAACGGCGCCGTGCGAAGGTTGAATTCCTCGAGCATGACATCGAAAGTGCAGGTGCCGTCGCGGTCGTTCCAGAGGCCATGGCCGGTGTCGAACGGCGTTGCCTTGAAGCGTTCGGCAACCGCCGGCACCTCGGAGGCCGCAACGAACAGGAACGCCGCCTGGGGATCGATGAAGCGACGGATCAGCCACGGGCAAGCGATGCGGACGACCTTGGGGCGGGCGCGTGTCACCCAGGTCGTGCGCCCCGCCGTGTCGCGTTCCGGCAGCCGGTTGATGCGCATGAGCGGCGCATCGGCTTCGCGCCACGCCCGGAAGCCGCCCGCCAGCGTCTGCGCCTCGATGCCGCCATGCCGCAGCCAGGCCGCGGTTCCCTGGCTGATCTCGCAGCCATCGCGGCAATAGACGACGACGCGCTGGCCGGCATAGCCGCCGCCCCAGCTCGCCACCGTACGGAACGGCATTTGCCGGGCCGCCGGCAGCAGCAGCGGCTCAGCGTTGAATTCCTCGGGCGGGCGCACGTCGAGCAGCGCCGGCGCGCCGGGCAAACCGATAAGACGCGAGAGCTGCGGGACAGTGATTTCGCTTGGCGACGGCATGGCGTCCACCTCGGCAACGAGGGCTTGGACGCGATAATTCGGCTGCCGCCTCACGGGGTCATCGCGATCAACCCCATGTTCGAATGCCACAGCAAGACAGCGCCGCTGTCAAGCAGTCGCGCGCCCGTCGCCGTCAGCTCCCCCACACCTCCTTCAGGAACCTGAGCCAGTTCTCGCCCAGCACGCGGCGGATGCGGGTGTCCGACCAGCGCCGGCGCTGCATGGCGGCGGTCAGGTTGCGCCGCTCGGCCAGGCTCTCGAAGCCCTTGGGCATCGGCAGCAGCGTGCCCTGCCCGCCCATCAGCCAGCGGCCCTGCCCCTTGTCGCGGCGCAGCCAGTCCATCCATTCCACGGTCTGGTCTTGGGTGAAGTCGGTACCGATGCCGACATTCTCCTCGCCCACCAGGTTGATGACGTATTCCATGGCTTCCGCGCAGTCGTCGACCGTGCTGTCGCCCTCCTTGGGCAGGAACCAGGGATAGGTGGTGAAGCCGACGAAGCCGCCCTTCGACACGATGAAGCGCAACTGCTCGTCGGTCTTGTTGCGCGCGTGGGGGTGCAGGCCGGCCGGGCAGACATGGGTGTAACAGACCGGCTTCTTGGAATGGCGGATGGCATCGTCGCTGGTCTTGGGCCCGACATGCGACAGGTCGACCAGGATGCCGAGCCGGTTCATCTCGTCGATACAGTCGCGGCCGAAATCCGACAGGCCGCCGTCGCGGCTTTCCCAGCAGCCGGTGCCAACAAAGTTCTGCGTGTTGTAGGTCAACTGCACCACGCGCACGCCCAGCGCATGGTAGACCGCCAGGAAGTCGGCGTTGTCCTCGATGGCGGTGGTGTTCTGCCAGCCCAGGATGATGCCGACCCGGCCTTCGCGCTTGGCCGCGCGGATATCGTCCGTCGTGTGCACCTGGCGGATGAGATCGGCATGCTCGACGAACCAGCGCTTCCAGCGACCGATATTGTCCATCGTGCCGCGAAAGCCTTCCCAGACGCAGCAGGTGCAGTTGGCCGCGGTCAGGCCGCCGGCCCGCATCGCCTCGAACACCGGCCGGCTCCAGTTGGAGATGATCAGGCCGTCGATCACGATGGCGTCGTCGTGCAGCTTGGATGCGGTCATGGCTTGCCCCCTGCCCTGGGCGAATGCTGGCGCAGCCGGCGGCCGTCCGCAACGGCCAGTGCCTGCAAGGGTGGGCAGCGCGATTGGTGACCCCGGCGGGGCTCGAACCCAGCACCTGCGACTTGAAAGGCCGCTATCCTAGCCTTTAGACGACGGGGCCACGGGGCGCAGATAAGGCGCTTTGCCGGGCGAAATCAAGCCGGGCCGCCAGCGGCATGCGCGGCGTCCTCGATCGACAGGCTCAGGCGCCGGCGGCCCTGCCATTCCTCACAGCGCAGCGTGCCGGCGACGTGCAGCCGGCTGCCGCCCAGCGCGCCGCTCAACGCCTGGCCGAGCGGCCCGTCGGCCGCGCGAAAGGCGATGCCGTCGATGCGGCCCTCGTCGCCGCCGACCAGCGTCACCGCGAGATGATCACGCCCCCGCGGTTGCACGCGAACCACCCGCACGCCCGGCAGCGCGAAGCGCGGCTCGGGATGGCCGACGCCGTAAGGTCCGGCGCCTCGCAGCAGTTCGACCAGCTGCATCGTCGCCGCCTTGACGCCGAGCGCGCCGTCGAGCCGCAACACCGCCTCCCCCGACAGCGCCGCGTCGGCCATGCGGGCGCAAAGAAAGGCGTGGAACTCCGCCAGCCGTTCGGCCGCCAGCGTGACCCCCGCCGCCATGGCATGGCCGCCGCCTGCCTGCACCAGTCCGCCCTGCCGCGCGGCGGTCACCGCGGCACCCAGGTCGATGCCGGGAACCGAGCGGCCGGAACCTTTGGCGCGGCCTTCGGCCACCGACAGCACGAAGGCCGGCCGGCGGAACTTCTCCTTGAGGCGGGCGGCGACGATGCCGACGACGCCCTCGTGCCAGCCGTCGCTCGCCACCACAACGCACGGCAGGTTGGCCTGCCGTTCGGCCTCGCCCAGCGCCTGCGCCAGCACCGCCGCCTCGATGGCCTGGCGTTCACCATTCAGCCGGTCGAGCTGCAACGCCAGGTTCAACGCCTCGTCCGCGTCGTCGGTGGTCAGCAGGCGCAGCCCCAGATCGCTTTCGCCCACCCGCCCGCCGGCATTGACCCGGGGAGCGAACACGAAACCGAGCGCATAGGTGTCGGCCCGCGCGCCCAAACGGGCGACGTCGGCCAGCGCCCGCAAGCCGGCGGTTTCCCGCCTGGCCAGCACTTTCAGGCCCTGCGCCACCAGCACCCGGTTGAGGCCGGTCAGTGGCATCACGTCGGCCACCGTGCCAAGCGCCACCAGGTCGAGCCAGCGCATGAGATCGGGTTCCGGGCGCGCCTCGCCATACCAGCCGGCCTGGCGCAAGGCCCGGTTGAGCGCCACCAGGAACAGGAAGGTCACGCCGACCGCCGCCAGTTGCCGATGCTCGCCGCATTCGTCCAGCCGGTTGGGATTGACGATGGCATGCGCCGGCGGCAGCGCCAGTTCGGCCTGATGGTGATCCAGCACAATGCAGTCGAGGCCAGCCGCCTGCGCGGCAGCGAGCGGCTCGGCCGCCTGCGTGCCGCAATCGACCAGGATCACGACACGCGTCCCTTCCGCGCGCAAGCCCAGCAGGGCGCGCGTATTCGGGCCGTAGCCTTCACGCCGGCGGTCGGGCACGTAGCTGCGGGCGCCAATGCCGAGACTGGCCAGGAAGCGCAGCAGCAGCGCCGCCGAAGTGGCGCCGTCCACATCGTAGTCGCCGAAGACGGCGATCGGCTCGCCCTGCCGGATCGCCGCCACCAGCCGCGCCACGGCCTTGTCCATGTCGCGCAAGCGGGCGGGGTCCGGCAGGCTGTGGCGGAGCGAGGGATTCAAGAACCGCTCGCCGTCCTCCGCAACCACGCCGCGCGCCGCCAGCACGCGGCCCATCACTTCCGGAATGTCCAGCCGTTGCGCCAACGCCGCCGCGGTTCGCGGGTCGACCGCGGTTTCATACCATGCGCGGCCGGTGACCGACTGGCGCACGCCAAGGAACGGCGCCGGCTGGCGCAGCGGTTCCGCCGGCCCGTCGGCTGGGTTCACGCCGGCCCGCGCTCGCCGGCGTAGCGGGTCTTGACCCAGCGCACCGTGCCGCTGGCCGAGCGCATGACGACCGAGTGGGTGGTGGTGCACCCGCCGCGCCGGTGCACGCCTTCCAGCATGTAGCCGTCGGTGACCCCGGTGGCGACGAAGATGACGTCGCCCGACGCCATCTCCAGCATGCTGTATTTGCGATTGAGGTCGGTGATGCCAAGCCGCTGGGCGCGGCCCCGTTCGTCGTCGTTGCGGAAGATCAGGCGACCCTGCATCTGGCCGCCGACCGAACGCAACGCGGCGGCGGCCAACACGCCTTCCGGCGCGCCGCCTTGGCCGAGATAGATGTCGATGCCGGTCTCCGGCATGGTGGTGGCGATCACGCCCGCGACGTCGCCGTCGCCGATCAGGCGGATACGCGCGCCAGCCTTGCGCACCGCCGCGATCAGCTCGGCATGGCGCGGCCGGTCGAGGATGCAGGCGACAACCTCGCCCGGCGGGATGCCCTTGGCCTTGGCCAGGCTCTTGATGTTTTCTTCCGGCCCACGGTCGATATCGACCACCCCGGTCGGCAGCCCAGGACCGACCGCGAGCTTGTCCATGTAGACGTCGGGGGCGTTCAGCAGGCCGCCCGGACCCGCCATCGCCAGCACTGCCAGCGCGCTCGGCAGGCCCTTGGCGGTGATGGTGGTGCCTTCCAGCGGGTCAAGCGCGATATCGACCTTCGGCCCCTGGCCGCTGCCGACCGCCTCGCCGATATAGAGCATCGGCGCCTCGTCGCGCTCGCCTTCGCCAATCACCACGGTGCCGGCGATGTCGAGCGCGTTCAGCGCCTTGCGCATGGCATCGACGGCGGCCTGGTCGGCCGCCTTCTCGTTGCCGCGACCGACCAGGGCGGCGGCCGCTATGGCCGCGGCCTCGGTCACGCGCACCGCCTCCAGCGTCAGCGTGCGGCTGAGCACGCTCGCTTGCGCCATGGTTACCTCCCGCGCGAATCGTCTTGCCGGCCGATTGTCCTACAAAACCCGCTACAGGCGCTCGATGCGAATCATCATCGGCGGCTCGCGCACGGCAGTCAGTCGACCGATTCGGTCGAGCGCGGCCAGCATCGCCTTCTCCTCGGTCTCGTGCGTCACCATGACCACCGGCACCGCCTCGTCCGGCGAACGGCCACGCTGCAGCAGCGAACCGATGGAGATGCGCAGGTCGCGCAGGATGGCGGAGATGTCGGCGATGACCCCCGGCCGGTCCAGCACGTTCAGTCGCACGTAATAGGGACCGAAATGCTTCAGCATCGGCGAGACCGGCGCCGCCTCCAGCCGGTCCGCCGGCACGCCGAAGGTCGGCAGCCGGAGCCCGCGGGCGATGTCGCACAGGTCGGCGGCCACGGCCGAGGCGGTGGGCCCCTCGCCGGCGCCGCGTCCTTCGAACACCGCGCGGCCGACGAAGTCGCCTTCCGCCACCACCGCGTTGAACACGCCGCCGACGCTGGCGATCGGCGTGTCCAGCGGCACCATGGCGGGATGCACCCGGCTCTCGATGCCGTCGGCGGTGCGCCTGACGATCGCCAACAGCTTGATGCAGAATCCGAGTTCACGCGCATAAGCGATGTCCACAGCCGAGATTTTCCGAATCCCCTCGACATGGATCGCGTCGTAATTGGTCTCCGCGCCATAGGCCAGGCTGGCCAGGATCGCGAGCTTGTGCGCGGCGTCGATGCCGTCCACGTCGAACGCCGGATCGGCCTCGGCATAGCCGGCGCGCTGCGCCTCGGCCAGCACCTCGGCGAACGGCCGGCCGGTCTGCTGCATCTCGGTCAGGATGTAGTTGCAGGTACCGTTCAGAATGCCATAGACCCGCTCGAAGCGGTTGCCGGCCAAGCCCTCGCGCAGCGCCTTGACGATGGGGATGCCGCCGGCGACCGCGGCTTCGTAGGCCAGCGCCACGCCCGCCGCCTCGGCCGCCCGCGCCAACGCCGCGCCATGCCGGGCCAACAAGGCCTTGTTGGCGGTGACCACCGGTTTGGTTCGGGCCAGCGCCGCTTCCACGGTCGCCCGGGCCGGCCCAGCCTCGCCGCCGATCAATTCCGCCACCACATCGACATCCGCGCGCGCCGCCAGTTCGGCCGGGTTGGCGCACCAGGCCAAGGCGGAGATGTCGATGCCGCGCGCCCGTTCGCGCCGACGGGCGGATACGGCACTGACGAGCAGGCGGCGGCCGCAACGGCGTTCCAGCAGATCGGCTTGGGCATCCAGCAGCTTCAGCAAGCCGACGCCGACCGTGCCCAGTCCGGCGACGCCGATGCGCAACGGCCGGCTCACGCCCCAACCGCACGACGCGGGCGCCCGGCCGGCTCGGCATTGCCGGCGGCCAGGAACCGTTTGATGTTGCGCACGGCTTGGCGAATGCGGTGCTCGTTCTCCACCAGCGCGATGCGCACGAAACCGTCGCCATGTTCGCCGAAGCCGAGACCCGGCGACACCGCCACCTTGGCCTCGCGCAGCAGCCGGCGCGAGAATTCCAGCGAACCCAGTTCGCGGAAGCGTTCCGGCAACGGCGCCCAGACGAACATCGTGGCGCTGGGACTGGGCACCCGCCAGCCCGCCGCTTCCAGGCTTTGGATCAACACGTCACGCCGGCCCTTGTAAAGCCGACGCACTTCCTCCACGCAGTCCTGCGGGCCGTTGAGCGCGGCGCAGGCGGCGATCTGCACCGGCGCGAAGGCACCATAATCGAGATAGGACTTGATGCGTGCCAGGGCGCCCACCAGTTTGGCGTTGCCGCTGGCGAAACCGATCCGCCAGCCGGGCATGGAATAGGTCTTGGACAACGATGTGAACTCGACCGCCAGCTCCTTCGCCCCGGCCACTTGCAGGATCGAGGGCGGCGGCACGCCATCGAAATAGATCTCCGCGTAGGCAATGTCGGAAAGGATGTAGAGTTGATGCTGGCGGGCGAAGGCAACGACTCGTTCGTAGAACGCCAGATCAACGACTTCCGCGGTCGGGTTGGCTGGATAGTTCAAGACCAGCGCGCTCGGCGGCGGTATGCAATGACGCACCGCGCGCTCCAGGTTCGCCCAGAAATCGTGCCCCGGTCCGACCGGCACATGGCGGATCACCGCACCGGCGATGATGAAGCCGTAGGGATGGATGGGATAGCTTGGGTTGGGCGCCAGGATGACATCGCCCGGCCCGGTGATCGCCATCGCCAGGTTGGCCAGCCCCTCCTTGGAGCCGAGCGTGGCGATGGTCTCGCGTTCGGGATCGAGCTCGACGCCGAACCGGCGTGCATAGTAGCCGGCATTCGCCTTGCGCAAGCCCGGCAAGCCGCGCGACAGGGAATAACGGTGCGTTTTGGGATCCTGAACGGCCTCCACCAGCTTGTCGACGATGTGCTGGGGCGTCGGGCCATCGGGATTGCCCATGCCGAAGTCGATGATGTCCTCGCCGGCGGCCCGCGCCTTGGCCTTCAACGCATTGACCTCGGCGAAGACGTACGGCGGCAGGCGGCGAATGCGATGAAACTCGGGTTCCATGGAGAAATCCGTGCAGCGGCCTCGGCGAGGGAAAATACGCCCGCGTCAATAAAGGGAATGTTGCCTCAGCGCTACTGCCAGTAAACCTCGACCCGGCGGCTCTGGGCCTCGGCTTCGGCGGCTTGCAACGCCGCCACCGGCTGGCTCGAGCCGCGCCCTTCGACCACCAGCCGCTCGGCCGGCATGCCGGCCTGCTGCAAGACCTTGGCGACACTTTCGGCCCGCCGGATCGACAGTTCGAGGTCGCCGGCACCCGAGCGGCTGGCATGCCCGACCACGCGCAGGCCGGCACCGGCCGCGGCGGCCTGCCCGGCCAACTCGCGCAACAGCGCCATGCCCTCGGCATCGGGCATCGCCGCGCCCAAGCCAAACGGCAAAACGGCCGCCGTCCCGCCGTTGACCGGCGGGGGGACGAACGCTCCGGCATAGGCGGCAACCCGGCTGGGCAGCGGGCCGGTTGGCGCCGGCGCGGCAGCGGCGAAGGTCGGCGGCGTCTGGCCATTCACGATCGTCGCCTGCTGCGCCGCCAAGTGCTGCAGGTAGACCTGCAGGAAGATCGCCTGGTCAGGCGGCACCACTAGGCCCGGCAAGGCATAGCTGGCACTGACGCCTGGCGCGGCACTGGCGGGCGGCCGTGCCAGCGGAGCGGCCGGCTGGCCCAACGGCGCTGACGGCAAACCGGCAACCGGCGAGACCTGGGCCATCGCGCCGGGCGGCGTGCCGG
>VGEV01000147.1 GCA_016869175.1 Alphaproteobacteria bacterium
TCGCGCGTGAGCCGGGGGCGGCGCGCCTCGACGACAGTGGCATCGACGATCTGCCCACCCATCGCCAGATAGCCCTTCTCCCGTAGCGCCGCATCGAACCGGGCGAACAGCCGGTCGAAGGCACCAGTCCGAACGAGTTGCTCGCGGTAGAGCCAAATCGTCTTGGCATCCGGCACGGCATCGTGCAGCGCCAGCCCGACAAAGCGCATGAACGACAGCCGATCCCGGATCTGATACTCGGCCTGATCGTCGGACAGCGTGTACAGCGTCTGCACAACCAGCACCTTGAACATCAACACCGCGTCGTATGGCGGCCTCCCGCCCTTGGAGCGGTCCGTGCGCGGCACCGCCGCCTCGAGATCAGGGCGGAACAGCTCGAAGTCCACCGCCTTCGCCAGCCGCTCCAGCGGGTCCCCCGCCGCCGACAGCCACGCCAGCCGCTCGTCCGTGTCGAAGAAACCAGCCTGTCCCGCCATCCCCGCCTCCGGCCATCGCCAGAGGTCAGAGAATCAACCCGCGACCCTCAACGCCAGAGGTTTTTCGAGGTGTCCAATTGCCGGGCGCCAGGCTCGCGCGCCAGACCCGCAATTGCAGCCGCACGATCGCCAGGAAGAGCAGCGCCAGCAGGTCGGCGCCGATCGCCATCGCCGTGGCGTGCTCGCGCCAGGCGACGAAGGCGACGAAGACAGCGCCGCCCAGAATCCCCAGATAGACCAGCAGCGCAAAGAGTTGCGCCGGTTGCGCCTCGCGGAGCAGCCAGTCGTTGGCTCGCTCCGGCACCTCGCCTTCGCGCAGGATCCGCATGCCGCCTCCCGCCGGAGTTTCGCCCGCGCTTGGCCAACGCCGGGTTAATGGCGCACCGCCATCGGCCGGTCTCGATACCCGGCAGGCTTGTCCGGCGGGATATCCGGTGACAGTTTATATTTTACTGCCAGATATTTCGGTGATATTTCCGTGACAGCTTAAGTTTTCCGCCACGAACAGCCTACGTTTCATGACATCCGGTGACCGGTGGTCTGTGTCCGTGTCCGCCTGCTCCCGCTGCGCGCCAGCGGCGCAGCCGAACCAGCTCGCGCGCCGCCGCGCTGTCGCCGCGCTGTCGCCGCCGATCCCGGTATCGCGGGGAAACATAAGCTGTCACTGGTATTACGATCTCGACATCACGGGAAGACATAAGCTGTCACCGGTTTTATCGGTTTTGCAGCGGTGTTGAGCGCCGAACTCTCGGCCAGCGGCAGCGTGCGGATCGGAATTGCCCGGCCGGGCTAGCGGTCGCGCCGACGGCTGGCCCCGGCTTCGCGGTGCGCGCCGGGGCCGCGCCTCACAGCATGGCGAGGCCATAGAAGCGCGCCGCGGTGCCGGCGAACAACGCGTGCTTCTCGCCGGCCGAGGCGCCCGCCGACAGCCGCTTGAACGCATTCCACAATTCGGTGTAGCCGCAAGACTGCTTGTCCGGCGGGAAATTGCTCTCGAACATGCAACGTGCGGCGCCGAACGCCTCGATGCAGGGCTCGATATAGGGCCGCCAGGCCGCCGCCAACTCCTCCGAACCCGGCGGCAGATCGCGCTCGTGGCAATCGAAGCCGAACGAGGTCATGCCGAGACCGCCCAGCTTGACCACCACGTTGGGGCACTTGGCAAGTTCGCCGATGTCGCGACGCCAGCCGGCCAGGATTTCCGCGCGGCGCCCGGCATAGGGTCCGACGCCCAGCACCCCGCCGACGTGGTTCAGCACGATCCGGGTCTCCGGAAAGGTCCGCGCCAGATCGATCGCATCGGGCAGTTGCGGGTGGTATTGCCAGGACTCGAAGCCGAGGCCCAGCTTGGCGAGCTCGGCGAAGCCCTCGCGGAATGTCGCTTCGCGCAGCCGATGCGCCGGCACCGGTCGCGAGGCATGCCGGCGCACGGCCTCGTCAGGATCCCAGCACACCCCATGGCGGATCGATCGCAACCGTCCGCCACTGACGGCAAGCTCCGCCTGCAGCACCTCGCTGACGCGCGCGCCGATGCCAAGATCGGCATAGCCGGCGATCGCCTCGGCCACGCGCACCGGACCGTAATTGCCCGAAGCGCCCATTGCCGCGATGCCATTGACGAACTCGACCTCGCCAACCGGCGCCATTTCCGGCGGCGCCCCTTTGCGATACATCGCCTGGCATTCCAGGAAAACGGTGGCGACAATGTTGTGCCCGCCGGCGAGGTCGGCCAGCAGGTCGGGCAGGAAATAGCGGCCGCGCGGGGGCGTGTCCCAGAAATGGTGGTGCGGGTCGACGATCGGCAGCGCCGGCTCGAGCGCGGGCTCCGGCGGCCGCGTCGACAGCCAGCGCGCCAGCGTCGCCGGATCGCGATGAATGACGCCCCGATACTCGCCCTTCGCATCGCCGATCGGCCGCATGCCGCACCCCCAAAGGCTTGTCCCCGCCGACGATAGGCGGCCGTGGCGCCGGCGTCGATCCCGCACGGACCGGCCGCCGTCCGCGTCGGCGGCATGGCTCGTCGGACCGCGGGCCGATTGCGCGCCGACAGTTAGCCCGTCTACGGTTGCCCCGTCCGCGCCGCTGGCCCGGCGCGAACGCGGGGGAATTTGCGCATGCGCCAGCTGGAATTCTTCTTCGACTATGCCAGCCCGTGGAGCTACATGGCCTTCACGCGCATCCAAGCCCTGGCGGCCGACACCGCCGCGCAACTCGCTTGGCGACCGCTCAACATGGCCCTGCTGTTCGCCAAGGCCAATCCCGGTGTCGCCGCCATGCGGGCGACGCCCGTGCCGGCCAAGGTGACGCACTATTACAAGGACATGAAGGACTGGGCGAAACGTCTGGGCATCGTGATCGGCCGCCCGCCGGTCTATGGCGGCGCTTCCAAGCAGCTGGACAGTCGGCTTGCCCTGCGGGGCGCCCTGTTGGCGCTTGACCGCGACCTCCTGCCGGCCTACAGCTTGGCGCTCTATCGCGCCTATTGGCACGACCTGCGGGACTTGGCCGACCCGGCGGCGCTGCAAGAGCTGGCGGTGAAGGCCGGATTGGCGCACGCCGCCGTCGCCGCCGCGCTCGCCGACCCGGAGCTCGACCGGCGCATCGCCGCCACGGTCGACGATCTGGTGGCGCGCGGCGGATTCGGCGTGCCGACCTTCTTCGTCAACCGCCAGGACATGTATTTCGGCAACGACCGGCTGGATTTCGTGCGCGAGGCGCTGCTGGCCGAGCCGCCCGGTCGACCGTCTGGCGGCGTGGGCGCGCCATCCGCCGCGATCGCGACGAGCCCGGCCATGCCGCGCAGCTAGTCGGCATGCTTCGCCGACAACAGGTCTCGCAGGCCATCGCCCAGCAGGTTGATGCCGACGACCAGCGAGAACAACAGCACTCCCGGCAGGTTGATCAGCCAGGACTGAAAGAACACCAGATCCTTCGCTTCCGCGATCATCAATCCCCAAGATGCTTCCGGCGGCTTCACGCCCAAGCCGAGGAAGGAGAGCGCGGCCTCAAGCAGGATGGCGTTGGCCATTTCCAGGGTCGCGATGACGGTGAGCGGTGCCGCCAGATTGGGCAGGATCTCGGTTAGCAGAATGCGCAAGTCGGAGGCCCCGGCCGCGCGCGCCGCCAGAATGAACTCGCGCTCGCGCAGTTGCAGCACCAGCGAGCGCGTGACCACCGCGAACCGGTCCCACAATAGCCCGGCCAGCACACCCATGATCACGCTGAGCGCGCTGCCGATCAGTCCGACCACCGCCAGCGCCACCAGCACCAACGGCAAACTCAGCCGCACTGTCACCAGGAACATCGCGACGCTGTCCACCCAGCCGCCATAGTAGCCGCCCAACAAGCCGATCGTCGTGCCGATCAGCGAGGACAGCAGCACCGTTCCCAGGCCGACCAGCAGGGCGATCTGCGCGCCGTACAGTAGCCGGCTGAGATAGTCGCGCCCCAGCATGTCGGTGCCGAGCGGGTGGCTCGCCTGCGTGCCGCCCAAGAAGAGCGGCGGCGCCAGGCGGTTCGCCAAATTCTGCTCGTAGGGCGAGTGTGGCGCCAGCACGGGCGCCAACAGCGCCATCGCGGCGACCAGCAGGACGATGGCGCCGCCCAGCACCAGGCTGGCATGGCGCCGTCGGCCAACTCGCGCGGCAATCGCGACCAACGACGCCAAGGCGCGCCGCGATGCCATCGCTCAGCTCAGCCGGATGCGTGGGTCGATCGCGGCGTTCAGCAGGTCCGCCGCCAAGGTGAGAACGACATAGAAGCAGGCGATCGTCAGCACGATTGCCTGCACCACCGGATAGTCGTTCTGCGAGATCGATTGCCAGGCCAGGTAACCGACGCCGTGCAGGGCGAAGATCGTCTCGATCACCACCGAACCGCCCAGCATGAAGCCGAGTTGCACCGCCGCCACCGATACGACCGGCACCAACGCGTTGCGCAGCGCGTGCTGCAGCACCACCGCGTGGGGCCGCAGGCCCTTGGCGCGCGCCGTGCGCACATAGTCCGACGCCAGCGCCTCGATCATGCCGGCGCGCACGATGCGGGTGAACGCCGGCGCCGCGTAGTAGCCGAGCGCGACGGTCGGCATCACATAATGCGCCGCCGACGCGGTGCCGGAGATCGGCAACCAGCGCAGGTTGATGCCGAACAGCAAGATCATCAGGAAACAGAGCCAGAAGGTGGGCGTCGCCTGGCCGAGCAGCGCGATGCCGAGAACCACGCGGTCGATCCAACCATCCGGATGCAAGGCGGCCAGCACGCCCAGCGGAACGGACAAGGTGACCGCGAACAGCAGCGCCGACAGCCCCAGCGTCATGGTGATCGGCAGCCGTTCCGCCACCAGGTCGGTGACCGGCGTGGCATAATAGAACGAGGTCCCCAGATCGCCGGTCAGGGTCCGGCCGAGCCAGTGCAGATACTGCACCGGCAACGGCCGGTCGAGACCGTATTCCTTGCGCAGGAAGGCGACATAGTCCGCTCCCGCCTGTTCGCCGGCCATGGCCGTGGCGAGGTCGCCCGACAGCTTCAGCAAGCCGAAGCTGAGCATCGACACCGCCAACAGCACCAGCACCGCCACCAGGCAGCGGCGGAGCACGAAGCCCGCCATCGCGCTTGCCCCAGAACGCTACTTCCAGCGCGCCCGGAAGAACTCCGGGATCTCGTCGCTCGGCACCGCCATGTCGAGATCGGCCGAAAACACGTAGTTGATCGGCATGGTGTGCAGCGGCACCCAAAAGGCCTGCTCGGCGATACGCTGCAGCGCCTTGGCATAGACTTCCGCGCGCAGCTTGGGGTCGAGGCTGGTGCCGCCCGTATCGACCAGCTTGGTGACTTCCGCATCCATCGAATAGTCGTCGATGCCGCCGTTGAAGAACACCGGAACGATCGCCGCCACGTCATTGAACGAAGCGGAACCCCAGTCGTCCACGATCATCGGGGCCTGGTTGGACCGGCGCTTCTCCACCACCGCCGGGTACTGCAGCCAGTTGAGGTTGCCGCGAATGCCGACGGCGCGCAGATTGCCGATGATCGCTTCCGCGATCTGCCGGCTGCGGTAGCCATAGATCTCCACCGCGAAGCCGTCGGCGTAGCCGGCCTCGGCCAGCAACGCCTTCGCCTTGGCCGGGTCGTAAGCGAAGCGCATCACATCATCGATGCAGCCGAATTGCTTCGGATAGCAGGCGGAATGGATCACCCGCGACGCCCCGCCGACCAGGTTCTTGGCGATCGCCTCGCGGTCGATCGCATGCGAAATGGCGCGGCGCACCCGCACGTCCCTCATCGGCGTGCTGGGATTGGACTTGCCGGCAGCGTCCAACGTCAGATAGGCGACCCGATAGCTCTCCTCGTTCACCACCTTCAGCCTGGGATTGGTCTTGAGTTGCTCGGCTTGGTCATTTGGGACGTGGTAGGCCCAGTCGAGGCCGCCCGTCAGCAGTTCCGCCACCTGGGTGCTGACGTCGGGAATGGTCTTGTAGACCATCCGGCCGATCGGCGGCTTGCCCTTCGGGCTGTCGGCGAAGTAGTCGGGATTGCGCTTGAACTCGAACGAGTTGTTCGGCAGCGCCCGGGCGATGTAGGGGCCGGTGCCAACCGGCTTGGCGGCCATGCCTTCCTTGCCCACCTGCTGGTAGTATTTGGCCGGATAGATCGGCAGGCCGGTCAGGTATTGCAGCGCCATCGGCGCCACCGCCTTGGCGGTGATCTGCACCTTGTTCGCTGCCACGGTCTTGGCGCCTTCGATCCAGGCGATGAAGAACTGGTTGAACACCTTGCTTTCGGGCCGGACGGCGAAATTGATGGTGTAGGTCACGTCGTCGGCGGTCAGCACCGTGCCGTCGTGGAACTTGACACCCTCCCGGATGTCGAATTCGAGCGTGCGATCGTCGACCTGCCGCCAGCCGGTCGACAGCAGCGGCTTGAATTCAAGGGTCTTGGGATCGCGATAGACCAGCGCGTCATAGGCCCAGAAGGACAGCAACAGGCCTTCCCGCCCGGGCGCGTAATAGGCGTCCAACCCCTGCAATTGCAATCGGAAGCCGACATTCAGCGTGTCGTCCGCCTTGCCGGCGAGCGACGGCGCGGCCGGTAAGGCAAGCAGCCCGGCAACGACAGCAAGCATCGCTTTCCTGTTCATGACCTTCGGTTTCCCCTTCAGATGGCGCCTTGTTGCGTGGTGGTCCTTTCGGCCAGCACTTCCGACAGCTGTCTTGAAACCTTCAGCAGGTCGCGGTCCTCACCATAACGAGCAATGAGTTGCACGCCGACCGGCAAGCCGTTCGGCCCCTTGTGGCAAGGCACGGTGACGACCGGAAGATGCAGCAGGGTCCACGGTCGGCTCTGTTCCGGGGTGCCCATGTTGCTGAAAGCGCTGCCGAGCGCTTGCCAGCCCAACGGCGCCTCGCCGCTGGCCGCCGCGGTCAGCAGGCAATCGGCCCCGCCCAGCAGCGCCGGGAATTCGTGCCGCAGCTTCTGGCCCAGCCGCACATATTCCAGATATTCCTCGAACGGCACCGCGTGACCCAGCTCGATGATCGATCGCACGACCGCGTCGAGCTTATCGCGATGGTGCTGGTATTCGAAGGCGTAGGATCGGGCGGCCTCGAAGGCCTGCATCCTTTCGTGCACCTGGACGATGCCGCCATAGTCCGCCGGCAGCACCAGGTCGCGCACCTCGTGGCCGGCCTGGCGCAGTCGGCGCTCGGCCACATCGATCGCGGCCTGTCCGTCACGGTGCGCGGCGGTGAGCCAGGGCGGCCGGCACACCGCCACGCTTGCCCGCCGTGCCGGCATTTCTCCCGCCTGAAACGGCACATCCAACTGGCTGCACCACAGCAGCTCCACGTCGTCGACGCTGCGTCCCAACAGACCGATGGTATCGAACGAGCCGTTGAAATACTTGAAGCCGGCGACGCTCAGCAGTCCCAGTGACGGCCGCATGCCGACCAACCCGGTGTACGACGCCGGGCGGATCAACGAACTGGCCGATTGCGAGCCGAAGGCAACCGGCACCATCTTGGCGGCCACGGCGGCGGCGGAACCGGACGAAGAGCCGCCTGATGTGTGTTTGGGGTTCAACGGGTTGGCGGTACGCACGGGCGCACCGCAGGCGAACGCGATGGTCACCGTCTTGCCCAGGATGACCGCACCTTGCCGGCGCGCGATGCTGACGCAGCCGGCGTCGGCGGCCGGGCGCCAGCCGTCATAGATGGCGCTGCCATAGCCGGTCGGCATGTCGGCTGTGTCGATCACGTCCTTCACGCCGAGCGGAATGCCGTGCAGCTGACCCGACGGCCCCGCCTCGTCCAGCTGGCGAGCCGTCTGCAAAGCGCGTTCGGCGTCAAGCCACGTCCAGGCTCCGATCACCGGCTCGCAGGCCGCGATGCGCTGCAAGCAGGACCCGATCAGTTCCACGGCGGACAATTGCCGCCGGCTGAGCAGGGACAGCGCCTCGCATGCGGTCAGTTCGAACGGCTCTGGCATGTCTGTTCTGGTTCCCTCTGGCTTGTTGCCGGGAAAACTCGATCCGCCGGGTGGTGGCAGGCCACGAAGCCGCCCGGTCCCAACAGGACCGGCGGCTCCTGTTGGCCGCACAGCGCGCTCGCCGCCTGGCAACGAGGGTGAAACGTACAGCCCGTTGGCAGATTCATCGGGTCGGGATAGTTGCTGTCCCCGGCCGTGGCGGCCAGGCCGCCCCCGACCGCGCCCGGGTCGAGCGCGGAAGACAGCAGCAGGCGCGTGTAGTGGTGCCGGGGGCGCCGCAGCACCTGTGCGACCAGGCCCTCCTCGACGACCTGCCCCAGATACATCACGGCGACGCGATCGGCCAATTGCTCGACAACGCCGATGTTGTGCGTGATCAACACAAGCGACAGGTTGAGCCGCTCTTTCAGATCGACAAGCAGGTTGAGGATCTGCGCCTGCACCGAGACATCGAGCGCCGAGGTCGGTTCGTCGCAAACCAGGACCGGCGGTCGCAGCACCAGCGCCCGGGCGATCGCCACGCGCTGGCGCTGGCCGCCCGACAGCCGCGACGGCAGCCGGTCGGCCAGGTGCTCCGGCAAGCCCACCTCGGCGAGCATCCGCAGCGCCTGCTGCCGCCGTTCCGCCGGCGTGCCGCGCCCAAGGGCCGTCAGCGGCAGGGCGACGGTGTCGACGATGCGACGATGCGGGGCCAACGAGGCGTAGGGGTCCTGAAACACCGGCTGCACGAACTCGGCGATGGCCGAACGCCCAAGTTCGCCGATGGGCCGTCCGTCCAGCAGCACGTCGCCGGCGGTCGGCGGCAACAGACCCAGCAGCATCCGCGCCAGGGTCGACTTGCCGCAGCCGGATTCACCAACGATCGCCAGCACCTCGCCACGTTTCAGATGCAGCGACACGCCGCGCACCGCGCGCAGCACGGGCCGGCCCCCTGGCAGGCGCCAGCCAAACGTGAAGTGGCGGACCACCTGTCGGGTCTCCAGCGCGCGCGGGCCGTCTTCCGTGCGCGGCGTGGCCGCCGCCATGGCCGCGCCCGAATTCGGCGCAACGCCGCCGTCGGGCAGCGGCTTGCGACAGCGAACCGACCGACCGGCCTCGAGCTCACTGAGCGGCACCGGCGCCGCGCGGCAAGCCGAATCCGCGTAGCCGCAACGGTTGACGAAGGCGCAGCCGCCGCCCTCCTCGCCAGGCGCGGCGACGCTGCCCGGGATGGTGCCCAGCCGGCTGGAATGCGCCCCGCCGCGCGGCAGGCAATCGAGCAGGCCGCGGGTATAGGGGTGTCGGGGCCGCCGCAGGACCGCCTGCACGGGGCCTGCTTCCACCACCTCGCCCGCATACATCACCGCTACCCGGTTGGCCATCGCCGCGACCACACCGATATCGTGCGTGATCAGCAGCATGCCGAGCGAGAGTTCGGACTGCAGATCGCGTAGCAATTGCAGCACCTGCGCCTGCACCGTGACGTCGAGCGCCGTGGTCGGTTCATCCGCCACCAGCAGCCGCGGCTGGCACATCAAGGCCATCGCAATCATCACCCGCTGGCGCAGGCCGCCGGAAAGCTGGTGCGGATATTGCCGCAACCGCTGCACCGCGCCGGCAATGCCAACCCGTTGCAACAACTCCGTGGCCCGCTGCTCGGCCGCCCCCTGGCCGCCATCCCGGTGGCGCCGCCATACCTCCGCGAGCTGTCGGCCAATCGTGTAGACCGGATTGAGCGCGGTGTTCGGATCCTGGAAGATCATGGCCAGGCGATCGCCGCGCAGCGCGCTCAGACGGTGTTCGGGAAGCGTTGACAGATCGACATCGTCAAGTCGCAGCTGTGCGGCCCGCCGCTGCAGCGCGGCCGGCAACAGCCCCATCACGGCCAGTGCCGTCATCGTCTTGCCGCACCCCGACTCGCCGACCAGGCAGAGCGTCTCCGCCGGCGCCACTTCGATGTCCAGCCCGCGGATGATCGGCAGCCGCCCGCCCGCCCGGACGGCCTCGACATGCAGTCCGCACACCGACAACAGCGGGCGGTTCAGCGGCGCTCCGACATGTGATCCTGCTGCTTCCAACTTGCTGGTTCCCTGGCGACGAGACCGGCAGGGCTGGTGCCGCCAGCATCTAATCCCATTCGTCGCCATCATGTCTTGTAATGAATTTTCGTTGCGGCCTGACCGGGTCCCTGTCCTGGATTATTCGTGACGCGGGCCGTATCGGTGCGGCGGGTGTAGCATAGCTCACTGATTTCGTTCAGGATTTGGTTGTCTAATCCGGTCCTTCACGAGAGCAGGGAGGCGCCACGCCCGCCATGG
>VGEV01000148.1 GCA_016869175.1 Alphaproteobacteria bacterium
GCAAGCCGCGCCGGTCGGCGGCAAGGCGGTGTTCAGGCGTCCACATCGAGCACCCTCCTTCGATTCGGGTGCTCGACAAGGAATCACATCCGATTCTTCCGACTCAAGAACTTTCCGGTTGGGCTCTTAGGCACCCTGCGCGGTTACGCGTTTGAGTTATAACATAAAGTCAATAGCAGCACGCAATAAACAGGAAGATTCACGCTAAAAATTTAATACATCAGGAACCGTCAGTCAGAGTGACGTAACTATCTTGCGTTCCGGTGGCGATCCGCGGGGACCGCCACCGGACGCGCGACGCCTCAATCCTTCAGGTAACCGAGTTCGCGCCAGATCGCGTAATCGGTGCGGAACTTGTTGTAGCTGTCGGCGGTGCGCTTGAAGTCGGCGTCCTTTGCGGACTCCTCCTTGACCACCTGGTCCCAGGCGTCCTTCATCGCCGCGAGGGTCTCTTTCGGCCAGTAGTGCAAGGTCACGCCCTTGGCCTTGATCTCGTTCAGGGCCTTGAATTGCCGCGAGTCGCTGGTGGCGATCCCCCACCGGATGCTGTCGCTGCAGGCGGCTTCGACCATCGCCTTCTGCTGATCGCTGAGCGCCCTCCATTTCTCGCCGTTGGCGATGAACTCCAGGATGGTGGTGAGCTGGTGCCAGCCGGGGAAATAGTAGTGCTTGGCCACCTGGTGCACGCCCAAGCGGAGGTCCATCGAGGGGAAGGAGATCTCGGTGGCGTCGATGGTGCCCAGCTCCAGCGCCGGGTAGATGTCGCCGGCGGCCAGCAACTGCGTCGAGACGCCCAACTTCTCCATCACCTTGGCGCCCAGCCCGAAGAACCGCATCTTCAGGCCCTTGAGCTCGGCGACCGACTTGATCTCCTTGCGAAACCAGCCGGAGGCCTCGGGCACGATGGCGTTGCAGTGCAGCCCCTTGATGCCGACGCGGGCATAGAGGTCGTCGCGGATCTCGTCGCCGCCGCCATAGGTCAGCCAGGCCATGAACTCGCTGAAGCTGGGGCCGAACGGCACGGAAGTGAACCAGGGCGACGCCGGCACCTTGCCGACATTGTAGCCGGCGGCGGTCCAGGCGGCGTCGATCGAACCGGTGGCGACCGGATCGTGGGTCTGCAAGGCGGGCACCAGCGCGCCCGGCTCGAAGAACTTGATCTCCATCGTGCCGCCGGAAATCCGGTCGATCAGCTTGGAGAAGCGCGGGCCGGCTTCGCCGACCACGTCAAGCGTGCCGGGAAAGGCGCTTGCCATCTTCCAGCGCACTTTCTTGTCCTGTGCCCCCGCGCCGCCTGCCAGCAGCAGCGCGCAGGCCAACCCTACCGCGAAGTTGGTCAGCTTCATGGTTTGCTCCCCTTTGCTTCTTGTCGGCGGTGGCCGAGCAGCCGCGGCGCCGTGGCCACTATCCACCAATCGCCGGCCAAGCTCAAATCGCGCAGGCCCGCAGGTCATCTCCGGTTGAGGAAGTTCAGCGGCAGGCCGGGCCTTGGCCAGTCCATCGCCACCAGCCGGCCGCTGGTCGACAGCGTGATGTAGGCGGTCTTCAGATCCGCCCCGCCGAAGCAGATGTTGGTGCAGTAGTGGTCGGGCAGCGGCATGTGCTCGACGGTCTTGCCGTCGGCGGAGATCACGTTGATGCCGCCATTCCACAGGGTAGCAATGCAGACATTGCCGGCGCTGTCGAGGGCGAGCGAATCGAAGGTCTGATAGCCCGGCACGCCGGCCAGCAGCCGCCCACCGTTGGGCGAGGGATAGGGCTGTTTCTTGATCTCGCCGGCCGCGCTGATGTCGAACTGCCAGACCCGCCCCGGCACGGTCTCGGCGACGTAGAGCGTCTTCTCGTCGGCCGACAGCCCGATGCCGTTCGGCGTCAGCATGGGGTAGATCACCTCGCGGATCATGCTGCCGTCCGACTTGGCGTAATAGACGCCGCCGTAGTCGAGATCGCGGGTGCGACGCTTGCCCAGGTCGGTGAACCAGATGCCGCCGTGGCGGTCGAACACCAGGTCGTTCGGCCCGCGCAATTGGTATGCGCCGCATTGGCTGTAGACCACCTCGACCTTGCCGCTCGACAGATCGACCCGGTCGATGCGGCCGCCGGAATAATCGGGCGCGATCGGGCCGGCTCTGAGGCCGTTCTCGTCCTCGATCCAGGCGAAGCCGCCGTTGTTGGCGATGTAGCACTTGCCGTCGGGGCCGATGGCCGCGCCGTTCGGACCGCCGCCGGTCTTGGCGATCACCTCGCATTTGCCGTCCGGTCGCACGCGGGTCAGCGTCTGGCGCTCGATCTCCACCAGCAGCACCGAGCCATCGGGCATGGCGATCGGCCCCTCGGGGAAGCGCAACCCGCGCGCGATCTCGCGAAACTTGGTGGCCATCGGTTCCTCCGTTCTTTCGGCATGGCTATGGCGCGGCCAGCCGGCCGCCAGCAGCAGGCGCTCACTCAAGGGGGCCGTTCCATGACGGCCGGTCGACCAGACCATAGCTTGCGCGGCGGCCAGATTGCAGGCGGCAATTCATCGTCACAGGGTTGCAGGGCGACGATCGGGCGGATGCTGGCGACGCAGGGAAGCGTGCGGACCCTCCGTCGGCGCTGGAGATGGATATCGAATGCGCTCGGGAACTCGGCGGGCATCCGGCGTGTCGGCCGCGTTCGCCGGCGGCCTGCTCGGCACCCGGCTGGGTATTCGCTGGCTGCGGGTCGGAACTCTGCGTTGCCTGTTGGCGGCGGTATTGGTGGTGGCGGGCCTCAAGCGGCTGCTGACATGAGCCCGTTCCCGAGCAGAAATACCAACGCCGACAGGCAGCCGACCGGCAGGCAGCCGACCGGCGGACTAGAACCGCCAATAGGCGCCGTCGACGATGAAGGTATCGCCCGAATGATAGGCGCTGGCCTCCGACATGAGATAGACCGCCAGCCCGCCGAAGTCCGCGCCGGTGCCCCAACGGCGAGCGGGGATGCGTGGCATCACCGCCTTGGCGAACTTCTCCCAGGCGAAAGTAAGCCCCGTCATGCCGGTCTCCACCCAGCCGGGCAGGATGGCATTGGCGGTGACGCCATGACGTGCCATCTCGACCGCCAGAGTGTAGGTCATGGCGATCAGCCCACCCTTGGCGGCGGCATAGTGTTCGCCGCGCGGCGCGCCGGAAATCGCCGCCAGGCTGGCGGTGGTGACGAGCCGCCCGCCGCCGGGCCGGTCCATCATGTGGCGACAGGCGGCGCGCAGCGTGAAGAAGGCGCCGTCCAGGTTGACATTCATGACCCGCCGCCACTCGGCGGTGCTCATCTCGGCGAACGAAGCCGCGGTGCCACGGCCACTGATGCCGGCATTGGCGAAGCAGCCGTCAACGCGGCCGAAATGCGCCAGCGTGGCGGCGAAGGCTGCCTCGACCGCGGCTTCGTCGGCCACGTCGCACAGCATGGCCTCGCAGCGCCCGCCGTGCCGCGCGACCTGTGCCCGCGCCGCGGCGTTCTTGCCGGCATTGGTGCCCCACAGGCAGACATCGCCGCCCGCCGCGGCGATCGCCTCGGCCATGCCGAGGCCGATGCCGGAATTGCCGCCGGTGATCAACGCCACCTTGCCGCTGAGGTCGAACGGCGGATAGGCCATGAAACCTCCCTTCCGGGCGATGCCGGTTCAGACGGGCGCTTTCCCGTGCCAGCGCTCGGCCGCCGCGTCGTCGCTCGCCCGCGCGGCCACCCAGCGGGAGCCTTGCGGGGTTTCCTCGCGCTTCCAGAATGGCGCCTTGGTCTTCAGCCAATCGACCAGGAACGCGCAGGCCTCGAACGCCGCCTGGCGATGGGCGGAAGTGGCGATGCAAAGCACGATGCGGTCGCCCGGCTCCAGCCGACCGTAGCGATGCACCACCAGCACGGCGTCGAGCGGCCAGCGCCGTTTCGCCTCCTCGACGATGGCGCCGAGTTGGCGTTCGGTCATGCCGGGGTAATGTTCGAGCGTCATGGCGCCGACATCCCGGCCGTCGGCGATGTCACGCACCAGACCGACGAATGTAACCACGGCGCCCACACTTGGCCGTCCCGCCGCGAGCATGGCGATCTCTTGGCCGACGTCGAAATCCTCTCGTTGCACGCGAATCATCGCCGTCGCCCTCCGGTCACCGGCGGAAAGAATGCCACTTCGTCGTCAGCGGCGACCGGGGCGTCGAGTTCCGCATAATCCTGATTGACCGCGCAGCGCACCGCGTGCAGATCGGCCAGGGCTTCGGCATGGCCGGGCGAACGCTGTCTCAGCCAGTCGATCAGTTGGCCGACGGTGCGCACCTGGGGCGGCGGCTCGACCGTCTCCTGCGCCATTCCCACCCGCTCGCGCAGCCAGGCGAAATACATCAGCTTCATCCGCACATCCCATAGAACGGCAGGAACGCCACCAGATCGCCCGGCCGCACATCGGTCAGATCCTCCGGCAACTCCACCAGGCCGTCGGCGGCGACCAGAGAGGTGAGAATGCCCGAACCCTCGCGCGCGAAGCGCTCCAGCGATACGGCACCATCCTGGCCCCTGACGATGCGGGCCCGCAACCATTCGCGCCGGCCGGCCCGCTTGCGGAAGGCGAACCCGGCCGGCAGGGGGTAGGCGTGCGGCTCGATCGCGCTGGCGCCCGCCAGGCGCAGCGCCAACGGCCGGGCGAAGCGCAGGAAGCAGACCATCGCCGCCACCGGATTGCCGGGCAAGCCGCAGAACGCCGCGCCGCCAAGCTGGCCGACCGCCAGCGGCCGCCCCGGCTTGATCGCTAGGCGCCAGAAATGCAGCCGGCCGAGCGCCTCGACGGCGGCGCGCAGATGATCTTCCTCACCCATCGACACGCCGCCTGAGGTTAGGATCAGATGCTGATCGCGCGCCGCTTCGGCCAGCGCCTGGCGCACCGGCTCCGCTCGGTCGGCCAGGATGCCTCGGTCGCTGACCTGGGCGCCCAGCTCCTCCAACAGGGCGATCAGCAGAAAGCGGTTGGCGTCATAGACGGCGCCAGGCGCCAGCGCCTCGCCCGGCTGGCGCAACTCGTCGCCGCTCGAGAACACCGCCACCCGCAGCGGCCGATGCACCTGCAGCCGCGCGCGGCCGAGCTCGGCGGCAAGGCCGAGATCCTGCGGCCTCAGCCGGTGTCCCCGCCGCAGCACCGCCTCGCCCTGGCGCACGTCCTCGCCCGCCCGCCGGCAATTGGCGAAAGGCTCCAGACCCTGCGGAACTTCTACCCAACCGTCGGCTTCGCGGGCGTGTTCCTGCATGACGATGGCATCGGCGCCGACCGGCAGCACGGCGCCGGTGAAGATCCGGGTTGCACTGCCGGGGGCGAGTTCCACGGGCGGCCTACCGGCTGCGGCACGCCCCGCGACCGGCAGTCGCGTGGGACGATCGGCGGCAAGGTCGGAAAGACGCAGTGCGAAGCCGTCGACCGCGGCATTGTCGTGCGGCGGCACGTCGAACCCGGCGATCAGATCGGCCGCGAGCACGCGCCCCAGGGCTTGGCCAAGCGGCACGCTCTCGGCTTCCGTCACCGCCACCACCCGCTCGGCGATCAGCTCGAGCGCTTCGGCGGCGCCGAGCAAGCGGTCGCCGACGGCGAAGCAGTCAGCGGTCTGCCGTGTCATGGGGGGGCGGTGCAAGGCCGCAATGTCGGAGCACGAACTCGGCGATGGCCGGAATGTCGTCGAGCGCGAGCTGCGGCAGCGGCAGGTCGGGCAGGAGCTCGCTGCTGGCCACCGCGACGACGCTGCGATCGCCCGCCGCCAGCAGCGGCTTGCCGACCGCCGGCCGGTGCACTTCGAGCTTGTCGTGCGGATGTCGCTTGAAGCCTTCGATCAGTACCAGGTCGACCGGCGTCATGCGCGGCAGCAGGTCGGCGAGCTCCGCCTCCGGCGCGCCGCGGTTCTCGTGCATCAAGGCCCAGCGCGCCGGCGAGGAGACCAGCACCTCCGTCGCGCCCGCTTCGCGATGGCGATGGGAATCCTTGCCGGGCCGGTCGACGTCGAAAGCGTGGTGGGCATGTTTCACGGTCGAAACACTGATCCGCCGGGCCACGAGTTCTGGAATGAGCTTGGTCAGCAAAGTCGTCTTGCCGCTGCCGCTCCAGCCGACGATTCCCAGTATCTTCATTCCGCCGCGGCGCGCGGCGCGGTGCCGCTGTCCAAATCCGGTCTGGCCCGCGCGGCGGGTGCTTCGGTCGTCATGTGCCGCAGGCCGAGGCGCAGATAGTCGTAGCCGGTAATCAGGGTGAGCGCGGCGGCGATCCACAGGCCGACCAGGCCGATCTGCACGACCGGCACCTGGCTCCAGCCGGCCTCGCCCACGATCAGAAAGCCGATTGCCACCATCTGCAGCATGGTCTTCCACTTCGCCAGCCGACTGACGGGCAGGCCGACGCGCAGGTCCGCCAGAAACTCGCGCAACCCCGACACCAGGATCTCGCGACACAGGATGACGAGCGTGGGGAAAATCGCCAGGCCGGTGATGTGGTCGCGATGCACCAGCATCAGCAGCGTCGCCGCCACCAGCAGCTTGTCGGCGATGGGGTCGAGAAACCGCCCAAAGCCGCTGACCTGGTTGTTCAGGCGGGCGAAATGTCCGTCCAGGACATCGGTCAGGCCGGCGCTGACGAAGAAGGCGAGCGCCACCCAATTGGACCATGGGCCTTCCAAATAGAACGCGGAGATCACCGCCGGAATGGCGCCGATGCGCGACAGCGTCAACAGGTTCGGCAGCGTGGTCAGCATGCGTCGGTCCGACGGTGGCATTCGACTATAGCATTGCCCGGCCATGGCGGCAGCGCGGTACGTTCACGAAGCGCCGGTGTTGAAATGGTCGTAGATCTTTTGCGCCACGCCGTGGCTGATGCCTTCGACCGCCTGCAGGTCGGCGAGGGCGGCCTGCCGGATCGCCCGCAGCGAACCGAAATGGTGCAGCAGCGCGCGTTTGCGTTTCGGTCCGACGCCGGGGAGCTCGTCGAGCGCCGAGCGCACCATCGACTTGCCCCGCTTGAGCCGGTGGCTGCCGATGGCGAAGCGATGCGCCTCGTCGCGCAGCCGTTGCAAGAAATACAGCGCCGGACTGCGCGGCTCTAGCAGCATGGGCGGTTTGCCAGGCTGATGGAACTGCTCGCGTCCGGCATTGCGCTCCACCCCCTTGGCGATGGCGACCAGCGGCACGTCGTTGATGCCCAGTTCCTCGAATGCTGCCCTTGCCACCGCGAGCTGGCCGGCGCCCCCATCGATCAGCACCAGATCCGGCCACTCACCGGCGATGCGGCGATCGACGCGGTCGGCCGCCTCATCGTCATCGCCCTTAAACAGCCGCTGGAAGCGCCGCGTCAGCACTTCGCGCAGCATGCCGTAATCGTCGCCCGGCGTCAGCGCGGCGTTGCGGATATTGAACTTGCGGTAGGCGGACTTGCAAAAGCCCTCGGAGCCGGCGACCACCATGGCGCCGATGGCGTCGCTGCCTTGCACGTGGCTGTTGTCGTAGATTTCGATGCGCTCGAGCGGCCCTTCCAGACCGAACAGCTCGGCCACGGCATCCAGCAGGCGGCGCTGCGAGCCGCTTTCGGCCAGCCGCCGGCTGAGCGCTTCGCGTGCGTTGGCCTGCGCCTGTTCCACGAGTTCCCGTTTCACACCCCGTTGCGGCCAGATCAGATGCACCCGGCGGCCGGCCTTGACGCTCAACCCTTGCTCCAGTATCGCCCGCTCGGGCAGCTCGACATTCACCAGCACTTCGCGCGGCGGCGCCTTGTCGTCATAGAACTGGCCGAGGAAAGCGGCCAGCACGGCGCCGGCTCCGTCTTCGCGCCCGTGACTGGGATAGAAGGGCCGATTGCCCCAGTTCTGGCCCGCGCGGAAAAAAAACACCTGCACGCAGCTCTGGCCGCCTTCCTGGTGCACGGCCAGCACGTCGGCTTCGTCAATGCCGGCGACATTGATGCCCTGATGCGACTGGATATGCGCCAGTGCCCGCAACCGGTCGCGGAAACCGGCGGCGCGCTCGAAGGCCTGCGCCTCGCTCGCCGCCTGCATGTGCGCAACCATCTGGCGCTGCACTTCCTGGCTGCGGCCGGACAGGAAGTCGCGCGCGTCATTCACCAATCGCGCATAGTCCTGGGCGTCGGTCCGGCCGACGCATGGCGCAGTGCAGCGCTTGATCTGGTATTGCAGGCAGGGGCGCGTGCGCGCCTCGAACACCGTGTCCGAGCACGAGCGCAGCGGAAAGGCACGCTGCAGCGTGTTGAGTGTGCGATTGACCGCGCCGGCCGAGGCGAAGGGTCCGAAATAGTCCCCCGGGCGATTGCGCGCGCCGCGATGCTTGGCCAATTGCGGCCAAGCCTGGTCACGCCGCAGCAGGATATAGGGAAACGACTTGTCGTCGCGCAGCAGGATGTTGAAGCGTGGCTTCAGCCGCTTGATCAGGTTGCTTTCCAACAGCAGCGCCTCGACCTCAGTGTGGGTGGAAACCACCTCCACCGCGCGGGTCTGGCCCACCATCTGCAAGATGCGGGTCGCCAGACCGCGCGCGCCGGCATAGGCCTGCAGACGCTTGTTCAGGTTGCGCGCCTTGCCGACGTAAAGCGCATCCCCTCGGCTGTCGATCATGCGATACACGCCCGGCTGCTGTGGGATGTTGCGCAACGCGGCCTGAAGCACCTCGCGGCCCCGCGTCAGCGCCGCCATGCCGGTCGGCTCGGGCGTCTTGGTCGCTTCTTCCGGCGGCGCATCGCCTGGAAGGTCGATTGGCGCACTGTCCGGCTTGTTGGCCTTGGCCATGGCCTAGCCCTGAGCCTCCGCCATCCCTGACGTGACCGGAAATCCGCACTGGCGATGATTCAGCATGGCCCAATGATATGCACGTTGCCTGTGGAAAACCTTGTGGGCGACGCATTGCTTAAAGCTTGCCACTGCAACACTTCTGGCTTGCCTGGGAGACTTGCCTAAAAAAAGGGCATAAATATAAGTCACTGAAATATCGACTGGTTTCCGACTCATCTTGCAGCGATAGAGAGCCATTTTCCGCTTGACGCAACCGCGCCGCAACGTCGCCTGGGTCTGTCTTCGTCCTGTGAACGATAATCCGGAGACGGCGCGGCTCTCGGGCGGTCACGGCTAGCTTCCGACGGCAAGCGCGCGCGCCCAAGTGGCAATGGCTTCGCAACAGTTCGCGGCCGCGGCAAGTAATGGCGGGAGATTTGACTTGCGCGCAATGACGCCTTCATGGCGCTGAAAGCCGTGCTGACCGAGAACCGGCGGCGGCGGCGTCGGAGATGGGCGGTGTCAGATGTAGGATTTGTCCTGTCACGGCGCGGGCGCCGACCAGGAAGCGCAGACTGCGTGCCATGTCCGGTGCCGTGCAACGGTTCGACCCGCCCGGCACGTGCAAGGCGTTGACCCGGCAACCCGGCGCCGCGGCCAGCGCCAGTTCAGGCACAAGACTGGCGATGCCCGTGGGCCGACCCGCCAGCAAGAAAATTAGCGCGCAGTCGCGTGCGCGCAACTGCGCGATCAACTCGCGCAAGACGCGTGCGCATGCTTCGCCCACCAACTCGGACTTCGCAGTCAGATCGTAGAGCACGCAGCAACCGTCCCGCAGCGCATCCCGCCCGATCGACCAGCCGAGCAGACGCAGCGCGTCGGTCAATGGAGCGTTCGGTTCCACATCGCTCGGCAACAGCACCACGCATGCCGTGCTCATGTGCATCACGCCGCGCCATTCTCGCGCGGGCCCTTCAATTCGACGACATTGCCGTCGGGATCGCGAAGATAGGCCGAGCGGCCCTGGCCCTCGGCGCCGAACCGCCGCTCGATCTTGCCCAGTTCGATGCCGTGCCGCGCCAAGTGCGCACGCAAGGTTGCCTCGTCGAACGGCTCGATGCGCAGGCAAAAGTGATCGAGATTGCGCGCTTCGCTGCCCGCCGCCCTGCCGCCCGCGCGGCCGAGCGGTCCATCCAGGGTGACCACATCGATCAGGGCGCGGCCGGCGCGCAGGTGATAGAGGCCCAGGTCCTCGCGGCTGCGCTCCAGCGTGCAGCCCAGCGCGCCGCAATAGAAGGCGAGCGTGCGCGGCAGGTCGGCGACGCGCAAGACCAGGTGATCGATGCCCAGCGGTTGAACGGCCATGGCGAACCTCCTTCAGCGCCGGTGGCCGCGGCGGCCGGGCCGCAGTTCGGCCAGCTGGGCCGACGTCAGCACCGCGGGCGAGGGCGCGCGGGGCTCGCGCTTGGGCCGTGCCTGGCTGCCGG
>VGEV01000149.1 GCA_016869175.1 Alphaproteobacteria bacterium
GCGCCGCCAGCGCGCCAAACGAGCCACCGACCGACCCGACAGTCCATCCGAGGAATAAACCAGGGCGCAGGAAGGCCCCCCGCAGGGGGCCTTCCTGCCGTCAGCCGTGATGCATTTTTACTCCGGCCAGCCGATGCATTTTTACTCCGGCGTTGACATTTCGGTGTTGTGCTCGGCGAAAGTCCCTTCAAGCAGGCGGATTAGGTGGCGAGCAAGCCACAACGTGTCACGAACCGCGCTGGCGGTGGCGCAGGCGCAGGCGCAGCGCGTTCAGCTTGATGAAGCCTGCCGCGTCCTGCTGGTCATAGACGCTGTCCTCCTCGAAGGTAACGTGCGCCAGGCTGTAGAGGCTCTTGGGCGATTGCCGGCCGACCACATAGACGCCGCCCTTGTAGAGCTTGAGCCGCGCGGTGCCGCTGACGCTCTCCTGGCTCTTGTCGATGGCGGCCTGCAGCATCTCGCGCTCCGGGCTGAACCAGAAGCCGTTGTAGACGAGCTCGGCATAGCGCGGCATCAGCTCGTCCTTGAGGTGCATGGCGCCGCGGTCGAGGGTCAGGCTTTCCACCGCCCGGTGCGCCTGGTGCAGGATGCTGCCGCCCGGCGTTTCATAGACGCCGCGCGACTTCATGCCGACGAAGCGGTTCTCCACCAGGTCGAGCCGGCCGATGCCATTGGCGCGGCCGAGTTCGTTGAGCCGGGTCAGCAGCGAAGCCGGCGACAGCCGCTGGCCGTCGACCGCCACCGCGTCGCCCCGCTCGAACGCCACCTCCACATAGCTCGGTTTGTCGGGCGCCTCCTCCGGCGCCAGCGTGCGCTGGTAGACGATGCTGTCCGGCTCGGCCCAGGGGTCCTCCAGCAGCTTGCCCTCGGAACTCGAGTGCAGCAGGTTGGCATCGACCGAGAACGGCGCCTCGCCGCGCTTGTCCTTGGCGATCGGGATCTGGTGCTGCTCGGCGAAGGCGATGAGCTGCTGGCGGCTGCCCAGTTCCCATTCGCGCCAGGGCGCGATGACGCGGATGTCGGGCTGCAAGGCGTAATAGGTGAGTTCGAAACGCACTTGGTCGTTGCCCTTGCCGGTGGCGCCGTGCGCCACCGCGTCGGCGCCCACTTGCCGGGCGATCTCGATCTGCCGCTTGGCGATGAGCGGCCGGGCGATCGAGGTGCCGAGCAGGTAGCAGCCTTCGTAAAGCGCGTTGGCGCGGAACATCGGGAAGACGAAGTCGCGCACGAACTCCTCGCGCAGGTCCTCGATGAAGATCTGCTTGACGCCGAACATTTCGGCCTTGCGCCGCGCCGGCGCCAGCTCCTCGCCCTGCCCCAGGTCGGCGGTGAAGGTCACCACCTCGCAGCCATATTCCTGCTGCAGCCATTTCAGGATGACCGAGGTGTCGAGGCCGCCGGAATAGGCCAGGACCACCTTTCTCACGTCGCGCGCCATGCCTTCCCCCGCCAGGAGGCGGGACTATAGGCGCGCCCGCGACACCCGCAAGCGCTTTAGCCGAGCTTGTGCACGACGACGAGCGCAATCGCGGCGACCAGCATCGTGCCCCAAGTCAACACCATGCCCAGGCCCCGGCCGGGGCTCGGCCCATCGCTGCGCGACAGCCCGAAGGCATGCGCCGCCCGACCGACGAACAGCGCCATGCCGAACAGGTGCACGAGCCAGCCCCGCATGCCCGCTGCTTCCAACAGGCCGATGAGGATCAGCGCCAGCGGCACGTATTCGACGAAATTGGCCTGCGCCCGGATGGCGCGGAAGAGTTCCGGCTGGCCGCCGTCGCCCAGGCTGACCTTGTATTTCACGCGCAGCCGCACGATGCGGGTACAAAGACCCAGATAGAGCAGCGTCAGCGCCGCCGCATAAAGCGCCGTGATGTGGAATGCCATGGCCCGCCCCCGTTTCGCAGCGGGTCATTTTAGCGCAAGCGTGCCTTGGGCTGCCGTCACCTCGATGCTGAAATATTGCGCGCTTGCCACGAAAAGCGGCAGTCCGGCGGCCTCCGCCTGCAGCCGGTCCAGGCCGCCGTCGCCCACCAGCGCCAGCTGGCCCGCCACCAGTCCATGCGCCCGCAGCAATTCTGCCACCGCCCCGGTCGGCAAGCCGGGCCCCCTGGCTTCGGGCGGCGGCCCCAGTTCCAGACACTGGTCGGCAAACCGCCCCGGCAAGGCCCGCGTCAGCATGCCGAGGCAGTCGTGGAGTTGGCCCGCCAGGCGCTGGGAACCGGCTGCGGCGGGCCAGCCGCCGACAATCATGGCGGTGAAGCCGGCCTTGGCCTTGAGCTGGCCGAGCGCCGCCGTGCGCGCCTGGGCATTGCCCGAAACATCGAAAAACACGACGCTGTCCCGGCCGCGCACCAGCGTGCCGCCCAGGCCGAAGATCAGCGTGTCGATGGCCCGCCCGCGATCCAGGTGCGCCGCGGCGAAAACACGGTAGGCCAGGCCCAACGCGTCGGCCTGGGCCATGCGCCGACGGGCGACTTCCGGCGTCAGCCGCTTCCAGGCCTTGGCCACCCGCCAGCAATAGAGCCGCCAGCCGGCCTGGCCATCGTCCTCCAGCGGGGGCCCGAGATTGTGGCCCGCCCGCAGCAGCCGCTCGCCGATGTCCCCCATGGTTTGCTCCGTCAGGCGCCAGGCATCCCTGCAACGGCGATGCCACGCCGCTCAGGCCGGGGCGGGGGCCGTCTGCCGGCGGCGCTGTCGCTCGCTGTCGGACTTCAACTGGCCGCAGGCGGCCATGATGTCGCGGCCGCGCGGCGTCCTGACCGGCGAGGAATAGCCGGCGCGGTTGACGATGGCGGCGAAGCGTTCGATCGCCGTCGGCCCGGAACACCGATAGGGCGCGCCGGGCCAGGGATTGAAAGGGATCAGGTTGACCTTGGCCGGGATGCCGCGGATGAGCCGCACCAGTTCGCGCGCGTCGGCTTCGCTGTCGTTGACGCCTTGCAGCATGACGTATTCGAAGGTGATGCGCCGGGCGTTGCTGGCGCGTGGGTAGCGCCGGCAGGCCGCCAGCAGTTCGGCGATCGGATACTTGCGGTTGAGCGGCACCAACTCGTCGCGCACCTCGTCGCGCACCGCATGCAGCGAAATCGCCAATTGCACGCCCAGCTCGCTGCCGCACCGCTCGATCATCGGCACCACGCCCGAGGTGGACAGCGTGATGCGCCGGCGCGACAGGGCGATGCCCCGTTCATCCATGACGATGCGCAGCGCCTTGGCCACCGCCTCGAAATTGTACAGCGGCTCGCCCATCCCCATCATGACGATGTTGGAGATGAGCCGCCGTTCGCCGGTGGGCGTCGGCCATTCGCCAAGTTCGTCGCGCGCCACCAGGAACTGCCCCAGGATTTCCGCCGCGATCAAATTGCGCACCAGTTTCTGGGTGCCGGTATGGCAGAACTTGCAGGTCAGGGTGCAGCCGACCTGGCTGGAGACGCAAAGGGTGCCGCGGTCTTCCTCGGGGATGTAGACGGTTTCCGCCAGGTTGCCGTCGGCGAAGGCCAGCAGCCATTTGCGCGTGCCGTCGGCGGAAAGCTGGCGGCGCAGGATGCGCGGCCGGCCGATGTGCAAGCGCTCCGCCAGTTGCTGGCGCAGCGGCTTGGCGATCGTGCTCATGCCGGCGAAATCGGTCAGCCCATGGAAATAGAGCCAGTGCCAGAGCTGGCCCGCCCGCATGCGCGCCTCCGCCGAGGGCACGCCGACGGCCACCAGCTCCGCCGCCAGTTCATCGCGCGTCAAGCCGGTCAGGTCGGCCCCGGCCGCGGGCGCCGCTCCGGCCGGCGCCTCAGTCAACGCCGCAGGCCTTGCCAATGGCGCGGAGCGCGTCGGTGAAGCCGGAGAGCGCATAGCGGTCGGTCGTCTTGGTGCCACGCTGCGAAACGCCATTCACCACGATCTGCTTGCCCTTGCGCATGGCAGCGACCAATCGCTCGTCGTCCTGCGGTTTTTCCGACCAGGCGCTGTCGCCGCTGACGAACATCTGGAACCTGCCGTTGTCCACCTGCAATTCCACCTGGCTATCGGTCTTCAAAGGATAGCCGGCGATCACACTGACTTCGTTGCGCGCCCTTTGTTTCGGGCGGTGGGTTACCAGCAGCCAGACATCGCCGCGCGCCACCCCCTTGGGCTGGTTGTCCTGCGGCTTGGCGATGGCATAGCAGACCTGGCCGCCATCTTGCCGGGTCTCGAAGGCCGACCATTGGGCGAATTCGCCCAGCGGCTTCTTTTCTGCGGCCGACGCCGCTCCCGCCAGCAGCAGGGTGAGCGCGAACAGAGCCAGACGATGCATGCGGCCAAGATAGGGCAATTTCCGTTCAAATCGAACCGGCATGTTCGGTTCCACCGCAAGCCATTGCCCCCCGCAACCATGACCGCCGCGCGGCGGGCTTTCATCTGGTGGACCGGCGCCCCGCGCCAGGCAGCGCCGGCCTGCTTTACCAGCCGACAGCCAAGCCGCTATACCCTGGCGCCATGTCGGGCGAGCCCATCATCCTGGCCGACCTGGGCGAAGTCGAGCCCGCGGCCCTGGTTGCCCGCGTCGCCGAAGGCGCCGACCGTTCGGCCTTTGCCGAGCTGTTTCGGCGTTTCGCGCCGCGCCTCAAGGCCTATCTGATGCGGCTGGGCGCGGACGAGGGCGGCGCCGAGGAAGTGGTGCAGGAAGCCATGCTGACGGTTTGGCGCCGCGCCGCCACGTTCGATGCGCGGCAGGCCTCGGTCGCCACCTGGATTTTCACCATCGCGCGCAACAAGCGGATCGATCGGTTCCGGCGGGAGCGCCGACCGGAATTCGATCCCCACGATCCGATGTTGGCGCCCGCGGCCGATCCCGCGCCGGATGAGAGTCTGGGCGCGCAGCAAGAGGAATGCCGCCTGGCCGAAGCGTTGGCCGCGCTGCCGGCCGAACAGGCCGACCTCTTGCGTTTGGCCTTCTTCGACAGCCTGTCGCATGCCGATATCGCGGCCCGCTCCGGCCTGCCGCTCGGCACCGTGAAATCGCGCGTGCGGCTGGCACTCGGCCGGCTGCGGCGGGCGCTGGACGGCAGCTAGCGCGATCGTGGCCGCGGGGGCAATGGCTTCCGGTGGAACCGAACAAGCCGGTTCGACGTGAACGGAAATCGCCCTAGAGAACGGGCCGGCGCTGGCGCCAGGGCGTCGCGCTCTCGTAGGCTTGTGCCACGCGCAGCACCGTCGCCTCGTCGAAATAGCGCCCGACGATCTGCGCATTGAGCGGCAGCCCTCCGGCGTCGAAGCCGGTGCAAACCGACATCGCCGGATGGCCGGTGACGTTGAACACCACCGTCGCCGACTCGGTGGTGAAAGCCGTCATGTGCACAAGATCGTCGAACCGCCCGGCGACATGGAAAGCGCCGGCCATGAGCAACGCATCGCAGGTGTTCACCAACCGGTCCGTGACATGCGCCAATTGCCGGCGCATGCGCAGCGCCGCCAAATAATCGACGGCGCGGATGGCGAAGCCTTGCATCATCTTTTCGCGCAGCGAGCGGCCCATCAGCGCCGCGCGCCGCATGAAGTCCTGCTCGTGGATCGACAGCGATTCCGACGAATTGATAAGCGTGGCGGTTTGTCGATAGTGGGTGAGCGGCGCCGGCAGCCTGACCTCGCGCACGATCGCGCCCTGCTCGCGCAGCAGGCCGGCCATGTCGTCGAGTGCCTTGGCGTTGTCGGGGTTGAGCGGCGCACCTTCCGGCCCCAGGTCGCGGACATAGCCGATAACCAGGCCGCGCACGCCGGCATGGAGACCCCGCAGATAGTCGCCGACCGGCTGATCGGCGCTGGCCGGATCCTTGGGGTCGTGGCCGGCAATGGCCTGCAAGGCGAGGGCCGCGTCCTCAACCGTCCAATTGAGCGCGCCGGTGACGTCGAGCGACCAGCAATTGGGCAGCGCGCCGGCCCGGCTCACCCGGCCATAAGTCGCCTTCAAGCCTTGCAGGCCGCAGGCGGCGGCCGGCAAGCGGATCGAGCCGCCGGTATCGGAGCCGAGCGCCAGCAGCGCCGTGCCGGCGGCCACTCCGGCGCCGGCGCCGGTGCTGGAACCCGCGGTGAAGCGCGTCAGATCCCAAGGATTGCGGGCCAGCGCGAACGGCAAGTCGTCATAGACGGCACCCGTGCCGGTGCCGAATTCCCAGGTGTTTAGCTTGCCGAGCAGGATGGCGCCGGCCGCTTCCAGCCGGGTGATGAGCGTGGCCGTCTCCTCGGGTACGTAGTCCAGCATCAGTCGCGAGGCCGCCGTCGTGCGCACGCCGGCCACGTGGTAGTTGTCCTTGACGGCGAACGGCACGCCATGCAGCGGGCCCAGCCAGCGGCCCGCCGCGATCTCGGCTTCCGCCCGCTTGGCGGCCGCCCGCGCACGTTCGGCCAGCGGCGTGATGTAACTGTGGATCTTGCCGTCGACGGCAGCGATGCGCGCCAGCACCGCTTCGACCAGTTCGACCGGTGAGAGGTCGCGACGCGCCAGCCTGCGGCCGGCTTCGGCCGCGCTGAGATAATAGAGCTCGTTCGGCATCCGCACCGCTCCCTTCGCCCGCTCGGGCAAGGCGGTCCGGCCCGAACCCCGTTGCGGGCTCGGGGCCGGGCCAGCCGTGGTCGCTAGACTTCCCTAGTGGCGAAATCCGCCGGCAGGATGATCTCCAGGACTTCGCAGTCGTCCGAGTAGTCGAGCACCGTGTGCTTGATGTTAGGCGGCTGAAGCCAAGCCGAGCCTGCCCGCATGATCTGCTCGCCGGCGCCCTCGAACTCGTTCTTCATCCAGCCCTTCAGCACATACACCATCTGGAAGTCGACATCGTGCACGTGCCGCTTGGAGACCACGGCCGGATCACAGGGCGCGACCAGGCGGATGACATGTGCCTGCGCCGCGCCGTTGCTCGCCTTGGCGAAGCCAAAATCGCGATACATCGCATAGGGCCGCAAGCCGTCACGCTTGAAGTCGGCATCGCCGGCGTAATGGCTGACCAGGAAACCCTGCTTGCGCCTTGCCGGCTTGGCGGCCGGCTTGGTTCGCGCCTTGGCGGTCTTGGGCGCGGTGCGCGACTTGGCCATGCCCTTGCCGCGGGCGACCGTCTTGGCTTTCGCGCCGGCCTTGGAGGCCGGCTTGCGCACCGACTTGGCCGCGGTCCGGCTCTTGGCCATCGTCTTGGGTTTCGGCGCGGCCTTCGCTGTCGCTTTCGCCTTGGCCGCCGGCTTCCGCCGCGTCGTCGCTTTTGCCATGGTCTGCGCTCCTTCTCCCTGCAATTCGTCCACGTCCGTCAGCGTGGCCGCAACTGGATCTGATCCGGACGGCAATTGTCCGTCGCCGTCGCGGCAAAGACAACCGCCGAGGAAACTTCGTCACCCGTCAGCGGCACCGCGGTGCGCGCCATGGCGCCCAGTCCCGGGCACTCGGCGGCGAGCGACCCGCGCGCCGCCGGATTGCGCCCGGCGGCCGCGATCCCGGCGCCGATACTGGCGCGCGCCAGCGCCGAGGCCCACCTTGCCGGAACAAGGCTGGCGCAACAACAGGCGGCGCTTGTCGCAGCCGGCGTCCTGCTAGAATGTCGCGCGGGCAACGGGCGAACGGGGGGATCGGATGGAACTGGGCTTGCGTGGGCGCACGGCGCTGGTGACAGGCGCGTCCAAGGGGATCGGCGAAGCGATCGCGCACGGGCTGGCAGCGGAAGGCGTGCATCTGCACCTGACCGCGCGTTCCGCCGACAAGCTGACGGCGCTGGCCAAGCAGCTCGCCGGCCAGCACGGCGTGCGCGTGGCCAGCCACGCGCTGGACCTGGGCGTGCCGGGCGCGCCCGCGGAGCTGGCGGCCAAGGTGGGCGAGCTCGACATCCTGGTCAACAACGCCGGCGCCATTCCGGGCGGCGACCTGTGGCAGGTGGACGAGGCGCGCTGGCGGCACGCCTGGGAATTGAAGGTGTTCGGCTATGTCAACCTGACGCGCGCCGTCTATGCCCGCATGCGCGAGCGGCGCAAGGGCGTAATCGTCAACGTCACGGGCCTGGCCGGGTCGATGCCGCAGGCCGGCTACATCGCCGGCAGCACCGGCAATGCCGGTCTGAACGCCTTCGGCGAAGCCATGGGCGGCGCCAGTTTGCTGGAGGATGGCATCCGCCTGTTGAGCGTGGCGCCGGGCCTGGTCACCACCGAGCGCATGGTCACGATGCTGGAAACCAAGGCGCAGCAGACCTATGGCGACAAGAGCCGCTGGCGCGACCTGTTCCAGGGCATGCACCTGCCCATGGGCCGGCCGGCCGAGGCGGCGGAAGTGGCCGACCTGGTGGTGTTTCTGGCCTCCGACCGCGCCGCTTACATCAGTGGCACGACCATCACCATCGACGGCGGCTTCCGCAACCGGCCGACGCTGTTCTAGGGCAATTACCGTTCCAGGCGAGCCGGCAGGCGCGGTCTGAACGGAAGCCATGGCCCTGCAACGACGACCCCAGCGCGGTGGGCTCCGATCCGGTGGCTGGCTGAGCGCGCTTGCCGCGGATCGGACACCGCGCTAGCGCACGCGCGCCGGGGGCGCCGGACCCTTGCCGGAGAGCCGATCGACGACCAGCGACAAGCGGTCCTGTCCCCAGATCAGCTCGCCGTCCAGCACGAACATCGGCACGCCGAACACGCCCATGGCCTCGGCCTCATTCAGCACGGCTTCGTAGGCGGCGCGCCCGGAGCCGGCGAGATAGGGCGCGAAGCCGGCCGCGTCCGCGCCCGCCTCGGCCAGCGTCTGGGCGATGGCGCCGGCGTCCTCGATCGCCAGTTCGCGCTTCCAGAACCGCTCGAAGGCGAGATCGAGATAGCGCGCCCGCACGGCCGGTCCCGTCCGCTCGGCGTAGAGCCACCCGATATGCGCCAGCGAGGTGTCGAAGATCTTCTGCGGACCGAGAATCACCAGGCCGCGCTCGTTGGCGGCGCGGCGCGCGTCCATGTAGGAGTAGCGCACGCGCCGCCATTGGTGCGCGTTGCGGTCCTCGGGCGTGCCGAGAAACTCGGGAATGCGAAGCGTGTAGGGCAACCAGCGGAAGGCGAAGCCGAAGCGCTGTTCCAACTGTCGCGCGGGGTCCTTGGCGAGATAGGCGTAGGGACTCTTGAGGTCGAGGTAAAGGCGGCGGTCGGTCATGGCAAGAAGGCTAGCATGGCTCAGCCTTCGCGGGCGAAGGCGGGCGGGCGGTAGAGCGGAAAGCCGTCGTAGACCGGCGAGCGGTCGTGCTCGGGAACCTCATAGAAGGTGTAGCGCGAGTAGTTGTGCAAGGCGCCGTCCACCCTGAGCGTGGCGCCGCTGACATAGGCCGCCGCCTCGGACAGGAGAAAGACCACGCAGGCCGCCACCTCCGCCTCGGTGCCGAACCGTTTGGCGGGAATTTGCCGCCGGGCGGCCAGGATCTGCCGCTTCGCCGCCGGCGAATAGCGCTCGAAGCCGGACGAGGCGATATAGCCGGGGATCACCTGGTTGACCCGCACGCCGGCATGCGCCCACTCGACCGAGGCGCATTGCGTGAAGTTCTGCTGCCCGGCGCGGGCGACGCTGGCATGGCTCATGCCGGCCATGCCGGGGTCCCAGTCGGCGCCGATCGAGACGATGGCCCCGCCATGCGCCGCCATCCATTGCCGGTAGACCTCGCGGCTCATCAGGAAGGTCGCCGTCAGGTTGTTGGCGACGACGGCGTTCCAGCCGTTCAGGCTGAGCTCGGCCAGCGCTTGCGTGAACTGCCCGCCGGCATTGTTGACGAGGCTGTCGATCCGTCCGGCCCAGCCCAGCACGGCGGCCACCGCCGCGACCACCGCACCCTCCTGGCGCAGGTCGCAGGCATGCACGAATGCCGCCTGCGGCCCGCCGCCGAGCTCGTCCCGCACCGCCTCAAGCTTGGCCGCCGTGCGGCCGATCAGCGCCACCCTGGCGCCCAGCGCGACCAGTTCGTGCGCCATGCAGCGCCCCATGCCCGAGCCGCCGCCGGTGACGATCACCACCTGCTCGCTGAACAGCCCCGGCTTGAACACCGAGCGATAATCCATGCTCCCTCCTATCTCGGCATTGTTCGGTTGCCAGGGCTATCCTGGCGGGCCGAGCCCGGCCGGCAGCCCGTATGCCCCCTGGTCCTCGAGGCCGCGAGGGAGCGTG
>VGEV01000150.1 GCA_016869175.1 Alphaproteobacteria bacterium
TGGCGCGTCGCCCACATGCCCACAGCCGCCGCAACAGCAACTGGCAGCATGAAAGGATGACAGGGGAAAGCGCGGCTCCACCTTAGAAAGGCCTCATCGTGGTCCCACAAAAGGGGTCCACTTCACTCGGCAACTTCCGCGAAGCCACGGAGACAGCCCATTGGGCAGTCCGCCTGCAACCGGGTTTCTGGCTGGCGCGGCAAGCGCTGGCGGCCTGCCTAAGCGGGACCGGCCGAAACGAAGCGGCGGCGGACTACACGGCCACGCTGCGGCAATCCTATCCCGACCTCAGCGCCCTCGAATTCGCTGCCTGGGTGCCCTATGCCGGTCGGCATTACGCACTGGCCGTGGCCCAAGCCCTGGCCCAGGCAGGCTGGCGCTAACACGATACCGATCGGTCCACGCGGCTTATCCTAGCCGCGGCTCATCGGACCGTTGGGGCCCAGGCGGACGCCCGGCCGCAGGTTGCGGTAGGGCAGCAGGGCCGGCCGGTCTACGAAGGCGCCGGGCGCCTCGACCAGCAGGATCTCCTCCGCCAGGTCGGTGAAATCGGCGCGGAAATGCACGCTCGACTTCAGCCCCAGGATGCGCTGCGCCGATGGTTCGACGCCCAGATGGCGGAAGATCGCCTGGTCGGCCGCCTGCATGCGGCCGCCCGAGACGACGACCGACACCCCGCCATGCGTCAGCAGGGCGGTCGGCCCCAGGCTGGCGCGGTTGCCGCCATAGAACGGGCCGGTGCAGAGGAACTGGCCGTCCGACAAAGCCGCCACCCGGAAACGGCCCCGGAAGGGCGGGTCGCCGGCGAACAGCTTGCCGCCGAGCGAAAGTTCGAGTTCCGCCCCCTGGCCGGCGGCATGCGCCCGGCGCGCCGCCTCGGCGTCGGTCAGGATGCCAACCACCGCGCGGTCGACCCCGGCCGCCACCAGCGCGCGCAGCAGGCCGGTCGTGTCTGAGGTGGCGCCGGCGCCGGAATTGTCCTGCACGTCGGCCAGCACAAAGGGCTTGAGCGCGTTCGAGCGAAGCGCCTTCGCCACCGCCTGGCCGGGCGGCAGCAGGGGCACCTCGAAGGCCGCCTCGCGTTCCAGAATGTGCGCCGCCAGCGCCTCGGCCGCGCGACCGGCCGCCGCTTGGCTGTCGCCATAGGCCACCACCGCCGGCCCGCAATCGCGGATGTCGGCCGGCGGAAAGCCGGGAGTGAACGACACATGCAGCACGCCCGGCTCGCGCTCCAGTTCCTCCAGCCGGCGGTAGACGCCGGCCATCGGCTCGACCATAGTGCACATGCCGGTCAGCGGCATGAGGAAGGGCAGCGCGCGGCGCGCCTTGGCCGGGCGTCGGCCCTGACGCAGCAGGCGGTCGAGATAGCGCGCGGTGCGCCGGCCGGTTTCCGCCATGTCGACATGCGGATACGTGCGGTAGGCGATCAGGCCGTCGCTCAAGTCCACCATGGCCTCGGTCGTGTTGCTGTGCAGGTCGAGGCTGACCACCAGCGGCCGCTCGCCGATCGCCGCCCGCACGCGCGCGATGAAGGCGCCTTCGCCGTCCTCCAGGTGCTCGGTCACCATGGCGCCATGCAGGTCCAGATAGACCGCATCGAACGGTTCCGCCGCCGCCAGACCGGCCAGCGTCAAGGCCGCCATGCGCTCAAACGCAGCCTCGGTCACATAGGAGGATGGCACGGCAGCCGACCAGGCGATGGGCGCCAGATCGTGGCCCAGGACCCGCGCCTCCTGGATGAAACCGCCGGTGCCGATGTTGATCGGCGGGAACAATTTCAGGATCTCCTGGCCCTGGGTCAGGCCAGGAAAGCCCTCCGCCCGCACGAAGTCCTCCCAGCCCGCCTTGATCGGCGCGAAGGTGTTGGTTTCGTGCAGGAAACCGGCATGGGCGATACGCGCCATCTAGATATCCGCGTAGACGTGGGTCTCGGCCGCACCGCCCGGATGGGTCACCGCGCCCGCCCGCGCCGGACCCACGGTCTGGGCGTATTTCCAGATGGTGCCCGACTGGTAGTCGGACTTGCGCGGCTGCCAGGCCTGGCGGCGCTGCTGCAACTCGGCCTCGGTCAGCTTGACGGCAAGCGTGCCCTTCTCGGCGTCGATCTCGACGATGTCGCCGTCGCGCAAGAGGCCGATCGGCCCGCCCACCGCCGCCTCGGGCCCGACATGGCCGATGCAGAAGCCGCGCGTGGCGCCCGAGAAGCGGCCATCGGTGATCAGCGCCACCTTCTCGCCCATGCCCTGGCCGTAGATCGCCGCCGTGGTGGACAGCATCTCGCGCATGCCGGGGCCGCCCTTCGGCCCCTCGTAGCGGATCACCAGTACCTCGCCCTCCTGGTACTTCTTCGCCATCACCGCGGCGAAGCATGCCTCCTCGCTGTCGAAGCAGCGGGCGGGGCCGGAAAATTGCAGGCGATGCATGCCGGCCACCTTCACGATGCCGCCATCGGGCGCCAGGTTGCCGCGCAAGCCCACCACGCCCCCGGTCGGCGAGAGCGGGCTGGCGACCGGCCGCACCACGTCCTGATCGGTGGGAAAGACAACGTCCTTGAGGTTTTGCGCGATGGTGTTGCCAGTGACCGTCAGGCAATCGCCATTGAGGTAGCCGCCGTCCAGCAACGTCTTCATCAGCACCGGAAAACCGCCGATGTCGTACATGTCCTTGGCGATGTAGTGGCCGCCCGGCTTGAGATCGGCGATGTAGGGGGTCTGCTTGAAGATTTCCGCGACATCGAACAGATCGAACTTGATGCCGCATTCATGCGCGATGGCCGGCAGATGCAGGCCAGCGTTGGTCGAGCCGCCGCTGGCCGCCACCACCACGCAGGCATTGCGCAACGCCTCGCGGGTGACCACATCGCGCGGCCGTATCTTCCGCTTCAACAACGCCATCACCTGCCGTCCGGCCCATTCGGCGTAGCTGTCGCGGCTCTCATAGGCCGCCGGCGGGCCGCCCGAACCGGGCAGCGCCAGGCCGATCGCCTCAGAGACCATGGCCATGGTGTTGGCGGTGAACTGGCCGCCGCAGGAGCCGGCCGAAGGGCAGGCCGCCAGTTCCAGGGTGTGCAGGTCGCTCTCGCTCATGCGGCCGCCCGCCACCTGGCCGACGCCCTCGAACACGTCCACCACGGTCACGTCCTTGCCCTTGAACTTGCCGGGCAGGATCGAGCCGCCATAGAGGAAGATCGCCGGCACGTTCAGTCGCACCATGGCCATCATCATGCCGGGCAGCGATTTGTCGCAGCCGGCCAGACCGACCAGCGCGTCGTAGCAATGCCCGCGCATGGTGAGTTCGACCGAGTCGGCGATCACCTCGCGGCTGACCAGCGAGGACTTCATGCCCTGGTGGCCCATGGCGATGCCGTCGGTCACGGTGATGGTGGTGAATTCGCGCGGGCTGCCGCCGCCGGCCTTGACCCCCTTCTTCACCACCTGCGCCTGGCGCGCCAGCGCGATATTGCACGGGGCGGCCTCGTTCCAGGTGGTGGCAACGCCCACCAGCGGGCGATGCACCTCCTCCTCGCTCATGCCCATGGCGTAGTAGTAGGAGCGGTGCGGCGCCCGCTCGTAACCCTCGGTCACGTGCCTGCTGGGCAGCTTGGACTTGTCGAACTCGGACGCCATCGGACCTTCCCCCTGCTGGATGCCGGCGGGCTTTTTAGCACAAGCGCCGGCCGCAACGAGGGGGCGATGTTCAGGTCGCGAGGTGCGTTTCGATCCAGGCTTGCAGACGCTGCCGGGCCGCCTCGTCGTGGGTGAACTGCATGGCCAGCGCCAGGCCCGTGGCGTAGACCACCTTGCCGGGGGTGGCACCGTAATGGTCGAGGTACAGCACCGCGTCGGTGCCGACCGGCAATTGCGCCGAGGAGGTCACCCGCACGCCGCCGGCGGAGATGTTCTCCAGCATGCAGCGATAGCTGCCCTCGCCGAACCCGATGCGCTCGGTCTGCGTGCATTGGTAGTGGCGGTCGCGCCGTCGCTCGTCATGGTCCAGCGCGGCTCGCGCGCGCGGCAGGCTCTGGGCCATCGGGCCCTCCTGATCTGTGCTGCCGCCAGACTGAGCCGGGAAGAGTAAAGATCGGCTGAAGGGGGCTCAGCGCTCGACGGTGGCCTTCTCGATCCGCAGCATGGCATCGAGGCCGATGGCGGCCTTCATGTCCTGGTCCAACGCCTTGAGCCTGCCGGCATCGTGCCCGCGGTCGGCGAAGCCCGCCGCCAGCGCCGCATAGCAGCGCGCCATGCCGTCATAGGCGGCCAGGAAGGGCGTCGTCGCATCGGCGATGATGCGATAGCCGTAGCCCGCCATCTCCGCCGGGCCGATGCCGAAACCGGCAAGGCCGCCGGCGGCGGTCAGATGCATGAGCGGCGGCCCCAGCCGCTCGCCCAGATGCCGGGCTTCCTCCGGCGTGCGGGCAATTGCCAGCAACACGTCCGCGCCGGCCCGGCGGTAGGCTTCCAGCCGGCGCAGCGCATCGTCCATGCCGGTCTGCCGCACGGCGTTGGTGCGGGCGACGATGAGGAAATCCCGGCTGCGTCTGGCGGCCGCCGCCTCGCGGACCTTGGCCGCCATCAATTCCGCGCTCACCATATGCTCGATGCCGACATGGTGGTGCGCCCGCTTCGGCAGGATCTGATCCTCGATCTCGATGGCGGCGAAGCCCGCCGCCTCGGCCATGCCAATGGTGCGGTGCTGGTGCATCGGATCGCCGAAGCCGCAGGCGCCGTCCAGGATGAGCGGCAGGGGGCAGACCGCCTTGATGTCGAGTCCGGCCTGGCAGAGTTCCGAGATGTTGAGGTTGGCCTCCAGCACCACCTTGGAATAGCCGGTCGAGCCGCCGCCCAGATAGAGCGCCGGAAAGCCGGCGCGCTCGGCCAGCTTAGCCATCAGCGGGTTCAGCACCAAGGGCGCCAGCACCGCGTCGCCGCCGCCGATCCGGGTCCGCAAGCTGGTCATCGTCACTCCCTTCAGGCCGCGCGCAGGCGCTGCAAGACCGCCGACAGGCGCTCGTGCGCCGCCGCGGCCTCGGCGCGGCGCTCGCGTTCGGCTTCGACCACCTCCTCGGGCGCCTTGGCGACGAAACCCGGATTGGCCAGCTTGGCGTCGATCCGGGCGACCGTTCCGTCCAGCTCCTTGAGTTCCTTTTCCAGTCTCGCCCGCTCGCGGCCGAGATCAATGGCCCCCGCCAGCGGCAGGATGGCGGTCGCCTCGTCGTGCAGCCATTGTACGGCGCCTCCCGGCGGACGGCCGGTCAACGCCTCCACGCTCTCCAGCCGGGCAAGGCGCAGCACGAGTTCGCGATGGCGGGCAAGACGGGCCAGCGAATCAGGATGCGCGTCCTTCAACAGCAATGGCACGCGCGCGCCGGCCGGCACGTTCATCTCCGCGCGCAGCGAGCGCACCTGCGCGACCAGCCGCACCACCCAGTCCAACTCGACCCTGGCGGCGGGATCGATCAACGCCGGATCGGCCTCCGGCCAGCTTTCCAGCATCAGCGACGTGTTGCGAAAGCCGAGCCGGAGCGACAGCTCCTCCGTGACGAACGGCATGAAGGGGTGCAGCAGGCGAAGGATCGCGTCCAACACGAAGCCGGTTGTCGCCTGCGTCTCCCGCTTGGCCGCAGCGTCCTTGCCTTGCAGCAGCGGCTTGGCGAATTCCAGATACCAGTCGCAGAACGTGCCCCAGACAAACTGGTAGGCGGCGTTGGCGGCTTCATTGTAGCGGTAGCCTTCCAACGCCTCGGTGATCAGGGCGCGCGCGCGCTCCACCTCGCCGGCGATCCAGCGGTTGACCGCGTTGGCGGCCCGCGCCGGAGCGAACTCGCGTTCGTAACGGCAGCCGTTCAGCTCGGCGAAGCGGGCGGCGTTCCACAGCTTTGTGGCGAAGTTGCGATAGCCCTCCACCCGGGCTTCCGACAGCTTGATGTCGCGGCCCTGCGCCGCCTGCGCGGCCAGCGTGAAGCGCAGCGCGTCGGCGCCATACTTGTCGATCAGTTCCAGGGGATCGATGATGTTCCCCTTGCTCTTCGACATTTTCTGGCCCTTCTCGTCGCGCACCAGCGCGTGGATGTAGACGTGACGGAACGGCACGTCGGCCATGAAATGCAGGCCCATCATCATCATCCGCGCGACCCAGAAGAAGATGATGTCGAAGCCGGTGACCAGCAGGTCGGTGGGATAATAGCGTTTGAGTTCCGGCGTTTGCGCCGGCCAGCCCAGCGTCGAGAACGGCCAGAGCGCGCTGGAAAACCAGGTATCGAGCACGTCGTCGTCGCGCTTCAGTTCGACCGGCCGATGATAGTGCGCGGCGGCCGCGGCCAGCGCCTCTTCTTTGCTCAGTTCGACGAAGATCCGTCCGTCGGGGCCGTACCAGGCCGGAATCTGGTGGCCCCACCAGAGCTGGCGCGAAATGCACCACGGCTGGATGTTGCGCATCCACTCGAAAAACGTCTTCTCCCAGTTGCGCGGCACGAACACGGTCCGGCCGCGCTCGACCGCCTCGATCGCCGGCCGGGCCAGCGTCTTGGCATCGACATACCACTGCTCGGTCAGCCACGGCTCGATCGGCACGCCGCCGCGGTCGCCGAACGGCACCATGTGCACGTGCTCCTCGACCTTCTCGATCAGCCCTTGCGCCTCCAGATCCGCCGCGATCCGCCGCCGCGCCTCGAACCGCTCCAGGCCGCGGTAGGCCGGCGGCACCAGGTCGTTCAGTCGCGCCTCCGCATCCAGGATATTGATCGCCGGCAGACCGTGTCGGCGGCCGACCTCGAAGTCGTTGAAGTCGTGCGCCGGCGTGATCTTCACCGCGCCGCTCCCCTGCTCCGGGTTGGCGTAATCGTCGGCGACGATCGCCAATTCGCGGCCGACCAGCGGCAAGATCGCCTTCCGGCCGACCAGGTCGCGATAGCGCGCATCGTCCGGATGCACCGCCACCGCCACGTCGCCCAGCATGGTTTCGGGCCGCGTCGTCGCCACCACGATGTGCCGGTTGGGGTCGCCGACGATCGCATAGCGGATGTGCCAGAGTTTGCCCCTCACCTCCTGCTGCTGCACCTCCAGGTCGGAGATCGCGGTGCCGAGCTTGGGGTCCCAGTTGACCAGCCGTTTGTCCTTGTAGATCAGGCCCTCTTTGTAGAGCCGCACGAACACCAGGCGCACCGCCGCGGAAAGGCCCTCGTCCATGGTGAAGCGCTCGCGCCGCCAATCGCAAGAGGCGCCCAGCCGACGAAGCTGGCGGGTGATCGTGCCGCCCGACTCGCCCTTCCACCGCCAGACCCGATCAATGAAGGCCTCGCGGCCAACGCCCCGCCGCGACTGCCCGGCCGCCTCCAATTGCCGCTCCACCACCATCTGCGTGGCGATGCCGGCATGGTCGGTGCCGGGCTGCCACAAGGCATCGCGCCCGCGCATGCGCTCGAACCGCACCACGATGTCCTGCAGCGTGTTGTTGAGGGCGTGGCCCATATGCAGGCTGCCCGTGACGTTCGGCGGCGGAATGACGATGGCGAACGGCCGGCCGTCTGCCTTGCGACCGCATTCGAAGGCGCCGGCCGCCTCCCATGCGTCATAGAGTCGCTGTTCCACCTCGCCGGGGTGATAGCTCTTGTCCAGCATGTGCAAGCCCGTGTCCCCGCCGCCTTGCCTGGGCGGCGCGGCCTGCGGCAATCGCACAAGCGGGCCGCGGAGTAAAGACCGCAGACCGGCGGCGCTAGCTTTCGTCCGCCTTGCCGGAGATCTTGGCGATCTCCTTCTCGACCAGCCGCTCGACCAGCTTGGGCAGGTTGGCGTCCAGCCATTCGCGCAGCATCGGCCGCAGCAATTCCTTGACCAGGTCCTCCAACGTGCGGCTGGGCAGGCCGAGCTGCACGCCGCGCGCCTGGCTGACCGCGCTGGCGAGCTGGGCAAAGGAACCGGTCGTGTCCGATGCCGGCCGATCCGAGACCAGACGCGTGCCGGCCGCCGCGATCATCGCCATCGGTCCCGCCTCTGACGCAAGCGGCGGGGCGGCGGCTGGCGCGGGCGGCGGCGGGGCCGGCGGAGTTGCCTCGGCCGGCGGCGGGGCGGCCTGCTGCGGGGGAGGCGACGGAGGCGGCGTGGCCTCCATCGCTTCGGTGAGGTCGAGCACCTCGTCATCGTCCGTGCTGGCGACCGGGGTGACCGGCTGCGGCGGCGCCGGCGCATCGGCCTCGGCCGGCTTGCCGTCGCCCGCCGTGCCGTCCGGCTTCGGCTCCTCCTCGGAAATGATGCGACGGATGGAGGCCAGGATCTCCTCCATCGTCGGTTCGCCTTGGGGGGTCTTGTCACTCATCGCATTGGCTTCCCGCGCCGGGCGACGGCGCCAGCGAGCGCTGACGCGGCGGCGGCGTCAGTCCTTCGGCCGGCTGAGCCCGATCCACTTGTCGCGGACCTCGTTGTAATGTTGGCTCGGATCATAGAGCGGCACGTTGAGCGCCAAGCGCTCGGCGGAAAGCCGACCGATTGCGGCCACGACCCGGAAGGCGGCGACATACTCGTCACGCTCCGCGATCACCAGCGCAACGCGGCTGTCCAACAATTCCTGCTCGGCATCCAACACGTCGAGGGTCGTGCGCGAGCCGACTGCCGCCTCCTGGCGGACGCCTTCCAGGGCGATTTCGTTGGCGCGCACCTGCTCGCTCCGGCCCTTGATCCGCTCGCGCGCGGCGGTCAGTGCCTCCCACGACTGGCGGGCGGCTTCGGTGGCGGTCCGCCGCGCCTGTTCGATGTCGAGCATCCGCTGGCTGCGCACTTCCTTGGCCTGCCGGACAGTGGAGTATTCCGAGCCCGACTGGTAGAGCGGCACGACGACCTGCGCCACGATCGAATCGTTGCGGGTCTGCAAGCTCTCGGTCACCACCTCGTCCGATCGTTGCACGCGGCCGACCAGGCTGACCGACGGGTAAAGCACGCCCAGTGCTCCCCGCACGGCGTGCTTGGCCGCCTCCTCGTTGTAATTCGCGCGCAGCACATCTGGATTTTCGCGCAAGGCCGTCTGCGTGGTGTCGTCCAGCGAGGCTGGCAGCGACGGCAAGGGCGGCGGCGGCTCAAGCTTGCCGGGCTGACTGCCCACCACGCGTTCGTAAGTCGCGCGGCTGATCTGCAAATCGCCCTCGGCCGCGGCGCGGTCGGAGTTGGCCCGTGCCACCCGCGCCTCGGCCTGGGCCACGTCGGTGCGCGTCACCTCGCCCACCTGGAAGCGGTCGCGGGTGGCTTGTAGCTGCCGGCGCAGCACCTGTTCGTTGTTGCGCGTCAACCCCACCCGGACGCCATCGCGCACAACGTCGAGATAGGCGGTGACCGCCGCCAGCAGCACGTCGCGCTCGCTGCCGCGCAGTTGCTCGCGTCCCGCCTGCACCTGGGCCTCGGCCTGCCGGGTCGCCGCCACCGTGCGGCCGCCGCGATAGAGCGGCTGGTTGAGATCGAGTGTCGCGACCTTTGGCGTCAGGTTCTGTTCGGTGACGATGCTGGTATCGAACTCGCCCTTGCCGACGCTGCCGGTCACGGTGACCACCGGACGCCAGCCGGACAGCGCCTGCGGCACGTTCTCGTCGACCGAGCGCAACTGCGCGCGCGAAGCCGACAATACCGGGTTGTTGAGATAGGCCGCCGCCAGCGCGTCCTGCAAGGTTTCCGCCGAAACGCGCGCACTGCCACACGCCAGGACAGTCAGGCTCAGCAACGCGACGGCCGAGCATTGACCGAACAACGAAATCCGTGACACCAGGCGACCCCTCCGCTCGCGGCCGACCCTAGTATACGGGGCAGGTCGGATCAACATCCTGTCCGGGTTCAGTAGATATGAGACGTTGGGTTCTGCTGTCGGGTGAGGGAGAGATACTCGTTGGGGGTTCGTCCGCCAAGGGCGCCGTGCGGTCTGTGGTGGTTGTAGAGATGGGCGAAGGCATCGATGTGGCGATTGAGGGGTTCGAGGCGGTCGGGGAGGTCTTGGCAGGCATAGAACTCGTAGCGCCAGGAGCCTT
>VGEV01000151.1 GCA_016869175.1 Alphaproteobacteria bacterium
GTCGCCGGCCCGTAGCGCTCGGGGATGTCCGCCCACGGCGAGCCCGTCCTCAGCCGCCAGAAGATGCCATTGAGCACGCGCCGGTCGTCGGCGCGTGGAACCCCGCGCGGCTTGTTCGGCAACAGCGGCTGTAGGATCGACCATTCGAAGTCCGTGATCTCGTAGCGGCGTGCAGGCATCCTCGACCCTCCTCGAGGACCCTTGAATCACCCTTCGCCAACTTTGGGAATCCCATTTATGAGTTCATGACCTAGGCCAAGCACGGCCCGCAGCGAACCGGCCGGGCGACGCCGGCGCGGGCTGCTCTCGTCCGCCGGGGTTGATCTTGCTCGGCATTGCACCTCCAATGGCCGCGTCGCGGACAGACGGCGGGGACTATGGCCGAGTACCAGACGATCGAGCTTGTGCGCGAGGACAACCTGCTTTGGCTGCGGTTCGCGCGGCCCCAGGTGCTGAACGCCTTCAGCCTGCGGCAATGGCGCGAGGTCGCGGCGGCATTGCGCGAGGCGCAGCAGGACGACCGCGTGCGTGCGGTCGCGCTCGCCGGCAATGGCGGCAATTTCTCCGCCGGCTACGACCTGAGCGATGCGTTGGGCGAACTGGGCGCCGGCGCGCCCGGCGACTGGCGGGCCTATATCGAGGTCGGTAACGAGACCTGCTGGACCGTGTGGGGCTTGCGCAAGCCGGTCATCGCCGCGGTGCAGGGCTACTGCCTGGGTGGCGCCTTCGAACTGGCGATGGCGTGCGACTTCGTGCTGTCGGGCGCGAGCGGGCGCTTCGGCGAGCCGGAGGTGCGGCTGTCCGATGCCCCGCCCTTCCTGATCAGCCCCTGGGTCATGAACATGCGCGCGGCCAAGGACCTGCTGCTCACCGGCGATGTGATCGATGCCGAAAAGGCGCAGCGCTACGGCCTCTTGAGCGACCTGGTGCCCGATGACGCGCTGGCCGCCGCGGTGCGGCGGCTGGCCGGCAAGCTCGCCGGCTTCTCGCCCGACAACTGGCACCTCAACAAGGCCGCGGTCAACCGCTCCTACGAGATCATGGGCTTCGCCGCCGCGGTCGACATGGGCGCCGACGCCTTCGTCGCCACCAACGTCACGCCGAACGCCTTGAAGCGGGACTTCCTCGATCACCTGCAACGCCAGGGATTCGCGGCCGCCGTCAAGTGGGCGCAGTCGCGCTACCGGGTGGACTGAGCCCGCCATGCTGCCGTTGGCCGATCTCGGCATCCCGGCGATGGTGCGGGCCGCCGCGGCCGGTTTCGGCGATAAGACCTGCTTCGTGGCGCCCGAACGCAGCCTCAGCTTCCGGCAGTTCGGCCAAGCGGTGGCGGACACCGCCGAGCGCCTGGGCGGGCTTGGTTTGCGGGCGGGAGACCGCGTCGCGATTCTCGATGTCAACAGCCTGCCGTTCATGCTTGCCATGTGCGCGGCGGGCGTCATGGGCGCCGTGGTCGTGCCGCTCAACTATCGCCAACGCACGCCGGAACACCGCTTTCAAGTCGTCGACTCTGGCGCGCGGCTGCTGCTTGCCGGCGAGCGCTACGCCGCCGAGGCGGCGGCGCTGGCACCCGACCTCGCGCTCGGCTGGCAGCCGATCGCGAGCCCCGCTCGCCAGCCGGGCATCGTGGCCGACGACCGGCGCTGGGCGTTTGCCGATTTGCCGGGCACCACGCCCTTCGCCATCTGTTACACCAGCGGCACGACCGGCCGGCCCAAGGGTGCCGTGATCGACCAGAAATGCGCCCACATGCGCGCCCTCAAGCTGCTGCTCGAGTTGCGCCTGCATCCAGACGACGTGCTGCACTTCACCACGCCCATGTTCCACATTTCCTGCCTGGTGATGAGCCTGATGGGCCTGATGCGGGGGGCGACGCAGGCGGTGCTGCCGCAATTCGAACTGGAAGCGACGCTGTCCTTGCTGCGCCGGGGACAGGTGACCTTCATGAACACCGTGCCGACCATGCTGAGCATGATCCTCGACCGCCCCGGCTTCACCCCGGCCGATTTCGGGCGGCTGCGGACCATCATGTATACTGCGGCACCGATCAGCCTGCCGCTGCTGCGCCGCCTGTTAGAGGTCTATCGCGGCGACCTCGTGCAATTCCTGGGGCAGACCGAGGATCTGCCACAGACCGTGCTGACGCCGGAGGACCATCGCCGCGCCCTGGCCGGCGGCGATGCGCGGCTGGGCAGCGTCGGGCGGCCCTGCATGGGCGTCGAGCTGCAAATTCTCGACGGCGCCGGGCACCCGCTGCCACGCGGCTCGGTCGGCGAGATCGCGACCCGCGGCGGCACCGCCATGAGCGGCTATTGGGGCCAGAAGGAAGAGACCGCGCGCACGCTGAGCGAGGGCTGGGTGCATAGCGGCGACCTGGGCGTGCAGGACGCCGATGGCTATGTGACGCTGGCCGGCCGCAAGAAACACATGATCATTCGCGGCGGTGAGAATGTGTATCCGGCGGAGGTCGAGGCAATCCTGATGCAAGCCCCCGGCGTGCGCGACGGCGTCATCCTGGGCTTGCCGGACGAGCGCTGGGGCGAGACCATCGTCGCCGTGGTGGCAGCAACGGCAGACCGGCGGGACGGCGATGGCGTGATCGCGCATTGCCGGCGCCACCTCGCCAGCTACAAGTGCCCGGAGCGCGTCATCTACCGCGACGCCCTGCCGTATAACGCCGCGGGCAAGATCCTGCGCCACGTGCTGCTGGCCGAGCTGCTTTCTGCCGGCCCGGCGGCGTCGGGATAGGTCGTCTACTGCATCAACTGGTCGATCGGCGTGCCGTTGATGGTCGGCCCATCGGGCGACATCTCGATGCGGTATCGGTAGACGGCCTCGCCGCCCGGCGGCACCTCCGGCCGACCGACGCCCTTCAACAGCACCAGCAGCGACAGCGCCTGTTTCGCCTCGGGATCCTTCTTGGCCTGCTCGTTCAGCGCCTTCACCGCCCGGTCGAGACCGCGGATGGTGCCCTCGAGGCTGCCGGTCATCAGGTTCGCCGCCTGCGGATCGAGCGTGGCGTTGCCCTTCATCGCCACGTCGAGCAGCGGCGCGGTCAGGGCAAGCTGATCCAGCCGCAAAATCGGGGCGGCCTGCATTGCCATCTGCATCAACTCCTCTGGGTTGACCAGTTCGGCAGGATCCGCGCCGGGCTCCGTCGTTTGCAAGGCGGACAGCGCCGAAACCAGAAACTGCCGCACCGGTGCCCGGTCGATCGCCAGGTCGACGCTGAAGCGGCTGGGCGTCAGGCCGCTGGGCAACGGCATCTTGTCGGAGGTCGCGAGCTTGCCCATCTCGAAGCCGATGCTGAATGAGCCCGGCTCCTTCGTGGTGTCGAGGCCGAAGCGAAGCGCCGCGTCCTCCAGCACGAAGAGTGGCTTGCCCTTTTCGATCCACTTGACGCCCACCACCGCCAACTCACCGCTCTGGCGGCCCAGTCCGGAGAGCTCGACAAAGTTGGCCATCTCCTTGAACTGCTCGGTCGCCAACCTCTGCTGCTCCTCAACGCTAAGCGCCGCCGTCGGTTGACCGAACAAATCGAGGCCCAGTTTCGCGTTGAAGCGTTTGGCACCCGCCAGATCGAACTCCGACATCCGCAGCGTCACGCCCAAGCGAACCATTTCGACGACGGGACCGTCGGGCGGATTCAGCTTAAAGCCGAGCAGGTTGGCGGACGAGCGACCCGCCAGCTTCTGGCCGGGCTCCTCGGCAAGGACCTGATCGATGGCGAAGTTGACGAATTCGAGCACCGTCTTGCGCTGGCCGGCTTTGACCTCGACCGCCTTGAGCCCGCTGAGCGACAGGTCAAGCTGCTCGAAGGCGTTGAGTTCCGGCCAGTACAGCCCCTTGGCCCGCGGCTCGGCATAGCTCAGCAGCGCCGCTTCCTTGCCCTTGTCATCGAGCACGCGGATCTGCGAGGGCAGGTCGAGCGCGAAGCCGTAGCGGCCGCCGTCTCGCGGCACGACGGACAAGAGGAAATTGCCGAATTCGGCCGTGCCGTCACCATGCACCAGCTTGGCGCCAGGAAAGCGGAGCAGGACCTGCCCGCCTTCGCGTTCGGCCGAGATCGGCTGGCTGAACTTCAGTTTCGGCGCGCCGACGTGACCAGTCAGCAGCCGCTCCAGCGAGCTGACCACGGCCTTCAGGATCTTGCCCTCGATCGAGGTCGGGTCGGTCGGCGCGGTCAGCAACGTGACGGCCGCCGGCGCCGTGACCGGCGCCTTCGCCTTGGCGGCGTTGCTGGTGACCTGCTGAACGTTCGCCGCCAGCTCGGCCTCGCGCAGGCGCTCGCGCAGCTCAACCGGGTCGATCCGATCGATCGGATCGCCCGAGATCAGCTTCACCGCCAATTCGCTGTCGGGATACTCGTCGACGATCCGCTCCAGCCGGGCGAAGGCATCGCGCAGCAGATCGCGCCGGCGCATGCCATCGCCTTCCGCCTCTGCCCGATCTGTCAGCTTGACCGCCTCGTTGAACAGGCGCTTGGCGGCGATGTCCTGCGGACCGGCAAGGACCGACGGGCTCACCAGCAACAGGCATCCAAGCAGCGCAAGCACCGACCAACGCATGGGCATCGCCGCCTCCTCAGGAGCCACGGGTGGCAAGCATAGCAGATCGCGAGGCCCGGCGTCCGGGCCGTCGCGAACGCCACGGCGCGCTAGATGCAGTAGGTCTGAATTGGCGCGAAGCCGTTGAACCCGACGGAGGCGTAGCTGGCCGTGTAGGCGCCGGCCGAGAGAATTTGCACCTTGTCGCCGATTCGCAACGACAGCGGCAGGGTGTAGCTGGTCTTCTCGTACAGGATGTCGGCACTGTCGCAGGTCGGGCCGGCCAGCACCACCGGCCCGCCGCCACCCCGACGATCAGCCGCTTCGCCGGTCAGACGCAGACGATACTTGATGCTCTCGTCCATCGTCTCGGCTAGGCCATTGAACTTGCCAACATCGAGATAGACCCAGCGACGGGCGTCCTTGTCGTCCTTGCGCGAGATCAAGACAACCTCGCTCTCGATCACGCCGGCATCGGCCACCAACGAGCGTCCGGGCTCCACCACCAATTCGGGCAGCGCGTTGCCAAAATGCCGGATCAGGCTCGCGCGCAAGGCCGTGACGTAATTGGCAAGCTCCGGCACCTCGCTGACATAGCGCGCCGGGAAACCGCCGCCCACGTTCAGCATGCGCAAGTTGACGCCCACCTCAGCCAACACGCTGAACATCCGCGCCGCCTGCTTGACCGCCGGATCCCATTGCCGCGGGTCGGTCTGTTGCGAGCCGACATGGAACGAGATGCCGTAGCTGTCGAGGCCGAGCTCGTTGGCCCGGCGCAGCAGGCTAACCGCCATCTCCGGCGCGCAGCCGAACTTGCGCGACAAAGGCCACTCGGCGCCCTGGCAATCCACCAGGATCCGGCAAAAGACCTGTGCCCCCGGCGCCGCCCGCGCGAGCTTGTCCAATTCGGCTTCGCTGTCGAAGGCGAACAGGCGCACCCCGCGCGCATACGCTAGCGCGATGTCGCGCTCCTTCTTGATCGTGTTGCCGAACGACAGATGCGTCGCCCTGGCGCCGCGCGCCAGGCAAAGGTCGACCTCGCCGAGGCTGGCCGTATCGAAACCGCAGCCTTGTCGCAGCAGCCGGTCGACCACCGCCGGCTCCGGATTGGCCTTCACGGCATAGAACACCTTGGCCTCGGGCAGCAGCCGCTTGAGCTCGCGATAGGCCTCGGCCACGACGTCGAGATCGACCACCAGGCAAGGCGTCGCCGGCCGCCGTTCGGCCAGAAACCGTTCGATCTTGGTGGTCATCGGCCCCCTCCATGACGCGGGCCCGTGACGAGTGGCCGTTCGGCCACGTCCGCGACCGAAACCACGACGCAACTAAGACGGACGACGCTGACGAACATGACGCTCTCCCACGCCACCCGGCGCAACGGCCGGACAGGAAGGACAAAAGATGGCTTGTCGCCGGCGCCCCGCGCCGAACGTTCAAGCCGGTTAGCTGGTACTGCTGTCGGTCTCGGTGCCTAGCGAGCCGGCGCCTGTCTTGCGGGCGTCAGATGAACCACCCAGGGGCCGCGGTAACCCGGCCCTGCGAAGTGTTGCAAGCATATCCACCTCCCTCTCGGGACCGGCCCCGAAGGACCGAATCGGCCAAAAAGGACGCGTTACGTCGTTGCATAACCACTAAGGGCCATAGGCACGTGCGAGTGCGTCACGGCCTCCCGATATAAGGCCAATCCACGGAGACGCAAGTGTTTTCTTGCCCGCTGGCGGAAAGTCCTCAGCGGCGCCGCCGAGCGGCGCCCGTGTCGATGGACTGTCGAGGGTTGTTAACCTTAATAAAGTAGGCTGGCACGGCCTGCGGGGGGACAAGATGCTGGGTGGAAAATCGGCGATCGTGACGGGCTCGACCAGCGGCATTGGGCTGGGCATTGCGCGCTCCTTCGCGGCGGCCGGCGCCAACGTGATGCTGAACGGCTTCGGCAAGCCGGAGGAGATCGAGCGGGTCCGCTCCAGCCTTGCTGCCGAGAGCAACGTCAAGGTGGCGTTTTCCGGCGCCGACATGTCGAAAGGCGAGCAGATCGAACAGATGGTGCGCGAGGCCGAGCAGGCCTTCGGCCAGGTGGACATCCTGGTCAACAATGCCGGCATCCAGTTCGTCTCGCCGGTGACCGACTTCCCCGCGGAGAAATGGGCGTCGGTGCTGGCGATCGACCTCAGCTCCAACTTCTTCGCCATCAAGGCCGCGCTGCCGGGCATGCGGGCGCGCAAGTGGGGCCGCATCCTCAACGTCTCCTCGGCGCACGGCCTGGTCGGCTCACCCTTCAAGTCCGCCTATGTCTCGGCCAAGCACGGCGTGGTCGGCCTGACCAAGGTGGTGGCGCTGGAGAATGCCGAGCATGGCATTACCTGCAACGCCATCTGTCCGGGCTTCGTGCGCACGCCCCTGGTGGAAGGCCAGATCGACGGCCAAGCCAAGGCTCACGGCATTCCGCGCGAACAGGTGATCCGCGACGTGATCCTGGCCTCGCAACCCACCAAGCAATTCATCGAGGTGGAAGAGGTCGGCGGCCTGGCGGTCTTCCTGTCCTCGGACTTGGCACGCTCGATCACCGGCACGGCGATCGCCATCGACGGCGGCTGGACCGCCCGCTGAACCCGGCCGACGGCATCATGCCGGCGGCCTATCGAACCCATAGGATCATCCGATTTCCGCGGCCCCAGCGGGCCGCGCAGCATGCGTTCGAACGGGCGGCATGGCGCTGCTCTGCTCGAACGCGTGGGAGAGCGGAAGGTGATGGGTCAGACCACGATCATGGCGTCGCCCGGCGCGCAGCCCTCGGCAGTGGTGGCGCTTTGGCGCGACCGGTTGTCGCGGCCGATGTCGCTTGTCCATCGCGGCCTGGGTTTGGCCGACGGCGGCTTGGCACCGGTTCTCGAACTGGCCATCCGGCTATACTTGGCGCAGATCTTCTGGATCTCCGGCCTCTTGAAGATCAGCAACTGGCAGAACGCCTTGCAGCTCGCCGAGCACGAATACCCCGTGCACTGGCTGGCGCCGGAGACAGCAGCCGTGCTGGGCGTCGGCATCGAACTGATCTGCCCGGTCCTGCTGGCCTTCGGCCTGGCGACGCGGCTGGCCGTCATGCCGATGATCGCGCTGTCGCTGGTCATCCAGTTCGCCTATCTGGAACTGCCCGAGCACCTGCTCTGGGCGATCCTGCTCGGCTGGTTCCTGGTCAGGGGCGCGGGGCCGCTGTCGCTCGACCGCCTGATCGGCCGTGCCGTACTGGAGAGCGCGCTGCCGGGCCGTCGCTTGGCGACGCGCGGACTTGCCTGGCTCGACGCCGGCGTCGCGCCCATTTATCAGCTCTTCCTCCGGCTATGGATGGCGGAGATCTTCTGGACCTCTGGTCAGACCAAGATCGCGAGCTGGGAGACGACGATCCAGCTGTTCGCCGAGGAATACCGGGTGCCGTTGCTGCCGCCGGAACTGGCGGCCACGCTCGCCACGGCGACGGAACTGGCGGTGCCGGTTCTCCTGACCGTAGGACTGGCGACGCGGTTTGCCGCGCTGCCGCTGATGGTCATGACACTGGTCATCCAGTTCACCTATCTCGACAAGGCCGAGCATTGGCTGTGGCTGATGGCGCTCGGCCTGATCGCGCTCAGGGGACCGGGACCGTTGTCGCTCGACCGCCTGATCGACCGGGGCCTGCGGCAGCTGTTTCCGGAACTTGACGGCAAGCCGGCCTTTGCGCTCGCCGGCCTGCCCAGGGTCGTGGTGGTGGGCGCCGGCTTCGGCGGCCTGACGGTGGCGCGCAGCCTGGCCCGCACGCGCGCGCAAGTCACCGTGATCGACCGGCGCAACTATCACCTGTTCCAACCGCTGCTCTACCAAGTGGCGACCGCCAGCCTGTCGCCGGCCGATATCGCCACGCCCATCCGCGAGGTCCTGCGAGAGCAGTTCAACACCCGCGTGCTGCTGGGCCGGGTCACCGGCGTCGACACCGCGCGCCAAGAGGTGCTGTTGGGCGAGCGCCGGGTGCCCTACGACTACCTGGTTCTGGCAACCGGCGCGCGGCACGCTTATTTCGGCAAGGACGAGTGGGAGGCCGTGGCGCCCGGCATCAAGAAAATCGACGACGCCACTGCCATGCGGGGCCGCATCCTGTCGGCCTTCGAGCGGGCGGAAGCGGCCGAGGATCCCGTCGAGCGGGCGCAGCTGTTGACCTTCGTGCTGGTCGGTGTCGGACCGACGGGTGTCGAACTGGCCGGCGCCATCGCCGAACTGGCGCGGCTTGGCATGGACAAGGACTTCCGCAATTTCGATCCGGCCGACGCGCGCGTCATCCTGGTGCAATCGGGCGCGCGCGTGCTGCCGAGCTTCCCTCAGTCGCTGTCGGCCAGCGCACAGCGGCAGCTGGAAAGCCTGGGCGTCGAGGTTCGCCTCGACTCCTGTGTCGAGCATATCGACGAGATGGGTGTCATCGTCAGCGGCGAGCGCATTGCCGCCGGCACCGTCTTGTGGTCGGCCTGCGTGATGGCCTCGCCCGCAGCCAAATGGCTGAAAGCCAAGGCCGACCGCTCGGGCCGCGTGGAAGTAGCGGCGGACTTCGCGGTGCCGGGGCTGTCCAACGTGTTCGTCATCGGCGATACCGCCAGCGCCAAGGACGCGGCCGGCACGGCCCTGCCGGGCCTGGAGCCAGCGGCGAAACAGGCGGGCGCGCATGTCGCCCGGACGATCGCGCGGCGCATCGCCGGGCAGCCCGCCCCGGCGCCCTTCCGCTACCGCAACATGGGCAGCATGGCGACCATCGGACACCTCGAGAACCTCTGGCGTTGAGGGTCGCGGGTTGATTCTCTGACCTCTGGCGATGGCCGGAGGCGGGGATGGCGGGACAGGCTGGTTTCTTCGACACGGACGAGCGGCTGGCGTGGCTGTCGGCGGCGGGGGACCCGCTGGAGCGGCTGGCGAAGGTGGTGGACTTCGAGCTGTTCCGCCCTGATCTCGAGGCGGCGGTGCCGCGCACGGACCGCTCCAAGGGCGGGAGGCCGCCATACGACGCGGTGTTGATGTTCAAGGTGCTGGTTGTGCAGACGCTGTACACGCTGTCCGACGATCAGGCCGAGTATCAGATCCGGGATCGGCTGTCGTTCATGCGCTTTGTCGGGCTGGCGCTGCACGATGCCGTGCCGGATGCCAAGACGATTTGGCTCTACCGCGAGCAACTCGTTCGGACTGGTGCCTTCGACCGGCTGTTCGCCCGGTTCGATGCGGCGCTACGGGAGAAGGGCTATCTGGCGATGGGTGGGCAGATCGTCGATGCCACTGTCGTCGAGGCGCGCCGCCCCCGGCTCACGCGCGA
>VGEV01000152.1 GCA_016869175.1 Alphaproteobacteria bacterium
GACGCTGGCGCGTCGCCCACATGCCCACAGCCGCCGCAACAGCAACTGGCAGCATGAAAGGATGACAGGGGAAAGCGCGGCTCCACCTTAGAAAGGCCTCATCGTGGTCCCACAAAAGGGGTCCACTCCATCCACCTCCTGACCCAGCAAGAACGGAACAGCATTACGCCACGCTATTGGCTAGGCGACTCGAGCCAGCCGCCTTCTTCGCGAGAGGAAGACGAAGAGCACAACCTGCACGTTGCCGTCGTGGACCTCAATGACGACGGCGAAAACGAAATGATCCTGGTTGCAACCAACCCTTACTCATGCGGCTCGATCGGTTGCTACGGCGAGATTCTGCAAAGGCGTGGCGAGCAATGGGCGATCATCGGCACACCGCCCCTCATGGCCGGCTATGCGAGACTCTTGCAACGCCGATACAACGGCTTTCGCATGCTTTTCTATGACGGTCCCATCGTCTGGGACGGAATGGAATACATTCCGTATGGCGATGTTCGTTACGACCAAGATCACTAGCCGCCGCCGGCCGCCGCGGCCGTCGGTTGGCGGCCGGGGGTCCACAGCGGAAGCCGCGGTCGGTTGCGTCGGCGCCGGGATGGGGTAGAAAGCCGACGCCACGGCGATAGGCCAAGACCCTCCACCCATGGACCGAATACGCATCCGCGGCGGCCGGCCGCTCAAAGGCAGCGTGCCGATCTCCGGCGCCAAGAACGCCGCCTTGCCGCTGATGGCGGCAGCCCTGCTGAGCGAGGGCGAACTCAGCTTGCGCCGGGTGCCCCGACTGGCCGACATCGCCACCATGGCGGCGTTGCTCGGCCAGCACGGCGTACAGGTGTTGCCCGAGGCGCCGCCTTCCGCCGGCCCGCTCGGCCAGACCCTGCGGCTCAACGCCGCCAACATCCTCAGCACCCGCGCGCCCTACGACATCGTGCGCAAGATGCGGGCCTCGGTATTGGTGCTGGGGCCGCTGCTGGCCCGCATGGGCCGGGCGGAGGTGTCGCTGCCGGGCGGCTGCGCCATCGGCACGCGCCCCGTCGATCTGCATATCGCCGGCCTGGCCAAGCTCGGCGCCAGCATCGAGCTGGTCGACGGCTACATCCGGGCGAGCGCGCCGGGCGGCCTCAAAGGTGCCGTGGTGCGCTTGCCCAAGGTCTCGGTCGGCGCCACCGAGAACCTGCTGATGGCGGCCAGCTTGGCCAAGGGCACCACGGTGCTGGAGAACGCCGCCCGCGAGCCGGAGATCGCCGATTTGGCGCATTGCCTGGTCGCCATGGGCGCCCGGATCGACGGCATCGGCAGCGACCTGATGACGATCGAGGGCGTGCCGACGCTGCGCGGTGCCGATTACAGCGTCATGCCCGACCGCATCGAGTGCGGCACCTACGCGGTGGCGGCGGCCATCACGGGGGGAGAACTGCTGCTGGACGGCGCGCGGGCCGAACTGATGGAGAGCACCATCGGCGCCCTGGTCGAGGCCGGCGCCGAGGTTGCGTCCGAGCCGGCCGGCCTGCGCGTGCGCGGGCGGCTCCGGCCGCGCCCTGGCGACATCACCACCGCGCCCTATCCTGGCTTCGCCACCGACATGCAGGCGCAGATGATGGCGTTGGCAGCGGTGGCGGAGGGCGCCTCCGTCCTGACCGAGACCATCTTCGAGAACCGGTTCATGCATGTCCCGGAACTGCTGCGGCTGGGCGCCGACATCCGGGTCAGCGGCGCCGCGGCGCTGGTGCGGGGCGTCGACCACCTGGTCGGTGCGCCGGTCATGGCGACCGACCTGCGCGCCTCGGTCTCGCTGGTTCTGGCCGGGCTGGTGGCGCGTGGCGAAACCATCGTCAACCGGATCTACCATCTCGACCGCGGCTATGAACGGCTGGAGGCCAAGCTGGTGGCGTGCGGCGCGGATATCGAGCGGTTCTCAGCATGACCGGCAACGGCCGAACTGCGGGCCGGTTGCGGCTGCGGGCAGTCGACACGGACGACCTGCAGGTGATCTCCGGCTGCCTGCAGGACGCGCTGACCTGCGTCGGCGACCTCAGCTTTCAACCTAAGCAGCGGCGCTTTGTGCTGCTCGTCAGCCGCTTCATGTGGGAGCGCCGGCCGCCCGCGCCTGCGGCGGGGGAGCGGGTGCGCGCCGGCCTGCGCTTCCGGCATGTCGCCAAGGTCCAGGCGCTCGGCATCGATTTGGCCGATCGGCGCGGCCTGCTGGTGCTGTTGGCGATCGAGGCGCGCCCGCGCGAGGCGGGCCTGGACATCGTGCTGAACTTCGCTGGCGGCGGCACGATCCGGTTGAGCGCCGAATGCGTGGATTGCGAGTTGGCCGACCTGGGCGAGCCGTGGACGACGCCGCACCGGCCCCGGCATGACGAGGCGCCGGGCCAGGGGCACGACACGGAGCCGTCGCGATGATCGCCAGCGAGCCGCTGGTCGTCGCGGTGCCCAAGGGGCGCATCCTGGGCGAGGCGCGCCCGTTGCTGGCGGCGGCCGGGATCAAGCCGGAGTCCGCCTTCGACGATCCCGACAGCCGGGCGCTGAGCTTCGCCACCGCCTTGCCCAGCGTGCGGCTGATCCGCGTGCGCAGCTTCGACGTCGCCACCTTCGTGGCCTTCGGCGCGGCGCATTTGGGCATCGCCGGCAACGACGTGCTGATGGAGTTCGACTACCAGGAGATCTACGCGCCGCTCGACCTGCGCATCGGTCGCTGCCGGCTGGCGGTGGCGGAACCGAAGGCACTTTCCGAAGCGGACGATCCCGCGCAATGGAGCCATATCCGCATCGCCACCAAGTATCCGCAGGTCACCCGGCGGCATTTCGCCCGGCGCGGCGTGCAGGCCGAGTGCATCAAGCTGAACGGCGCCCTGGAACTGGCGCCGACGCTGGGTCTGTGCCGGCGGATCGTCGATCTGGTCAGCACCGGCGCGACCTTGCGGGCGAATGGCTTGGTGGAGGTCGAACGCATCGCCGAGGTCAGCGCCCGGCTGATCGTCAATCGCGCCGCGTTGAAGACACGACCGCGCGACATCCTGCCCTTCGTCGAACGCATGCGTGAGGCGGTCGATGCCAACGCGGCTTGAGGCGCAGAGCGCCGGCTTCGCCGCCGCGTTCGAGCAGCTGGTCGCCGCGCGGCGCGAAGCGGCGGTCGACGTTCGGGCGGCGGTGGTCGAGATCCTCGCAGCGGTACGGCAGCGGGGCGACGCGGCGCTGATCGAACTGAGCGAACGCTTCGACCGTGTTTCGCTGACGCCGGCCAACCTGAGCGTTCCGGCGGGCGAGATCGCCGCCGCCTGGGCAACGGCCGATCCCGACTTGCGTCAGGCGCTCGACCTGGCGGCCGCCCGCATCGAGGACTTTCACCGCCGGCAGCTGCCTGTCGACCAGCTCTACCGGGACGCGCAAGGCGTGACGCTCGGCCATCGCTGGACCGCCCTGTCCGCGGTCGGGATCTACGTGCCGGGCGGGTTGGCCGCGTATCCGTCCAGCGTCTTGATGACGGCCGTGCCGGCGCGGCTGGCGGGCGTGCCCCGCATCGCCATGGCGGTGCCGGCGCCGGATGGCCGGCTCAATCCGCTGGTGCTGGCGGCGGCGCATCGCGCCGGGGTCAGCGAGATCTATCGGATCGGGGGGGCGCAGGCGGTGGCGGCATTGGCCTTCGGCACCGCCAGCATCGCCGCGGTGGACAAGGTCGTCGGGCCGGGCAATGCGTATGTGGCGGAAGCCAAGCGCCAGGTATTCGGCCATGTCGGCATCGACGCCATCGCTGGCCCATCGGAGATACTGGTGCTGGCCGATGGCATGAACGACGCCGGCTGGATCGCCGCCGACCTGCTGAGCCAAGCCGAGCACGACGAAACCGCGCAGGCGATCTTGATTACCGACGATACGGGCTTGGCCGATCGGGTGGTGCGGGCAGTGGCCGAGCAATTGGCGGCCCTGCCGCGCCGGGCCATTGCGGAAGCGAGTTGGCGCGCGCATGGCGCCGTCATCGTGGTCGGGGCGCTGGAGCTGGCCCTGCCGCTGATCGACCGCCTGGCGCCGGAACACCTGGTGCTGTCGGTGGCGGAGCCGGAAAAGCTGGCCTCGCGGGTGCGCCATGCCGGGGCGATCTTCTTGGGCCGGCACACGCCGGAGACCATCGGCGACTATCTGGGCGGCCCCAACCATGTGCTGCCGACAGCGCGCGCCGCGCGCTTCAGTTCGGGCCTGGGTGTGCTCGATTTCATGAAACGCACCAGCTTGTTGGGGCTGGACGGCGACGCGCTGGCGCGGCTCGGTCCGGCGGCGATGCGGCTGGCCGAGGCCGAGGGCCTGACGGCGCATGCGCGGGCGGTGGCGATCCGCCTTGCCGGCCTGACGGTGTCGTGAGCGAGCGCCGGCGCATCGCCCAGATCACGCTCGACGAGCGTACCGTCATCCACCGTTCGCCGGATATCGAACACGAACGACGGGTCGCCATCTACGATCTGCTGGAGCGCAACCTGTTTGCTCTGATCGGGCACGCGGGCGGGCCCTATTCCGTGCATCTCAGCCTGCAAGAGGATCGCCTGGTGCTGCGGGTGAGCGTGGACGCCGGGACGGACGAATTGGAACGGATGCAGGTGCCGCTGGCGCCCTTCCGCCGCATCATCAAGGACTATTTCACGGTCTGCGAAAGCTACTACCAGGCGATCAAGCGCGGCGGCCTGCAGCAGATCGAAGCGCTCGACATGGGCCGGCGCGGATTGCACAACGAAGGCTCGGAACTGCTGCGCGAACGGCTGGGTCCGCGCGCCGAGATCGACCTGGAGACCGCCCGGCGCCTGTTCACCTTGCTCTGCGTCCTGCACATCAAGGCCTGAAGGCGGCATGGCCCGGCGCCCGGCCAGCGTGCTGTTCGCCTGCAACCGCAATGCCGTCCGTTCGCCGATCGCCGAAGCCATCGCCAAGCGCTTCTATGGCAGCCAGATGTTCGTCGACAGCGCGGGCGTGCTGCCGGGTGAGCCGGACGCGCTGGCCATCGCGGTCCTGGCCGAAATCGGCATCGACCTGTCGCGCCAACGGCCGAAGACGTTGGCTGAGATCGAGAGCGACGCCTTTGACCTGGTGGTGACGCTGACGCCGGAGGCTCAACACCGGGTCATGGAACTGACCCGCACCTCGGCCTTCGAGATGGAATATTGGCCGACCTACGATCCGGCCGTCGGCGAAGGGCCAAGGGACGCCCTGCTGGACGCCTATCGACTGCTGCGCGATGACCTGATCCGCCGCGTCCACCATCGCTTCGGCCAGCCGCCGTGAGGCCCGCCCTTGCTTTTTGCCATCGCCCTTCGCATGTTCTCGCCGGGGCCGACGGCAAGATGGAGAGGCAATGGCGAAGGAACAGCTGGTGGAGTTTCCCGGCACGGTGACCGAACTGCTGCCGAACGCGATGTTCCGCGTGAAGCTGGAAAACGAACACGAAGTGCTGGCGCACACCGCCGGCAAGATGCGCAAGCACCGGATTCGGGTGCTGGCCGGCGACAAGGTATTGGTCGAGATGACGCCTTACGACCTGAGCAAGGGCCGCATCACCTATCGTTTCAAGTAAGCATCGCCATGCCGGCTGCGCCGTCTTCCGTGGCGCGCCTTGTCCTCGCTTCTGCCTCGCCCCGGCGCCTTGAACTCCTGCGGCAGATCGGCTGCGAGCCCGCCCTGACGGTCGCGGCCGAGGTCGATGAAACGCCACGGCGGGGCGAACTGCCGCCCGCCCTGGCCAAGCGGCTGGCCCGCGCCAAGGCGTTGGCCGTCGCCCGATGCCACCCCGGCGCATACGTGCTGGCCGCCGATACCGTCGTCGCCTGCGGCCGGCGCGTGCTGCCGAAGGCTTCCGACGAGGCCACGGCGCGGGCCTGCCTCGCGCTGCTTTCCGGCCGCCGGCATCGCGTGCTGACCGCGATCTTCGCCCGGGCGCCGGACCAACGCTGCGCCGCGCGCCTGGTCACCAGCGCCGTCACCTTCCGGCGCCTGGCGCAACCGGATATCGCCTGGTATCTCGACAGCGGCGAGTGGCGGGGCAAGGCCGGCGGCTATGCCATCCAGGGCAAGGCGGCGATGTTCGTGCGCGCGCTCGGCGGCTCCTATTCCAACGTGGTGGGCTTGCCGCTCTACGAAACGGCCGCGTTGCTGCAGGGGCTTGGCTGCCGCTGGCATGGCGACGCCGGCGACCGCCGATGACCCGCTTGCTGTTGCAGGCGGGGCCGTTCGCGGTGCAGGCCGCCTGGCTGAGCGATGGCGAATTGACGGCTTACGATGCCTTGCCGGCCGGATCCTTGCCCTGGCTGGGCCGGCGCTATCTCGGCCGGGTCGCCCAGGTGGAAGCCGCCTTGCGGGCCGCGTTCGTCGAACTGGGTGAAGCGCTGCAAGGCTTGCTGCCGCTGGCCGGAGCAGGATTGAAGGAAGGCATGACGGTGGCCGTCGAGGTGGTGCGCGAGCCGGAAGCCGGCAAGGGGCCCTTGCTGGCGCCATTGCCCGACCGGGTGATCGCGGGCCGAGCGGCGCCGGCGCGGCTGGCCGCCCCCGAACCCGTCGAAGCCCTGCTGCGCGCCTTCGCCCGTTCCGACTTGACCGAGATCCTGGTGGGCGGGGACACGGCGCCTTGGCGCGCGCTATGCCGCCGCCACCTGCCCGACTTGGCGCCGCTCATCCGGCCATCGGAAGCGCCGTTCGCCGACTCTGCCATCGAAGAGGCGATCTTCGCCCTGCTCGCGCCCGAGGTCGCCCTGCCGTCCGGCGGCCGTCTGGTGCTGGAACATGCCCGCGCGATGACGGTCTGCGATGTCGATCTGGCGGCCGCCGCCAGACAAGGCCGGAGCGCCGTCGCCGCGACCAACGACGAGGCGGCGCTGGCGCTGGCGCGGGCGATGCGCGCCCGCGACATCGGCGGCCTGCTGGTGGTCGATTTCCTCAAGGAGCGGGGTCGCGGCGCCGGCGAGCGGCTGCGCGGCATCCTGCGTGGGGCGACGGCCGATGACCCCGGCCAGCCGCGCATCGGCAGCCTGTCGGCATTTGGCCTGCTGGAGTTGACCCGCCGGCGGCAGCGGCCGCCGCTCGCCTGGCGGCTGGGCGAGCCTTGCCCGCATTGCCCGGGCGGACGGCGATTGGCCGGCTGGTGGCTGGCGGAACGCGCGGCGGCCCGCCTGCGCGGCGAGGCGAGGCATTGGCCGGGCCGCGCCTTGACGCTGAGCGCGCCGCCCGATGTCGTCGCCCTGTTGGCGACCGCCGCGGATCGCCTGCCCGCTTGCGAATTGCGGGCCGAGCCTGGCCTTGCCCGCGACGCGCTCAGCATCGGCCCGCGATGAACGACCGGCCGGCCCGGCGCTGCCCGCTCTGTGGTAAGCCGGTCGAACCGGCCTACCGGCCGTTCTGCGGCAAGCGCTGCGCCGACCTCGACCTGGCGCGCTGGCTGGGCGAGCGCTATCGGGTACCGGCGGCGGAGGAGGACGACGGCGGGCCCGAGGCCGACGACAAGGACTGAGGCTGCCCGGTTTGTCGGTTGCGCCGGCCTTAGATAGCCTTCGGTGGCGGGAGGGTGCGCCCATGACCGGTCTGCCGAGCGACGCGCTGCTGTTGATCGTCAAGCGGGATTGCCCGACTTGCCGGCTGATCGAGCCGGCGATCCACGAGCTCGCGCGCGGGCCGCTGGCGCTCACGGTCTTGAGCCAGGACGATCCGGCCTTTCCGCCCGGGCTGCCCGTCGAGGACGGGCGCGACCTGGCCCGCTCGCATCGGCTGGGCATCGAGATCGTGCCGACCCTGCTGCGCTTGGCCGACGGCCGCGAGGCCGGTCGCGCCACCGGCTGGCAGCGCGCCGAGTGGCGTGGCCTTTCCGGCCTCAACGCCCTCGGCGAGGGGCTGCCGGAAGCCCGGCCCGGCTGCGGCGCGCTGAATGTCGCGCCGGGCATGCCGGAACGGTTGCGGCTCAAACTGGGCGAGGTCGGCATCGCTTCGCGCGCCATCGCGGTGGCGGAGGATGACGACGAAATGGAAGTGGCCTACGGGTTTGGCTGGACCGACGGCTTGCCGATCGTGCCGCCGACCGACCTGCGCATCGTGCGCATGCTGGCCGGCACCGGGCGCAAGCCGGGCGAGGTGGTGGGCCTGGTGCCGCCCAACTACCTGCCGTGCACCGTGGAGAAGGTGGCGATCAACGCGGTGATGGCGGGCTGCAAGCCGGAATACCTGCCGGTCGTTCTGGCCGTGCTGGAAGCGGCGCTGCTGCCGATCTTCGCCATGCATGGGTTGTTGGCGACGATGTATTTCTCCGGCCCGGTGATCATCGTCAACGGTCCGATCGCGCGCGCCATCGGCATGAATTCCGGGGTCAATGCGTTGGGCCAGGGCAATCGGGCCAACGCCACCATCGGCCGGGCCTTGCAGCTCATCATCCGCAATGTCGGCGGCGGCGTGCCGGGCGGCATCGACCGCGCCACTCTCGGCAATCCGGGCAAATACACTTTCTGCTTCGCCGAGGACGAGAGCGATCCCGAATGGACGCCGCTCTCGGTGGCGCGCGGCATCCCGACCGGCCGCTCGGCGGTGACCTTGTTCCACGGCGATGGCGTGACCGCGCTGATGGACCAGAAGTCGCGCACCGCCGACGAGTTGAGCCGCAGCCTGGCCATGGGCCTGGCCGGCGTCGGCCACCCGAAGCTGGCGGAATGGGCCAATGCCATCCTGGTGTTGTCGCCCGAGCACTATGCCATCTTCCGGAAATCCGGCTGGCGGCGGGCGGAAATCGAGGCGGCGTTGCGGCGCGATCTCATGCGCCCTGGCGCCAGCCTGTTGTGCGGCGCCGGCGGCGTGGGCGAGGGCATCGCGCCCGAGCGCGCGGCAGGGCTGGTGCACAAGTTCCATCCGGATGGTCTGCTGGTCGTGCGGGCCGGCGGCCGCGCCGGCCTGATGAGCGCCATCATTGGCGGCTGGTCCGGCGGCCGCCTGGTCGAGGAGGTACAACCCGTGAGCAAGGAGATCGAACTGTGAGCATCGTCATGCGCGACCCGACGGCGGAAATCGCCCCGGTCGCCCGGCCGCGCGTCAAGCCGCCGGCCAGCCTGGACGGCCTGACCGTGGGCCTGCTCTGCATCGGCAAGGAGCGCAGCCTGGAATTTCTTGACCGCGTGGCGCTGCGCCTGAACGAGCGCGGCATCGTCACGCGCCGCTACGCCAAGCCGACGCACACCAAGAAAGCCCCCGTGGCGCTGTTGCAGCGCATTGCCACGGAATGCCAGGTGGTGGTGGAAGGCTTGGCCGACTGAGGCTCGTGCACGTCGTGCAGTTTGCATGACATCTACGATCTCGACGGCCGCGGCGTTGCGGGCACGGCGGTGGCGACGGTGGAGTTCCAGGAGGCGGCGGCGGCGCAGGCCAGGGCGCAGGCCTTCGAGCCCTCGCTCGTCTATGTCGCCAATCCGATCCAGCCCTTGACCGAGGCGGAATTGGCGGCCTTGGCGGATGGCGCCATCGAGCCGATCCTCAAGGCGATCACCGCGCAGGGTTAGACGGCGAACTTCAAGATGCCTACGGTCGTGCCCATGATGGCGACGACGCCGATCAAAAGCTGCCACCACGTCGGCGTTTGCGAGACGCGGCCCTTGCGCCACTCCATTGGCGCGACATGCCGCGAGTGAAGCGCCTGCCTGCCGCCGGTAAGTATACAAGGGTCGCGGCATGATGGCACCGTCCGGCGCCGCCTGCGTGTCCGGGTTCGCACAGAAGTGAGACGGGTTGAGTAAGGGAAGGGGTTCTCCGAAGCTCGGGTTGCTGAGACTCGAAGCAAAGGAGAACCCCATGCAGGTGTTTGGCCTGCCCGGTCAGGTTATCAGGAACGCCAAGCTG